>NZ_CP162129.1:1387500-1757500 GCF_040834005.1 Paenibacillus sp. PL2-23
TCGTCCGGGGGAGGAATCAGTACGATGGGTGTTGGAGACGGTTTCGATGAGGAGTTAATGGAAGGCATCGCCGAACATGGCGGCGGCAATTTCTACTATATCGACAAGGCTGACGGCATCCCAGAGATTTTTGAGCAAGAGCTTGAGGGATTGCTGTCGGTAGTCGCCCAGAACGTTAAACTTACGCTTAATCCATCGGATGGCACTCAAATCGTTGCAATCTACGGATATCTGGCAGAGGAGCAGTCTGGCAAGCCGGTTCTCCAATTAGGTGACATCTATCACAACGAGGTAAAATCCATTCTTATCGAGCTGGCATTCTACCCGCACATTCAAGGCGAACATAACGTGATTCAATTGAACTGGGACTACATTGATGTTACGGAGAGTGCGGTAGCATGCAGCACCCAGATAGAAATATCCGCTTCGTTCACATCGGATATCAATCTGCTGAACGAACCTGGTAACGCCATAGTAGAGCAGCAGGTCGAATTAACAAAGTCGGCTAAGGTCATCGAGGATGCCATGGTGGCTTTCGATAATGGCGACATGGAACAAGGTCAGAAGCTGCTGAAAGCTCAGGCGGATCAAATGCTTCGATTGTCAGTCACCATGAGCAGCCCGGCCATGGTCGAGGAATCGGCTAAGCTATACAGTCAGCTAGAGAATTTCGAGTATTCCAGCAAGAAGCGTAAGGTGCTGCATCAAGAAAAGTATCGCCGGATGAAACGAAAGTAGTGAATGGTCATCTACGCCAGGAGACTCAGGTTCGGTTGGATTATCGGAGTGTCGAAAAATGGGAATATTGGTCTGGATTTAGAAGGAGAATCGCTTAAATTGAAGAATAAGTGGATAAACCCATCTTTCATAGAGAATAGGGAGGGGAAGACCTTGCAAGCATTTGAAACGTGGAATCGAATTATTGAACGGGCCGAGAGCCAATCCTTCGAGATACATACCGTCCCACAAAACAAAAAGACACCCTTATGGTTTCGAGTCAGTACGGATGGAACTAAACTTATCATCAGTGAAGCAAAGGATAACGGACCAAGCTCCACTCTGAAAATGTCCCGTACCATTACGTTCAAAGAATTCGAAAGAATATATCCCTATTATCATGTACGGCTTAAAGGGACCTCTGTAAGTCAAGAAGTCACGAGTAAATCGGTAAATTCAGTTTACATTTACGGGCTGATTGCAGATGCGTTAACGAACCTCGCTTGATCCCAAGCGGGGTGTTTCGTTTTTCGGAACATACATTCGCTGACATCCTGCTGTCTATTCGAAATTGTAAAATGAGGTTAAATGAATTCGCAGGGAGGCTTTTACATGGATCTGATCGATCGATTGTATCAGAAAATCAACGAGGCTCCATTATCTCCGAAAGTGTTGTTGGCCAGATCCTATGCCCAAGGACACCAACTGCTCGAGCAGATATGCAAGCGTTATGAAGCTGTCTTTAACGTAGAAGTGCAGACTCTCCGTGGAACAGTGACTGCGAATACAAAGTCAGAGCTGTTTCGCAGAAACATCAGACTGCTTGATGAGGGGCAAGCGGTTTGGGTTGTCCGTGAGCTGATGAAGCAGTTGGCCATAGAGAATCCGATGAGTTATATAAACGAGTCCATGCT
Organism: Paenibacillus sp. PL2-23; assembly: GCF_040834005.1. Classification (NCBI taxonomy): domain Bacteria; kingdom Bacillati; phylum Bacillota; class Bacilli; order Caryophanales; family Paenibacillaceae; genus Paenibacillus; species Paenibacillus sp. PL2-23. The sequence goes on from NZ_CP162129.1 coordinate 1,389,132, forward strand.
GAAACCGGGAATCGTGAATCAATTGAATCGTGTTATATTCGATATGCGGCTGGCCGGTCTTCGTTCGGATGAAGTGAAGGCGGAGTGTTTCACGAATCTGCATAAAGGCGAATATTTGAAGCGACTGCTTGCAGCCTATGAGACGTATCTAAGGAAAAATTACCTGACGGATGCTGCCGGATTGGCTGACTACTTGAAGCCAGGCGGGGACGAAACCATCTATCTGGCGCTTGCGCCAACAGGGTGGACGTTGGTGGAGCGGAACATGATCCACAAGCTGTCGGGGGAGCGTCTCTGCATCCTGAATTCGGATGCTCCATTTTATAGGAACGAAGCGTTCTCAAAGAATCAATTCGCGATGTTCCGCGCAACCGGAAGCCTAGCGGAGGTCAAAGAGGGATTTCGAAGAATCCTATCCGATCCCGCGGCTCTTGATAAGATGGAAATCATGTTGTCAGATTATGAACATTATGCGCCCATTATTCAATCGCATGCCGAAGCACTGGGCGTCGAATTTACGCTCTCGAACGGGCTGCCGCTTGTTTTTTGTGATGCTGGGAAAGCGGTTGTAGGGATACTTGATTGGATTGTCGAAGGTTTCCCGGTAAAGAGGCTTTCGGAAATGCTGCGACATGGCTATATTTCGTTCTCAGATGAACGCTGGACTCGCACCGATTGGGTTCGCTTGCTGGAGAAGTCCGGTATTGGTTGGGGAAGAGAACGGTATCTTGCTATCCTTCGTCCAGAACGATTGAGTGAGGAAGAGCGGGAGCAAGGAACGGCTTTACTTACATACGTGAAGGATTGGTTTGATCGGCTGCCCGAAGGCAATGTATGGAATCCATTTATCTTGTTAGAGTGGGTAACGGATTTTGTTCAGAAATATGTGCCGGCACGGTCACTGGATGATGCTCATGTAGGGGTAGTGTTGAAGGAGATGACGAAGCGTTACTCAGCAATTCCATCTGAACCAATGCCGATGGATTTGGCTATCCAGTACGTGAAAGAGATGTTAGCCGGGATTCGTATTCGAGCCACGGCATCACCAAAACCGGGTTCGATTCATATTAGCTCCTTACAAAACGGTGGGTGGAGCGGGAGAGAGCGGACTTGGATCTTGGGTATGGATGAGAGAACTTGGAGTATATCTGCAGTGCAAGACCCTCTTCTCTTGGACCAAGAACGTATTACGCTGTCTAAGCATTTGGAGCCTGCCAAGGAACGTGCGATGAATGCCAGGAGCGAACGTGAGTCCCGGCTGTCGCGAATCCGGGGCGAGATATGGTTAAGCTATTCCTCTTATGATGTAGGTGAGCAAAAGAGCCAAGGTCCCGCTTTTGAAATGCTTCAAGTTCTGCGGCTGCAGTCAGGGGATTTGTCATTGGATTATGGAGCATTGGAACACTCATTAGGTGAACCCTACCGTGTGATGGATATCATGCATACGACTGGTGTACATGCTCCGGTTGACGGAATCGATGCGTGGGCGGGGCTGCTCCAGGAACCGAATGGCAAATCCAAGGACGGATTGCAGGCTATGATGGAAACGTACCCTGCTCTTGCCGCGGGGTATCAAGCCCTAGCTTTCCGGTTAGATGAGAGGTTATCAGCCTATGACGGCTGGCTGGAGATCGACTCTTCTACAAGCTCTCATGGCTTAGATGACGTTCAGCGCAGCGATGCCATTAGTGTGAGTCAGTTAGAGAAGTATGCGAGCTGCGGGCTGCAATACTATTTCTACTATGTCTTGAAGCTTCGTCCGAAGGAGGTCTCGGAATTCGACCGGACCCGCTGGCTGCAAGCAAGCGAGAGAGGCTCCTTGCTGCACGATATTTTCAGACGGTATCTGGAGGACGTTACGGACAAAGGAACGAAACCGGTCCAGCATGATAAAGGCCGACTGGTCGAGATCGCGGAAGCCGTAATCCGGGAAAATGCGCTAACTATTCCTACCCCTAATCCGCATGTATTCAACAAGGAATGTGAGGAAATCCGTCGGGATGCGGAAATTTTTTATCTCCATGAAGTCGGCAGAACGGACCAGCCCTGCTTCTTCGAATTAGAGCTCGCGGCGCAGGATGGAGAGTCTATGGAGATTCGCTTGCCCGGCGGCATCAATTTTAAGCTGAGAGGCTTCGTGGACCGGATCGATCGGATAGGACCTCACGAGTATCGCATTATCGATTATAAAACGGGCAGCACCAGCAAGTACAAGGCTGCAGCCTATTTCAGCGGCGGAACACAGCTGCAGCATGCGATCTATTCCATTGCTGTAGAGCAGTGGCTCCGCGAAACAGGCAGGGATCCTGAAGCCAGGGTGACGGAGGCGGAATATTATTTTCCAACGGAGCGTGGACGCGGCGAGAAGGTAACACGGCTACAGAACCGGAGAGAAGACCTTGCTTCTGTTGTTGCCAAGCTGTTGGATTCGCTGAATCGAGGGGTCTACATTCCGGCTAAGGATTCGATGGTCTGCAGGTGGTGTGATTACCAAGCCGTATGCGGATCTCATGCGGATTGGATGGCAGGCAAACGTGAATCGTCTGTCAATGCGGAAATTCTAAGTACGCTGCTGGAGGTAGAGGGACATGATTGAATCGTACGGCCTTACGGCACCGGCAGACCAAACTGACCGTGACCGGATCCTTACGGATTTAGATACGACTTTGCTCGTGGAGGCAGGGGCGGGATCGGGGAAAACGACCAGTCTGGTTGGCAGGCTGCTGGCCTTGATCGAGTCCGGTGTAAACATCGGCCACATTGCCGCCATTACGTTCACCAACAAAGCGGCGGACGAGATGAAGGAACGCTTCCGCCTTGCGCTGGAGAAAGCCTATCGAAGATCATCGGAGGGTTCTATCGTCCGTGAACGGCTGTCCGAGGCGCTGGGGAATCTGGATCTGATCTTCATCGGAACCATCCATTCGTTCTGTGGATCGTTATTGCGCGAGCGTCCCATTGAGGCGGGGCTGGACCCTTCTTTTGAAGAAATGGACGAAGAAAGCGATAAGCAATTCCGCGCAAGCTGCTGGGATGAATACATGGCTGAGCTGGATGGGGAAGCGCGGTTGCAACTCGAGGAGTTAGTGTCGCTGCGGGTGGATGTGAATACCCTTCGGGACGTATTTGACCGTGTGTCTTTGTTTACGGATGTTGAATTGCCTTGCGAGGAGCGGGAGCGGCCCAGCTTGGATCGAATTCGGGATACACTGCTTCCTCTGCTTGATGCTGCAGCGCCCTATATTCCGACGGTGGAGCCTGAGAAAGGCTGGGATCCGGTTCAGAAGCTTGTTCGGCAGACGCGTCAGAAGCTGCGCTACATCGACTTGTCGGATGATATGCGAATGCTTGAGATCGCCAAAGAGTTTGACCGCAAGCTCGACGTGACGCTGAATCGATGGACCTCCAAAGAACATGCCGGCGAGATGAAGAAGCTTTTTCCCGATTGGCAGATCAACGTACTTGTTCCATTCCTTCAGGCATGGCGTGAATATCTATATCCGAAGCTGATCCGCTTCGTGCGGCCTGTACTGGATGATTACAAGAGACGCCGATATGCTGCGGGAAAACTGAATTTCCAGGACTTACTCATGGAAGCGGCCAAGCTTGTACGTGAATATAGGGAAGTCAGAGCCTATTTCGCCGAACGGTACCAGCGGCTGCTTGTCGATGAATTTCAGGATACGGATCCGATTCAAGCGGAGCTGATGTTTCTGCTCACGGGGAGCACTGAGGGCGGGGTATTCGAGAAAAACTGGCGGCGGCTTACACCTCGGCCGGGTGCGTTGTTCGTGGTCGGGGATCCAAAGCAGTCGATTTACCGATTCCGCAGGGCGGATATTTCGATCTATAACGAAGTCAAGGCGCGCATCCAGGAGTGTGGTGCAGTTTGTCGTCTGACCGCTAATTTCCGTTCGGTAAACTCCATTGGCGATTTCATCAATGGTCAGTTTGTCGGTAAATTTCCGTCTTCGGAAACGGAGGTCCAAGCAGCGTTCGTGAAGATGGAGACACGTGCGGGCGATCCCAAAGGCGCTCGTAAAATGCCGCATGGCACATACGTTCTTCCTTATCCCAAAATGCCGGGAGGCAAAGCTGCCGTCGCTCAGGCGGATGCCGAGCAGATAGCGGCCTATATCTCTTGGGCTTGCAAAAACGGCAATTTACAAATCGCAGATCGTGATGGGGGAAGCCGTGACGCGGTTCCAAGCGATTTTCTGATTCTGACGAAAACGAGGGAGTTCATCCACTTGTACGCAGAACAGTTGGATTCGTTCGGGATACCGGCTGATACTTCGGGCAGTACGACGGTCTATCAAGAACTGCTAGCATTATTACAGCTGGCTCGGTATTTAGATGATTCCGCCGATAAGCCGGCTTTGCTCTCGGTTATTCGTGGAATGCTGTTCGGCTTGAGCGATCGGCAATTATGGGCCTATAAGAAGGAAGGATTTTCGTTCTCGTTATTCGACTTACCATCGTTGGAGGCCTGCAGTGACGAAGCCAAGGCAGTTGTTACGGTGCTTGGAAAGCTTCAGAAATATAAGGGGTGGGTACGCACATTAAGCGCGGCCGCCGCGTTCAGTCAAATCGTGGATGATCTCGGTATTCTGCCGTACGTGTCGACGCTGCCGGCTGGCTCTGTTCGCGCGGGGACGCTGGTGAGAATGCTGCAGCTGTTACATGGAGATCCTGCGGCGAGTTCCAACTGGTCGGAATTGTGCCGATTGATCGAGCACATGCTCGCGGATCGAGGAATGGAGACATCGAGCCTGTACGCCGGCGGGAACCAGGCTGTCCGGATTATGAACCTGCATAAAGCCAAAGGATTGGAAGCACCTATCGTGTTCCTAGCCTGCCCCTGCGGAGAGTCGGATCATGATGCGACGCAGTATATCGATCGTTCCGAAGATCCGGCTGCTGGTTACTTTACGATAATTAAATCGATCGGAGAGTTCAAAACGGAATTGATCGCTCAACCCATAGGCTGGAGTGAGATGAACGAACGAGAGCGTGCTTTCTCCAATGCAGAGAAAGATCGGTTACTTTATGTTGCTGCTACACGCCCGAAGCAGATGCTGGTCATCAGCTTGTATCCCGATCAACCGGCGAAGTGCCCTTGGACACCGCTCGTAGATGGGATGGATCTTGCGCGCGAGCTGGATGTGCCAGCGGTGAAGCCAGGGCAGAAGACGGAGCTGACTAAAGGGCCGGATTTGAGTGAGTTGGAGGAAACTCGGAGGGTAAGGCTGGATGCGATTCGTGAGCCTACTTACGCAGTAATGTCCGTTACCGGCCATACGAAAGCATCCGGCGATACGCCGGAATGGTCCGCGGAGGGCAAAGGCATGGCATTCGGGAGCGTCGTTCACCGTACCATTGAGCTGCTAGGCAAGGGGTTATCGGAGTCGGACCTAGAGGACACCATACGCTTCTTAGCGGATGAGGAAGGCATGGCGGAGGAACTCATAAGCGAAGCCGTTCGGGTTGTAAGAAGCGTAATCGCCAGCGAGCTCTGGCAGCGCAGCCTGCATGCTCGCCGCCGATTATTCGAGGTGCCGCTGATGATTCGAAAGAATGCTGATGAAGTCGGAAAGCGCAGCAATGTCGGGGATGCAGGATCAGAGGTTGCGGCCGCATCGGAGGGTACAGGTTCCATTCAGCATGCCTATGTTCGCGGGGTCATTGACTTCCTCTTCGAGGAAGAGGATGGCTGGGTGATTGTTGATTTCAAGACGGACAGTGTAACTGAAGAGAAGTTACAGTCATTCCTTGACTTCTACCGGCCGCAGGTGCAGGCTTATGCGTCGGAATGGGAGCAGACTTTTGGTTATAAGGTGAAAGAAGCGGGGTTGTATTTTGTTAGTTTACAAAGATTTGTTTCTGTAAGGTAGGGGGGCTAACGTGTTAGATATCGAGACTGTTTGGGCTAATGTGTAAACAATCGAATATATATCTGTTTGTAAGAAAAAATCGCAAATTCTTATACATAACTATTAAGATCCTATAACATGTGGTATTCTGTAGCTTGTAGGCTCTTAAAGTATGGTATAAGAGGGTGTTTAATGGATGGATGTATGTTACAACAAGCTTTTCAAGTTGTTGATCGATAGAGGAATGAAGAGAACAGAACTACGGAGAATGACCGGTATCAGTCCCAATACCTTGACGAAGCTCTCGAACAATGAATTGGTTTCGATGGAGGTTCTTGTTAAGATTTGCCGTTCATTGGCTTGTGATATCGGGGATATCGTGGAGATTGTGGATAAGCCGGAGAATGACGCTTTTTCCCATGTTGCACTGAATGGTGACAAAGGATGAGAAAACAAGAATATAGTGCAGGAATGGTGAAGCTTTCGTTTTGGTTTTCTGACTTTCGTAAGGTGATAAACCTGATCAATCAGGGGAAATCGGTGAAAGAGATTAAATTGCTAAATATAGAAGAGAATCTATTCGCGGCTCCTACACAAGATAGAGCAATACAAATCTTTAATACAGTGTCCAATCGGGTAAAAAGTTTGGATCAATCATTTTATTCACTTTTTGAACAAAGTGATATAGCAACGCAGAAAATCATCAACCTTATAGCAATAATGATGACAGACAGCTTATTCTTCGATTTCGTTTATGAGGTTTACCGGGAAAAGCTGATTATTGGAAGCGATGAACTGGATGATAGTGACATCCGAATTTTCTTTAAAAACAAGCAACTGCAAAGCGAGAAAGTTGCAAAATGGACGGATTACACCTTAAAGAGATTGGGCACATGCTACAAAACAATGTTGATGGAAGCAGGTTTAACGGATCGTTCAACCGGAAACAGAAAAATCCTGAAACCAATCTTGGATCTGAAGCTGGAACAATGTCTGAAGGATAACGGTATGAAATTGATATTTCATGCCCTGACGGGGGTGAGATAAGAATGGCCAGCTTGGAAGAAAGATTAGATTTAGCGGAACGAATGATCCGAATGCCAAGTTTCCGGCAAAATAAAGGGCTCGGCAATGAAGTCGGTTACTATGTTTTTGATTACCCGGCGGAAAAAGAACTTGTAGTCAGAGATCGAATTGAGTACATGAAAACCAAAAATTCAAAAACAGCCGATGGTTTCGAGCTGATGGTCTTTGATCTTTACGATATCATCATTGATATTTTGGAGCAAGAAGGTTTTATGGAGCAATGTTTTATGTTCGAGAAGAAAAAAGGACTTGAACGCATCGTAAAATCAGTCGGAAACCTTCTGCAGATCAATGATGATGCCAGTCTGATCGTTCAATATATTAAAGAACGCACCCCGAAGGAAGCTGTGGTCTTCTTAACCGGAATTGGAAAATGCTATCCATTGCTACGGTCACATAAGGTGTTGAATAATCTGCATCAGGCCATTGATCATGTGCCGGTGGTTATGTTTTACCCGGGGAAGTATGATGGGCAGGAATTAATCCTGTTTTCGGAAGTCAAAGACGATAATTACTACAGAGCATTCAGGCTTGTTGATTAGGGAGCTGATGATATGAAGATCAAAGATATGTTCGTTAGAGAAATCGATCGGGATATTAAAGGTGTTATCAAAGTTGGTCAAGCCGATGAAGAAAATATTAAGCAAGAACTTGAAGAATACGTGGTGACAAAGGAACTGCAAAAGCACTTTGCGGATTTCTTCTCAAGTTATAAGAAGGGGATTAACGGATACACTGACAAAATGGGTGTGTGGATTTCTGGCTTCTTCGGTAGCGGTAAATCCCACTTTCTGAAAATTCTATCGTATTTACTAGACAATAAAGAAGTGCAAGGTAAGAGAGCACTGGATTACTTCATAGAAGATAACAAAATCGTTGACTCCATGGTGCTGGCAGACATGAAACTTGCTGCTAGTGTTCCTACGGATGTCGTTCTGTTCAATATTGATTCCAAGAGTGAAATGACCGGAAAGCATTCCAAGGATGCCATTGTGTCCGTTTTTCTTAAAGTATTTAATGAAATGCAAGGGTTTTGCGGTTCCATTCCATTTCTGGCAGATTTGGAAAGGCAACTTGTTGAGGTAGACCGCTATGAAGAATTTAAGAACCTCTTTCAAGTGAATTTCGGCAAGCCGTGGGAAGAATCGCGGCACAAGTTTGATTTTATTCAAGACAGCATAGTGGAAGTATTGGCCGAAATGGGATTTATGAGCGAAGCCGCGGCTCGTAACTGGTGCGAGAAAGCATCGGAGCCGTACTCCATTAGCATTGAACATTTTGCGCGTCTGGTGAAAGAATACATCGATCGGAAAGGGAATAATCGCCACATTGTATTCCTCGTGGATGAGATTGGTCAGTACATAGGGGATGACTCCAAGCTGATGCTGAATTTGCAAACGGTAACCGAGGATCTGGGAACGGCCTGCAATGGTAAGATTTGGATTGTCGTTACTAGCCAACAAGATATTGATTCCATTACCAAGACGAAGGGGAACGACTTCTCCAAGATCCAGGGACGGTTCGATACCCGCCTATCTCTTTCCTCAGCCAATGTTGATGAGGTAATCAAGAAGAGAATTCTGGATAAAAACATGACAGCGCAGCAGACGCTAAGATTACTGTATGAGCAGAAAGCTACCATTATCAAGAACTTGATTGTCTTTAATGACGGCATCGAAAAGAAGCTATATGCAGACGACCGCGACTTTGCAGCCGTTTATCCTTTTGTGCCTTATCAATTTAATTTGCTAGGGAGCGTCCTGACTTCCATCAGAACTCACGGGGCTTCGGGCAAGCATCTGGCTGAAGGCGAGCGATCCATGATTGCTTTGTTTAAGGAATCGGCGGTAAAACTGATGGATCGTCCGGAAGGTACGTTAATCCCTTTTAATATGTTCTACGATGCGCTGCATCAATTCTTGGACCATAGTCATAAAGGCGTCATCAGCCGCGCAATGGATAACGATTATATTAACCTCGACAGAAAGGACGACTGCTTCGCGGTAAATGTACTGAAAACGTTGTTTATGATCAAGTACGTGAAAGAAATTAAAGCCAACATCGATAATATTACCAGTTTGATGATCGCGGATATAGATACTGACAGAATGGAATTGAAACAACAAGTAGAAGAAGCATTGAAAATTCTTGCCAATCAAACATTAATCCAGAAGAATGGCGATATCTACGTGTTCTTGACCAATGAAGAACAAGAGATAAACCGTGAAATTGACAGCCAGAATGTGGAGATGGCGGAGGTTATCAGTAAAGTATCGGAACTCATCTATGATGATATTTTCAAAGGCGACAAATATCGTTATCCGGCCTTTAATGGCAGATATAATTTTGCTTTCAATCGATTCGTGGATGACCGGCCGTATAAATCGAATCAGAGCCACGACATCGGAATACGGGTACTCACTCCGAGCAGTGATTATAGTACCGATGAGACAACCTTGCGTATGATTTCGGGGCAGGGAAGAGAAATTCTTGTCGTACTCCCCAATGATTCCGCCTTTCTAGATGAAATCAGGAATGCTCTCAAAATTGAAAAATATCTGCGCTTGAATACTTCCAGCACATTGACCAAATTCGAACAAATCAAGGAAGCCAAGCGTGTGGAGATGCGTGAGAGAAATGGAAACGCCAAGTTATTCTTGAGCGAATCCTTGAAGAGTGCTGATATTTATGTGAATGGGGACAAAGCCCAGATAGCATCGAAAGACATCACAGCAAGGATGAATGATGCACTTGGACGCCTCGTTTCGATCGTTTATCATAAACTGACGTATATTGACACTCCCATGAGTGAAGGCAATATTCGCGCCTTGTTCAAGAATGAAAACCAGATCACTCTTTCCTTGGAGGGCACTGCCGAACCGAACATCCATGCGTTCAACGATATGCTCAGTTTTATTTCAAATAATTCTTCCATGCACACGAAAACATCCATGAAGAGTTTGATGGATCGTTTTATGAAGGCACCTTATGGTTTCTTGGAGGATGATGTGGAATGGCTCGTCGCCAAACTTTTCAAGAACGGCGATATCTCATTTACCGTGAATGGAACCAGTGTCACCTTGCTGAATAAATCGCAGGAAGAAATTATCAACTACGTCACCAAGAGAGAATTTGTTGAGAGGCTGTTGACAGAGCGAAGAGAGAAAGCATCTGACGGCCAAAAGAAAGCTGTTCGCGAAGTCATGAAGGAATTATTCGGCACCTCCAGCGCCAATGACGATGATGATGCGATGATGCAAAGTTTCCAGAAATACAGCAAGGACATTTTGAATGAGCTGGATAAATATGAAATTATGTATCAAGCAAAGTCGTTCCCTGGACAGAAGGTTGTCGCTTCCGGAAAAAACTTGCTTCGTGCCATTCTTCAGATTCAGTCTCCGACGGAATTTTTCAAGAAGCTTCATGCAGATCGGGACGATTACCTTGACTTTTCTGAAGACTACGAACCGGTCAAATTATTCTTTGATGGAGAGCAAAAGAAGGTATTTGAAAAAGCTCTGAACTTAATGAAAATTTACGAGGAAAGTAAGACCTTTATCGTAGAAGAAAAAGTCGAACAAGTTGTTAATGAAATAAAAGCGATCTTGAAAAAAGAATCTCCTTATAGTGAGATTCCTAAATTGCCTGCTTTATTGGATGAATTTACCGAGCTTTACGCCCAGTTACTGCAGGATATGGAAGCTCCAGTGATCGCGGCGATAGAGGATGCCCGAAAACGAGTATTTGATGTATTAGATACGAAGGGGTACAAGGACCAATATTCTAGTCGCTTCCATCAACTTTTCCTTGAAATCACGGAAAAGGCGAGGACATGCAATAATGTCGCGACAATGCAGAATATTAAAGTGGAAGCTGATGCGTTGAAAGTACGGCTGTTGAATGAATTATCCAGAATAGACGAGCAAATTGCGCGCGACAAGGTTAAAGAGGAAAGTGAAAAATATAATCAAAACAACACTGTGAATCCAGAGCCTATGCCTCAGCCGAAGATTAAGAAGAGAAAGAACATTAGCATTAAGAGTGTGAACCTTGCCGCCTCTTGGCAGATTGAAACCCCGCAAGACGTTGAAAAATATATTGCCGCCCTTAAGGAGCGAATCCTGAAAGAGTTGGATGCAGACACGATCATTAATATCGAGTTTTAAGGGAGACATTACAGATGAATAAGACCGCAATTAAAAACTTTGCCATATTGGCAAGAAAGAAGCTCATCGCAGAGATCACATATAAGGCAGGACTAATGGGGGTTACGGAGAAGGGGATTAAAAATCCCCTCCCACAATCTACGAAAGATGTTCAATTCTTTGACATCGGTGCTAAGGAGCCTTATTCCATCACTGGAGTTGAAATTGAGCAACGCAAACATCTGGTTGATACTATACAAAATAAAGAAAAGCAGTCTAACTATAAAACGGCTTATCATAGCGTCATTGAAGAGGTTGCCTATACCTGGTTTAACCGTCTCATTGCGGTGCGTTTTATGGAAGTGAACGATTATTTGCCTTCAAGAAGCAGGGTTTTATCTTCGGCGAGCAGTTCCAAGATTGAACCGGACTTGGTGACATCCCCTTTTGATGCTGATTTGGATTATACGCCTGACGAAAAAGATAGAATTATTCAGTTAAAGAATGAAAATAAGTTGGACGAACTGTTCAGGATGCTATTTATTAAACAGTGTAATGCACTGAATGCAGTTTTGCCTGAACTGTTTCAGAAAACGAATGACTATACAGAATTGTTGATGAATGTGTCCTTTACGGATAAGGATGGTGTTGTGTATCGATTGGTACACGATATTCCGGAAGATGATTTCAATGTGGAAAAAGAGGGACAGGTTGAAATCATTGGGTGGCTGTATCAATATTATAATGATGAGAGAAAAGACCAGGTCATTAATATAAACAAAGGAACAGTTAAAAAAGAAGATATTCCAGCGGCCACTCAGTTATTTACCACAGACTGGGTTGTTCGTTATATGATAGATAACTCTCTAGGTAAATACTGGATTGAAAGGCATCCTGAAAGCACTTTGAAAAATAAGTTGAAATACCTAGTGAGTGATACAATCATATCAGTAAGCCAGAAGGTCTCTCCCGAAGATTTGAAAGTGTTTGACCCTTGTATGGGAAGCGGCCATATTCTTGTTTATGCTTTTGATGTATTGATGGCAATCTATGAAGAGTGTGGATACACTCAAAGAGAAGCAGCAAAGAAGATAATTGAAAATAATTTGTACGGGCTGGATATAGATAACCGTGCCTATCAGCTAGCATATTTCGCTGTAATAATGAAAGCAAGACAGTATAACCGCAAAATCCTAAATGGTGAGATAGTATGTCATGTTTATGAAATTCAAGAAAGTATTGGGGTAAATCGCGAACATTTAGAGTATTTTGGTTGGAATATGAGTAATTCTGATCGGGATATTGTCCTGAATCAAATCGAATATTTATTGAGTAATTTTAGGAATGCTAAAGAATATGGTTCGATTTTACAGATCGATAACCTAAACTGGGAGTTACTAAATCAGTTTGCTGATAATGTAAATTTCAGTGGTCAGATGACTCTTGATAGTACTGGTTTGGACATTACACAGAAGCAGCTGCACAAGTTAGTGGAGATTGCAGCTTTAATGGCACAAAAGTATGATGTAGTAGCAACTAATCCACCGTATCTCAATAAGATGGATAAAAAACTTAAGGAATATGTAAATACAAACTTTAAGAATTACTCGGGAGACTTGTTTTCTATTTTTATTTACCGAAATTTCGATTACTGTAAAGTAAATGGATATTCAGCATTTATGTCTCCATATGTTTGGATGTATATTAAAACCTATGAAAAGTTGAGAAAATTCATTATCAAAGAAAAGTATATATCCAGTCTAATTCAGATGGAGTATTCAGCTTTTGAAGAAGCTACTGTACCCATTTGTACTTTTGTTCTGAAAAATGCAAGAGAAGATCTGCCAGGAGTATACATCAAACTTTCTGAATTCAAAGGTGGTATGGAGGTACAACGTCAGAAAGTGTTAGAAGCCCTTAATAATCATAAATGCGGTTATTACTTTAAAGCAAATGCGAATAACTTTTCAAAAATTCCTGGTATGCCTATAGCCTACTGGGCAAGTGAAATTATCATTCAAGACTTTGAAGCAAAGCAAAAGGTTGAGACCGTATCCGAAACAAGAATTGGAATGGCAACAGCCAATAATGATTTGTTCATGCGGCTTTGGTATGAAGTCCCTTTTACTGCAATCAATTTTGGAGCAGATTCGAGAGATACTGCACAGGAAAGTGGAAGTAAATGGTTCCCATATTGTAAGGGGGGGCCATTTAGAAAATGGTCCGGGAACATGGAATTTATTGTTGATTGGGAGAATGACGGATATAATATTAGAAATTTTAAAGACGAGGCGACTGGGAGAGTCAGGTCACATAATTATAATTTAGAATATATTCTCAAACCAGGACTAACATTTACGGCGATTAGCAGTAGTAAATTTTCCTGCAGACATATGAATTTCGCATTATTTGGAAGTGGTGGTTCGGGTGTTTGTAATATCAATGAAAAAAATAGGTTACCTTTGTTAGCATTCCTAAATTCTAAAACCGCAGAATATTTACTTAGAGTTTTAAGTTCAACTATGAATTTCGAGGTTAATATTGTTGGTAGTCTACCATTTATAGTAAACGATAAATACGAGATAATTACCCAAATCACTCATGAATGTATTGCAATTTCTACGTTAGAATGGGACTCTTTTGAAACAAGTTGGGATTTTTTGCGGCATCCTTTTATGGTTCATAGTACAAGCAGCAATCTCCTCGTAGATGTTTATAATACATGGGAGAAATTTACCAAATTTCAATTTTATAAGTTAAAATCTAAAGAAGAAGAACTCAATCGAATCTTCATCGAAATCTATGGATTGCAGAATGAGTTGACACCAGAAATTGAGGACAAAGATGTCACAATCCGAAAAGCCGACTTAGGTCGTGATGTTCGCTCCTTCATTTCCTATGCCGTCGGCTGTATGTTTGGCCGTTACAGTCTTGATGTCGAAGGGTTGGCCTATGCTGGTGGCGAATGGGATGATAGCAAATACAGTAATTTCATTCCAGACCAAGATAATATCATCCCAATTACCGACGAAGAATATTTCGAGGATGATATTGTCGGCTTGTTCTGTGCTTTCTTGAAAAAATCATTTGGCTCAAATACGCTCGAAGAAAATCTTGACTTCATCGCCAAAGCTCTTGGAAACAAAGGCAATACTTCAAGAGAAGTGATTCGGAATTATTTTCTAAAGGACTTCTTTAAAGACCATTGCAAAGTTTACCAAAAGCGTCCAATCTACTGGTTCTTTGACAGTGGAAAAGAGGATGGCTTCAAGGCTTTGATCTACATGCATCGTTATAACGGGGATACCATCGGCAACTTGCGGATTGACTATCTTCACCGGATGCAGCGTGTCTACGAGAACGAGATCGCGCGGATGCAGGACACCATTAACAACAGTAATAATGCGCGAGAAATTGCCGCGGCAACGAAGCGGAAAGAAAAGCTGACCCGGCAGTTGAAGGAAACCAAAGAATATGACGAAAAGATTGCACATCTAGCGCTTACACGCATACCGATTGATCTGGACGATGGTGTGAAAGTCAATTACGATAAAGTGCAGACGGGAACAGACGGCAAGAAGCTGGATGTGCTGGCGAAGATTTAATCATGATGGGAAGGAGCGGGTCGTATGGCTGAACTAAATTTGAAACAAATTGCCGACAAGCTGAGTGCCGAGTTCACTGGCGAAACCCGCAAACTGGTATTCTGGTATGACGATAAAGCTGAATTTACCGAAGACGTTCATACTCTCGAATTAAATAATGCTAAACTGTATCGTTTGGAGCCCGACAACCAGTTTTATACCAAGTACTTTCTGGAACGGTTGGATCGAACAACGAATTATTTGATTTATGCACCGTTCCCCAAACCGCACGTTCGGGATAATCATCTGGCTGATACCATCAAGTATTCCAAAGAATTTTTTGCCGATCGTGCTTCTCTGTTATCTGTTGACCTCGGAATTGATGAGAAGTATAAACCGCTCATCCAGAAATACATTAAATTCTTTGGGGCAAAAGACCGGACTCAAAGGTTTTATGATTTAGAAATTGAAAATTTCACTAAAGACACCATTGAAATTGCTCTGATGAGCGTACTTTGCAAAACACGAACAGCTTCCTTCGAGGAAGTTGTTCGTGTCGTCTTAACAGATAGCAGCTTGCAGGGCAACAAATTTCTTGCAGATTTTGAAAAGTATGATCTTCTTCCCGCTTACTGGCGACTTTGTGAGGACTATTTTGGTTATACGGATTCCAATCCGACGCTTGAGAAGCTGGTCGTTACCATGTTCGTTACCTACACGGATCGTTATATCGATACCGAACTTCCTAAGGCTTGGAAAAGCTTTGTTTCTTATAAGTCCGGCAATATTATAGCTTTCTTGGACAACCTGATGAATAGTTTGCTCTACCGTGATAGATATAACGAATTATCAGAGATTGTGGCCACGGGATTGAATGCCGCTTCTACCTTGGAATCCGTAAACGTCGAAGATATGTTGCGCTGCGATGCATTTGCGTTTATCGATCGGATGATCATTCAATGGATTGTGGATCGGCTCTTGGCTGAGGATACCGGTGCTCAACTGAAAGGAATGACCATCCCACTGATCTGCCAAGAACGGAGAAAGCGGCATTTTGAAGATATCTACAAAGAACAGTATCATCTAGTGGAACACGCCTATTTTCTGATATTACAGGCTAATTATCACTGCCCCGATGATTTCAAAGGCATTGTCAGTCAATACTGCGAGACTGACTACCTTATGGATACACATTATCGATATTTCTACACCTATTTCGACAAACTCAAGGACAACGTTGCATTTGAGCGATTGCGTGATCTGATTGAGAACATCTATACCAATGAATATTTGGCTGAAATCATTTCAAAGTGGAACGCGGTTATTGATTGCGATGAATCTATGACGATATTGCCGTTACAGAGGGATTTCTACTCTCGATATGTTCGCAACAGCAAAGAACGTGTAGTCATCATTATATCCGATGCTATGCGTTATGAGACGGGCCGTTCGCTGTTTGCGAGATTACAGGATGATGAGAAATGTACTGTGAAATTTGAATCCATGCTTGGTGTATTGCCATCGTATACGCGGCTTGGAATGGCGGCACTCCTTCCGCACAAAACAATAGAAATGACAGATGATTACCGCGTACTGGTGGATGGGGCATCTTGTGATGATCTAAAACAACGTGAAGTTGTGTTGCAACGCTATAATCCAAATAGCCGCTGCATTCAATATGACGACCTCAAATCGATGAAGAGGGATGCGATCCGCCAGTTATTTGTCGGGATGGACGTCATCTATATTTATCATAATCAAATTGATGCCCGCGGCGATAAAGCCAATACTGAGAACGAGGTTTTTACTGCTTGTGAGGAATCAATAAATGAAATCCACGATCTGATTCGTCAGCTCACAGACCATGTAAGTGCTACTCATTATATCGTAACTGCGGATCACGGGTTTATCTATAAGCGCGACAAGCTGCAGGAAAGCGATAAGATCGCGAATATTTCCGAGAAAGGATCGTTTGTTAACCGGCGTTTTATTGTATCCGATCAATCAATTCTGGGGGATGGTATTGCTTTTTTGCCATTAAGCCGAATTCTTGGAAATAATGATACCAAAGTGGTATCATTCCCGATCAGTTCTAACGTGTTCAAGGTAGCTGGCGGTGGTCAGAACTATGTACATGGCGGGTCATCCCCGCAGGAAATGATTATTCCAGTGCTGGATATTAAAACGGAAAAAGGGCATAAAGAGACGAGAACCGTCCAGATTGCGCTGATCAGTATGGTTCAGAAAATTACGAACTTGATTACAACCCTTGATTTCATTCAGAACGACCCGATTAGTGATGTCCTGAAGGGAACAAGTTTCAAGATTTTATTCATATCCGAAGACAACGAGAAGATTTCTAACGAGAACATTTATATTGCAGATAAGAAAGATGCTGACCCGCAAAAACGAATGTTCCGCCTCCGCTTTAATTTTAAAAATAAACAATACGATAAGTCGAAACGATATTATCTTGTTGCATTTGATGAAACAAATGATTTGGAAGTCCTTCGCCATGAGATAGTTATGGATATTGCTTTTGCAAATGACTTTGGATTCAATGTATAGGTGGTGAGTTTGTGATCGACGACGTTCAGCATGGGACGGATGGCCAATCGGAAATGATAGAAAAGTTGAAAACCTGGTTCTCTGGGAAAATTGTCAGGAAGGACCTGACCAAGAGAATCAAAGAAGGAGCTAACGTTCCGGTCTATGTCTTGGAATATTTGCTCGGGATGTATTGTTCATCCATGGATGAAGAGGAGATTGAAGCCGGGGTCGTTAATGTAAAACAAATCTTGGCCGAAAACTATGTACGTCCGGATGAATCGCAGAAGATTATTTCCAAGCTGCGCGAACGTGGCAGCTATACTGTAATTGATAAGGTTTCTGTCAAATTAAATTATAAGAATGATATCTACGAATCGGAATTTTCCAATCTTGGAATTAAAGGGGTTCCTATTGCAGAAACATACGTTTCCGACTATGAGCGACTTCTCTGCGGGGGTATTTGGTGTATTGTCCAACTGGAATATTTTTATGATGAAGCCGACAAAAATCGCTGCCCGTTCATTATCCGCAAGCTGACACCCATACAGATGCCGAGTTTGGATATCGAGGAAGTCAAGCAAGCAAGAGCCCATTTTACAGACGATGAATGGATTGATCTTGTTTTAAGAAGCACAGGGATGGAACCCTCTCAATTTACTAAACGGTTGAAATGGTTGCATTTGGCCAGATTGATTCCACTTATAGAAAATAACTACAACCTGTGCGAACTGGGGCCGAGAGGAACGGGGAAATCCCATATTTATAAAGAAATTAGCCCCAATAGTATACTTGTCTCCGGTGGTCAGACTACAGTAGCCAATTTATTCTACAACATGGGCAGCAAAATGGTGGGCCTCGTTGGTTTGTGGGATTGTGTAGCGTTCGATGAAGTGGCCGGTATCAAGTTTAAAGATCAAGACGGCGTACAAATCATGAAAGATTATATGGCTTCTGGTTCTTTCGCAAGAGGCAAGGAAGAGAAGAATGCATATGCTTCCATGACATTCGTTGGCAACATTAATCAAAGTGTTGACGTAGTCTTAAAGACGTCACACTTGTTTGATCCGTTCCCAGATGCAATGGCTAACGATTCTGCATTCCTTGATCGCATGCATTGCTATATCCCTGGTTGGGAAATACCGAAATATCGACCTGAATATTTTACGAATGATTACGGTTTTATTACGGACTATTTTGCGGAGATCATGCGTGAGCTTCGTAAAATCTCCTACGGAGATGCATTTGAGAAATTTTTTAAGTTGGGCAATAATCTGAACCAGAGAGATGTAATCGCGGTAAGAAGAACGGTGTCAGGATTAACCAAATTGATTTACCCCAACGGGCAATTCACCAAAGAGAACGTTGAGGAAATTCTGAGGTTCGCCTTGGAAATGCGTCGAAGAGTAAAAGAGCAGTTGAAAAAGATCGGCGGCATGGAATTTTATGATGTGAATTTTTCGTATATCGATCAAGAAACTTTCAACGAGGAATTTGTTCCAGTTCCAGAGCAGGGCGGTGGGAAGCTAATTCCGGAGGGAATGGGCAAGCCCGGTCATATTTACACGGTATCGCATGGAAAGTCTGGTATGATTGGGGTCTACAAATTAGAGATGCAAATGACCTCGGGTACCGGAAAATTTGAGAAAACCGGTCTTGGTTCGGATCGTGAAGCTAGGGAAGCTGTTGATACGGCGTATCGGTACTTAAAAGCGAATGGTAAAAATATTAGTGGATCGATTAGTACGACCACAAAAGATTACCTCATGCACATCCAGGACATGAACGGTATTGGCATAACCAAGTACCTGACTTTACCTGCTGTAGTAGCTATATGTTCGGTAGCCTTGAATAAACCTGCTCTAAGTTCCTCCGTAGTGTTGGGTGACTTAAGTATCGGTGGCACGATCATGAAAGTTGAAGAACTTGCTAACACATTACAGGTTTGCTTGGACAGTGGAGCAAAAAAAGTTTTGATTCCAATTACATCAGCAGTTGATCTTGGAACTGTCCCGTCTGAATTGATTGGCTGCTTCAATATTATCTTCTACCAGAGTGCGGAAGATGCTGTGTTTAAGGCATTAGGGGTTGAATGAACGAAATATCAAAATTTTTGTCGAATTTTTGTTTGCCAAATCTATGAAACTATGATAATATGATTTTGCCTTACAGATTGCTGTAAGGGTTGGAGATTGAAGTCAAGGGTCTGGCGAGCAGAAGCACGCACATGACACATTGACAAAGTTCACAGGTGGACACAAACTCACACATCAACCAACAAGCACTCCACATTGAACACGCCTCCTCAACTATCATAGCATAGTTGTTCATGCGTAATGTACGGGTGGCTGCAATACAATTACATCATACCTGCCAACTTAGGGATGCTACCCCCCGTGTTGGCAGGTATTGCACTTTATGGGGGAATATATGACTGTGGATGAGTGGAAGAAAAAGGTGAAATTCCGAGGCTATGCCCATTTCGATAGAAAAATAACCATAAATGAAGCATGGGATTATATCTCTGATCCACTAAAAATAAAAACTCATGGATTTCTTCCTTTTATCCACCATACATTGAAAATTACGAAGTATAGTAAATCCAAAGGTAAGACTACCAAAAACCGTGAAATTTGTTATTCCGCACACATGGATCGGTATATCTATCAGTACTACGCTTATCTATTAAATGAAGAATATAATAAAAGAGTAACTATTGACGGTCTTGACCAATGCTCGATTGCGTATCGCAACAATCTGCACATGAATAATATTCATTTTGCTAAACAGGCTTTTGACAAAATAATAGAACTTAAAGAATGCTATGTCGTCATCGGGGACTTTAAAAGCTTTTTCGACAGCCTTGACCATCAGTACTTAAAAAAGCGAATGTGTGAGCTGCTTCAAAAAGACAAGCTTCCTAACGATTATTATGCGGTATTTAAAAACATCACTAAATATTCAACATGGGAATTATCCGACCTTTTGAAAGAAAATGGGCATTTGATAAATCTTTCTGGAATTAAGCGACTAAACAAACAAGATTTGGCGATACCTTGGAGTAAATTTAAGGCCTTAAAGAAGGACATGGTTACTCCAAATAAAAAATCGTTCGGCATTCCTCAAGGATCAGCAATAAGTGCTGTGTTGTCAAATATATACATGCTTGAGTTCGATGCTAAGATAAATTCATATGTTACTTCCAAAGATGGAATGTATATGAGGTATAGCGATGATTTTATTGTTATCCTTCCGAAAGATAAGGCGTTACCATTGGAACAAGAACTTGCCTTCTTGATGTCAATCATATATGCAACACCGTCACTGGTGTTGGAGCCTGATAAAACCCAACTTTTTGAATGCAGTATAGGCAACATAGAATCATTTGAAATCCGCGATGCTTTATTATGTATGACAGGAAAAAAGAAAATTGATTACTTAGGTTTTTCTTTCGATGGGAATGCTGTAACTATTAGGGATAAGACCATTTCGAAGTATTATAATAAGTTGAATCGAAATATAAAGAAGATTCTGAGAAGCAAAGATGATCCAAAAACAAAAGTAATCATTAAAAGCATACGCCTCTATCGAAAATTTGGATATCATGAGCATGAGGATAGCAAGGATTTAAAAAATAGGAACTTCCTTAGTTATGTGGATAGGGCCGAACGAATATTTGGTCCTGATGAGCGAGTTAATGTAGTGAAGGCAAGACACATTCAGATGATAAGAAAAAAAATGAGAAATCACGAAAGACGATCATAGTGGTCGTCTTTTTTTGTGCGAATTTACATAAACAAGGACTTAATGCCTATATTGTCGAATTATCAGTAAAGGGATTTTCCCCATAAGAACGTATATTCGATGACAACCTATTGTCTAATCATTATGTTTTAATTTAATCAGCAGCTATTAACGATGGAGGGATCAGGTATGGCATTTCTGAAATGCTCGGAATGCACCAATATGCTAAAGGCAATTCAAATTTCTAATAAAATCAGCCAAGTTGGGGAGCAACGATTACTTGAATATTCGCCAACCGGGATTAAATGCTCAGACTGGACTCCCGTAATTGAAAACCTCCGAGGATTCGCAGAAGGAATTTACTGTCCGTCTTGTTTTGCTATCGTTCCTCTAGAGAAAGAAGAATTTGCACTATGTGAGGATAACCGAATTCCTGGCGTCGTAAGTCATGACTTTTCATCAGAAGATGTACTGGATAAGCTGAAGAAGTTGGCCGAGGAAGAGGCCGCTGAGATTTATGTACATACACTTCCTGCCAAAGAAGCAACTTTTGCAGATATTCCTGAATCTACACCGGAGCCCATTAAGGACGCCTTGCATCGAATGGGAATTAAGCAGTTATATTCACACCAAGCAGAAACGGCCGATGCAGTCCATTCTGGTTCTAATGTTGTCTTGGTCACTTCAACATCATCCGGAAAGACGTTGTCCTATAACCTGCCGATTCTGAGTCGTTTATATAACCATCCCGAAGAACGTGCATTATACATATTTCCAACAAAAGCGCTAGCAAATGATCAGTTGGATCAAATTAGGCGTTTTGGCTTGCAACTGACGGAGAATCCTTCTTCCCTGGATGAGTGGTTTGAGACCCAGTTGCATTTGGGAGATCGTCTGATTCATATTGGTCGGCTGGATGGGGATACCGAGAATGGGCCGCGGCAGCGAATCATGGAAAAAGCACAGGTATGGATGACGAATCCGGATATGATTCATTACTCCATTCTCGGGCAAGTTCAGAAGGTGAAGTATGCGACCGCGCACCACATTCGAAATTATCTGCGGAATCTCAAATTTATTGTGCTTGATGAGATGCATATGTACCGCGGCACATTCGGAAGTCATGTCGCATTAGTACTCAGACGCCTGCTTAAGGTTTGCCGAGAGCTTGGTAATGCACACAAAATCCAGATTATCACGAGCTCAGCAACGATTGAGAACCCTGCTAGATTAGCAGAGGATCTTACGGGGCTAAGAGGCTTTACCCTCATTAATACAGATGGTTCCGCCCATCAGAAGAAGGGAATCGTCCTCTGGAATCCTGGCATGTCTGCCGACGAACAAGTCCGCCGCGCGCCTTCTACCGATGCGATTACGATGGCGAAACAAATTATGACTGTGGATCAGAAGGTGATTAAGAGCATTATTTTTCAGCCTTCTCGCAGCCAGACGATGGTATTTACCCGTTATATCAAAGACGTATTGCGCCAGCCTCTCCGACTACCTAAGGAGAAAGTGGACGGAGAGAAACTCGCTGCTTTTTATACTGGAATCCTACCGAATGATACCCGGAAACGAATTATTGAGCGGCTCAAGTCCCACGATATTCATGTCATTATTACGACCAATGCCCTTGAAGTCGGGATTGATATCGGTGATCTGAGTCTCGCCGTTCTTGTTGGTTATCCCGGATCGAAAGCGGCATTCTCCCAACAGATTGGGCGCGTAGGCCGCAAAGGCGAGGGAGTCGCTGTCTTGATCCTGCAGGACGAACCGCTTCAGCAGTATTACATGCGAAACCCACTGGAGTTTATTCACAAGGCTCCGGAGGTAGTTCGAATTAATCCAACAAATTACAAGTTGTTGGCTTTGCATATTCCTCTACTGAGAGAAGAGCTCGGGAGAGAAGTCACGAAGGAAGACTTGCAGAACATGTTCCCTGGATTAGTTGAAGACTATATCGAGACTGTTCTCCAAGTTGCCGCATCAGCGAATCAAGAGGAAGTCGTTGATAAAAAGTTTAGCCTTCGGTCCATCTCCGGGCAAAACTACAGCGTCACTATTCGTGGACAGGATCAAACGATCGTTGACGGTCTGGATGAATGGAGTGCTCTTCGTGACTTCCATGAAGGAGCGATCTATTGGACTCCTGGAGAAAAAGGCTATCGAGTAGACTCTATCAATCGCAGAAAAGGCGAAATCATTCTATTGCCCATTCAAGAACTAACCTATTACACCCAATCTACTTATCGTGATGCCATCGATATTATGCAGACTTACCAGAAGCAAAATATCGAAGGAATCGATATGGCCTATGGTGAACTGGAGATCAAGCGGAGCGTCTTCGGTTATAAAAAAGTTTACTTCGGACAGAAGCATGAATCGGAGCAGGTTCAATTGGATCATCCGTCCGTCACCCGATTTACTCCCGAAGGAATGTGGGTTACATTAACGGATTCCCAATGGGGCCACTTGAAAAATAACATCCTGGAGTGGGTAAATGAAGGCAGATCCCTTGATTTGTTGGCCGAAGGCTCACTTCACGCTGCAGGTCACGCTATGACTTCGGTTATTCCAGACCTCATTATTTGTGACGCGAATGACTTTACAGGTTTTTCGGCGAGCGGGATGACGGCTTTTGCGAATAGATCTGTTATCGGCTTCTATGGCGAGAATGGGTCCGGCCTCGGTACCATAGAAGCGATTTACGTGAAACTTCCGCAAGTACTTCGAAAAGCGCTTGAGCTTATTGAGAGCTGCCCTTGTGCTGAAGGATGTCCTAGCTGCGTGCAGCTCCCAGGTAAAGGAAATATTGAATTATTCAAACCTGGAGCCAAAATGCTGCTGAAGATTTTGATTGAAGGGATCGATTAAGAATGCCAGTAATCTGTTCCGCTTGCGGAGGCCAAAGACCTTACGGGGACTTCGTTCAAGTCAGTTATAAAGCAGATCCGAAAGGCTATTACCGATATATCCATCAACGTGCAAACGGGATTCGAATTTCGGAGTGGCGCTCCCTTGAACCCGATATGGAGTCCTATATAAACAAACAAGCCGGCGTTTATTGTGCGCATGATGGATGCTTGATCTTGGACGGGATGTTAACACCGGAAGAAATGGAAATGATCTCAGACCGAAGACTTCCCGTTCAACAAGCATTTGATAGTGATATGCTCGTCCAGAACTTGCTTGAAGTAGGAACTCGTGTCCGAAGCGAAGTGCATGTGCATCAAATTGACGCCAATCAAGGCGCTTATGCTGGCCAAATCTATATGCCCAGTTGGCTGGAACGGAAGCTGCAATCTCTGGGAATAGAAAAGCTATATGAGCATCAAGGAGAAGCTATACAGAACATCCGTGAAGGAAGAAATGTCGTTCTCTGTACGAAAACCGCATCGGGAAAATCATTGGCCTACAATGTTCCCATCATGGAAAAAATGGTATCTGATCCGGATGCGTGTGCGCTATATTTGGCTCCGTTCAAAGCATTGGTCGAAGATCAGTTTACCCATTTGAAAGAATGGGCCGATGATATAGAAGAGCAGGGAAATGAAATTTCGCTTAATGGATTTTCGCGATTCACTGTGAATGGACAACAAATATCTGTTGGACTTCTTCATGGACAACGGAACGTTCCAGAGCATATGAGAAAAGATCAGGCGTCTAGCTTCGTGTTCTCTGAGGGGCGCTATTGGCTGACCAACGTTCACTATCTGCACTTAATTCTTCAAGGTGCAAGTTCACCTAAGGGGAAAGGCCCTGGGCTGTTGCGCTTTCTGCAAAATCTTCGGTTTGTTGTTATTGATGAGCTTCATCAATACTCAGGCTTGTTAGGTTCAAAGGTTTCTTTGGTCCTTCGCAGATTAAGAATGTTATGTGACAGGTTGGGGAATAAAAACGTCCAGTTTATTGCCTGCTCGGCTACCATTGCTAATCCAAAGTATCTAGCTGAAGAATTAACAGGAATGCGTGGACTGAAAGGATTTCATGAAATCTCGGGTGTACAAGCGCCAGTAAAGAAGAAAGCGATTTTGATGTGGAATCCTGGCTTATCAGACGATGAGCAGAAGAAAAGGGCTGTTGTTTCGGATCTCTATGAAATTCTGCGCACGATCTACAAGGATGGAAGATGGCCAAGAAGTATCATTTTCACAAGCAACCGCCAGCAAGCCCAGCTTTTAAGTCGTGAATTAAACATGATATTGCGCAGCCATCTTCATGACCATGGCGGGCTTTCGGCAGAAGAATCACATGAACTTTTTCTACCGTATCATGCTTATCTGACACAAGAAGTTAAGGAACAAACTATACAGAAACTCGAGCAAGGTGAGATCCTTGGAGTGGTAACAACGAGCGCTCTAGAGGTTGGAATTGATGTGAAGTGTCTGGATGTATGTATATTGTTGGGGTATCCAGGTTCTCAGGCCTCCTTTTGGCAGCAGGCTGGCCGTGTGGGGCGCAGCAGAGACGGTGTGGTGATTATGATGGTTCAGGAAGAGCCATTGCAGCAATACTTTGCCCGCAACCCTGAAGAATTCTTTACGCTTTCGCCTGAATCTGCGGCGATCAATACAACGAATCCCAAGCTATTAAAGGAGCATCTCGCATACGCAGCCCACGAACTGGGAGGGACGTTGACGAATGCTATGAATTATGTTCGCTCTTCGGCGCTTCGCAAGGTGGTTGCGGAAGCAAGCGACCAGTGGCAGCAGATTGAAGGGAAACTACACTATCAAGGAGAAACACCCCGGTATCAAACTTTGTTCACTATGGGCGATACCTATACGGTTGTAACCAAGAACGGGTGGAATGAGGACATCCTATTTCAAAGTGTGGACGGACGTTCCTTGATTCGAGATTATCACGTAGATGCCGTATTTCTGGGACCTGACAATCGTACCTTTTATAAGGTCAAGTGGGTCAATAACAGGCAACGCAAAGTGGTTGTAGAGCCAGTAAGAACGGATTACCATACTCGCGGAATTGTTCGTGATAGCATTGAAATCCATGATATAACCAATCCTTTGATAAGTGACGCGGCGATCAAATCCAATCTTGGAAACATCATCGTAAAACGAAGTACATTTGGCTACAAAAAAATCTACAATCACGGCGCAACGCCTCCCGAAACCGTGCAATTAACAAACACATATCCTGTCAGTTTTCAAACCGAGGCGTTTTGGTTGATGTGGGATCACCAAGGAAGGAATGAACTTAGAGGTCTGCTCGAGGATGTGCAGAATCGCGAATCCATTGACTTGGAGACTTTGGTTGAAGGAAGTCTTCATGCCGTTGAACATGCCATAGCTTCGGCTATACCGGCTGTTGTAAGGTGCAGTATGGCTGATTTTCAGCATACTTCTTTTTATTCTGGCTCAGCCTTGTTTGGAATGCCCGGGATGTTCTTCTACGATAGCCAAGCAGGAGGCGGTTCGGGTATAGTCGAGGTCGTCGCTGAAAAGTTCGGGGTTCTCTTGGAAAAAGCTCGACAGATCATTAGCAGCTGTGGTTGTTCAGACGGCTGTCCATCGTGCATTCAGTTATTTCATTGTGAAAAACAGAATGAGCCGCTGCACAAGGCTGGGGCCTTATTGGTAATCAACCATTTACGAAAATCTTTCGGATATCTCTAAAGCAGTTGCTCAATATGTATCCGTCCGAAGTGTATCTGCATTTCAAGAGAAACCTGGATCGTGGAATATTATGAGAAGGAGCGTATGATGAAGAGTGTATTTTCCCGACTATTTCGGGTGTTGAATAACAGTAATAGTCATCCTCACGAGGACTTCTTAACTGAAGTGTTCGCCGAACTTCTTTGTGATCAGGAGACGATGATTGATTTTCTTGAGAATGTATTAGAAATACCGGTGCAGGAAGTGAAGCATTCATCCATTCAAACACAGGTGATGTTTCCGGCTTTGCCCCATCATCAGATGGATAGCCGACCGGATATGGCGATACGATTTTATGAAGGACAGAAACCATATGTATTGTTCATCGAAAGCAAGTTAGGATCTCCGGAAGGAACGGATCAGTTGTCGAGATATGCGGATCAACTCAGCGTACTCACTAGTCAAGGAACAAAATGCTATCTGATTTATTTAACCCAGTATTCTGATGAAAAGGATGCTTCGCTCGTATTAGCGAATCACAAAAACGTAGTTTTCAGGCAGCTGCGGTGGTTTCACATTTTCAAGTGGATCAAGCAGTTGGAATTGGAGAATAGCTACGCGTCCAAAGTTTTGGATTATATGGAGGAGATCGGATTGGAAGATAATCGGCAGTTCACACCTGTTGACGTGTATGCTATTCAAAACATGAATCGGCTGCAGCGCATGATGGACGAGTGCATGGATGGGATTGTAGACGGTGTGATGACAGAACATTTCGGTAGGGCACTTCAGCAATATAACCGTTATAACCAGCTAAAGTATCTGGAACGATACGTTAAGGCTAGTGAACAAGAAGGGCGAGCCACCGAGGTGGCTGTAGGTTTTTATTTAACAGATGGAGATTATCCCATGGTTTCCGTTGTTTACGAATTCTGTCCACGACGATGCTCAGACGTTCCTAGCGTTGTGGCAGCCATGCAGAACTTTATTGCTAAACATTCGGGCTGGGAAACTTTCGATTTAAACACTGACGCAGAATGGCAAGGGATTTCCTGTGACCGTAGTTTAGTCGAATTTCATCATCATGAGGATCACATCAACGAAATCCAAAAATTTTTCCTCGAGAAATTAAATGAGCTTCATGAGATCAAGATTAACCATCCGGACTTGTACTGGAAATAAATGTCGCAATACTAAAGCGGAGACGACCTGGAGGCAACCATGAATATTACCCAAATTGAAGAAGCCTTAAGTATTCCCGAAACATCACTGCGATGTCAACGTGTGCTGGATGAAGTACAGCCTGTACTTCGTCAGCTTATGGACGAGTTTAAAAACAAATATGCGAATGCCGCCCCGGAATTGCTCGATTACCATGTCCATACATATGAAGCTACTCTCCGTACTACGATGCACGATGCTCGGAATCCGAAATATTCGAATAAGAAGCAAGATTCGGATATTGGTAAGAAGGCGTTTGTTGAAATCATTGACAAAAAGTATTTTCAAACCGAATATGGGGTATTGTCTCTGGAAATAAACGGGTTAGAAAAGAGGATGAAAATTGTTCTTTCCAGTAACTTTTATCCATTCTGGGAGGCCATCAGAACGCAGGGAAATACCAAAGAATTAACGGAGGTCATAGAGTCTATATCAGACGATGTACATATTCAAGTCAGCGATAAAGACACCCCCTTTCTTTCAAAAATCGAATTGCTTCCCTACCTTCAAAAATGTGTCGACGAGAAGAGAAAACCATGGTTATACTTTGGTACATTTATAGATTTTGATCAAATTCCTGGTAGAGAAGAACTTGTTAATTTAGTTTGGAATACTTGGATCAAACTAGAGCCACTCCGTGTTTTTGTACGCAAAGAAGCATCCAGTCATGCGTTATCACTGCAAATTTTGGAGTTATTTAATAAGCATCAGAATGATTTCTCGATTACGCTTTATGGCAAAAACTATACGGTTAAGTTTGATGAGTTACAGGAGGTTAAGGCAAATGACCGTCGTCAAATGTACAGTATATTGGATAAAGGACAGTTGCTAGCCAAAATAGCATTGTATAGCTTTTTAAGAGAACCTAACGAAGTTATTGGCGTTAAAATTGATGGTCGAGGTCAAATTTATTCGAATCTTCGAGCTTTACATGGTTCTGGAAAAGTAGAGTGGTCGATTTCAAAAAGCTTTTATTCCCGCGGCAAAGAGAACTCAGCTGATATGAACAAAGCACTTCAGTCAAAAGCAATGGAAGTGTTAACTCAGCATGGGTTTCAAGTCAGTGGATCTTCGTTTTATGTAGGAACATGGGACAATGACTCCATAAATTTCGTCGAGCCAATTGCTGACGTGAAGAAGCGATTGTTTATCGCAGGGGCACTATTAGCAGATTGTAGCGGGAAAGTATTTTTTCCGAAAGATAATATCGAATCTATACCTGAGCCAGACAATGGACTTGAAAATAATAATGATGATCCGAATGAAGAGGTATTTCAGCACGATTTTAACCTGAGCGCCATCCTGTCCAATGTTCGCGAGAGTCCCTTCACCTACCCGGACGCCATTGTTCGGGACTTCCATTTGAACCTGACGAGCCTGGAGGATAAGCATTTTGTCATCCTGAACGGGATATCCGGTACGGGGAAAACAAGACTTTGCTTGCTCTATGCAAATGCTGTGTATGGCAAAACGTACGACTCGATGAATCCGTATTTGAAAGTCATTCCGGTTCGGCCGGATTGGACCGATTCTACGTCATTATTCGGTTATTACAGCGCTCTGGAAAAAAGATATGTTCGGACGCCCTTCCTGAACGCCGTGCTTCAAGCTATCCAGGAAGGAAAGCCGATGTTCATTGTGCTGGACGAGATGAATCTGGCCCGCGTCGAATACTATTTGAGTGACTACTTAAGTGCGATTGAATCGAGACAGCCGATTCGTCTGCATACGGAAAGCCATATTACAGATGTTCCGCAGGAGCTCCAGATCCCTCACAACCTGTATGTTATAGGCACGATCAACGTGGATGAGACCACGCATAGCATCTCGGATAAGGTGTTGGACAGAGCCTTCGTCATGACCTTGTCGGATGTCGATCTGGATCAGTTCTGGAAAGCAGCGGAGTCAAAGTATAAGGTCGCCTTGCAGGAAGAATGGAAAATGCTTCAGGCACTTCATGTAAAGCTAAGCCGGTATGAGCTTCATTTCGGTTACCGGACGATGAATGAGATGCTCCGCAAGCTGTACGCCAACGAGGAACTAGATTCGGATATTCGCATGGAGAAGAAGGAAGCAATCGATCGCGTGATTGCCGAGAAAGTGCTGCCCAAGATTCGCGGGGATGAGCGAATTGATGCTTTGCTCACCGACTTGATCGATTGGACAGCCGCGTTATTCGGCGACGGATCGGAATCGCTCTATCATTTGCTGCGCATGAAAGGAGAACTGGATCGGTATGGCGCTACCCAGTTCTGGAGATAATCCTGAATTCTACTGCTCGGACACGGGGATATGGACTCCGATTGATAAAATGCGATTTGAGGAAGCGCGAGTCTATCGCTGGAGAACGTCGTACCGCGAGCCATTCCAATTTTTTGCGCTTGGTATGCCGATCTCGATGGTGCGAACGGTAACAGGCTGGGAAGGCGAATGGACGGCGCCTTTCCAGTCTGGCTTGCTGACTTTCACAATTGAACAAGCTGAACGAATAACCCATGAGACGTACTTGTTTCCAGACAAGCGGAAAATAACCGAAGCAGACTACACGCAAATGATAGCGGATATTCTTGCGGAAGCGGCGGCTTGTTTTCAACATTGCGGAGCTTTTCTGAAGTTCGATAACAAAGGTTTCGCTCGAAAAACCTCATTGGCGCAGTGGGATTATGTCGATCGTTCCTTTTATCGGCTGCAGCAATGGTTTCGAGACATTCAAGCCAGACCGCTTCGCAGGCTGACCACGACTGATCAATGGATTCGCAGAGAAAACGTGAAGCATGTGACGCCGGCGCTACTTGCTTGGTCGGAACGACATCCAGGCAACGGAATGAGTCGAATAATTCCCGTTCCCGAGCTCGTATGGTCTGGTGTGCGCGAGGACACGTACAGCGTATATGAGAACCGAGTGTTGCTTCGGCAACTGCTCGAGCTACAGCATCTTCTGCGTGAGTACCAGAGCGTATCCATGGATGCGATACGATCCAAAGCGGGTTATTATCTTGATCGTGTGAACGGGTGGCTGCGCTCTTCTTTTCTGCAGCAGCTACAGCCTCACGCTGGCCCGGTCGTCGTATCACAAGTGTTTCGCAAACATCCGATCTATCGGAATTGGTTTTCTTGGTTTCAGCAGCTCTATCAATTTAATGAGTACTCGATCGGATTTCAAAACTCGATTCCTTTGAAAGACACGTATCATCTTTATGAAATATGGGTCTTCATGCAACTGGTCAAGATACTGCGGGAAAACGGCTCATTGCTCGATTCTTCCGATCTCTTTACCCTTGAGCAGGATGGTCTAGTCTTGAATTTGTCCGAGAAAAAAGAGAGCCGAATTAGGCTGGTTGGCGGCGCCACTCTTGCTTATCAACGAAGGTTCAAACCGTCAACGCTCGATTTCGTCACGTATACGCATGATATGATCCCGGATATCGTTCTTGAGGTCAAAGGGCAATTGTTTATTTTTGATCCAAAGTATCGCGTCGATCGCAATCTACCGATGGCGCTAGGAGAAATGCATAAGTATCGGGATGGAATCGTGCGATCAACTGATGGCAGCAGGGCGGTAGAAGAGGTTTATATTATTACGCCTGCGGACGGTAAGGAAAATTCGATTCTGTTCGGAGACGACTATAGGAAGAAGCATCGCATGGGGGTATATACATTAAAGCCGGGCATATGGAATAAGGAATTAGCGAAAAAGTTAACGAATATCATGAGCGAATCCGTAGAGGCACTGATTTGAAGCGGAGAGGAGTCAGTTAGGATGGCCGATGTCGAAGATAAACATGGATTGAGTTGTAATTCACTCATTGAAAAAGCGATCGAATTTGCCGCCTATGCACATCGAAATCAGACGCGCAAAGGAACAGAAATTCCATATATCAGTCATCCGTATGCGGTAGGAATGATTTTGCTGAAAGCGGGTTGTAAGGAAGAAGTCGTAGCTGCCGGGATTCTGCATGATACGCTTGAGGATACCGAGACGACCGATGAACAATTGCTTGAACTGTTTGGCTCCGTTGTTTTTGAAATTGTCATGGGTTGCTCTGAACCCGACAAAGGAGCCACTTGGGAGGAGAGAAAACAGCACACGCTGGAGGCTCTTAAAACGTCGAATCTGGCCATTCGTCAGGTGACTTGCGCAGATAAGCTGCACAATATCCGCTCAATCAGACGGGATTTGGGGCAGTATGGCGAAGAGACATGGAAGCGATTCAAACGGGGACGTGAGAGCCAGCAATGGTATTATACTGGGCTAATTGAAAGTCTTGGATACGCATCGCGATTCCCGCTCTTAGACGAGTTGCAAGATGAGATAGAGCAAGTTTTTGGAGCCCCATTGGCGCAACCGGGGTGGAGTAAACTTCGATACAGCCAAAAGTTTATTGATCTGGTTTTTTGAAACTGCGTATGGCAACCTGTCTGATATTGAAGAGCGGCAGCCGAAGTTTTTCAAGCTAGGAGCATGGGATCTTATACAGCATATCCACGAACGAGCTTATCCGCTATATCCGGAATATCAGGACGATTTCGATAGGCTGATAACTTATTTACAAGAAAGGGGCATTGAGTTTAAATTTAACAGTGAAGGCCCCGCTATTCTTGAAGGCTTCTGCACTGTACTCATGAGCGTATTAAACATGTATCCTTCTGAGGTATTTCATCATTTCAAGCGTGGTATAATACGTGGGATATTATGAAAGAAACTACATCATGGCGGACTTCAATTATTTTGAGGTTCGTTTTTTTATAGGAACAAACATTCGGTGACAAGTAGAGGTCAAATTGTTGTGTCATAATGATGGTTAAGTACTTTCAAGGAGCGTGTTCCATTGAATAGATTACAAGATATGCTTTATTACCTTATCACCGGATTACAACAATGGACAAAAAATTATGATCATGTCCCAGCGGAGCTTCACAGGGGTATGCTTATGTTTATACAAGAAGCCGGAAGGTCAGGGGCTGAGATTCCTACGGATTTGCACCGGCTTCTTCATATTTTGCATAAACCATCTTCTGAATGGGGAATTCAAGGACTTATTGAATATTATCCTGGCGAATCCGCTCTTATTGAAGAGTTTATTGGGATAACTCCTGAAGCAGAGGATTTCATTACTACTTATATATCCCCTGATGAAGCGCAGCAGAAGAATATGCTGGCTATTTTGCAATTTTGCAGAGATGAAAACCGGAATTTGCAAGAGGAATATACTCATATACGCACATTATTGTCCAGGACTCAGAATGCAGTATTGTCTGCGCTTCAACTCGCGCAATTTGCTGAGTCCATTCGTGACCGCGAATTAAGCGCATTAGTTCGTCAGTGTTATGAAGAGGTAACTCTACAGATAGATAACTATCGTAAATGCCCGCATTGTGGATGGACATTAACATATAAGCATGATCGATGGAGCTGCAATAAAGAAAATATCTGTCGTTCATTAGCTGATTTCGAGAAATTCGATTTGTTCAACTATAAAGATGAACGAGTATTTCGGATGCTTCCCGGTATACAGAGGTATGTGCTGTTACCAGGGATTTCAGAAATGAAAATTGCCGAATGGTTAAGACAGAAAGGGTACGGCGTAGAATTATATCCTCATATTGATGAGTATGATCTTGCAATTTCACATAATGACATTGAAAGTAAGATGTTATTGGATGTAAAAGATTTCAAGGATCCAAGAACGCTGG
Source organism: Paenibacillus sp. PL2-23 (assembly GCF_040834005.1). NCBI lineage: Bacteria > Bacillati > Bacillota > Bacilli > Caryophanales > Paenibacillaceae > Paenibacillus > Paenibacillus sp. PL2-23. The sequence goes on from NZ_CP162129.1 coordinate 1,422,638, forward strand.
CGAATTTCTTTAATCAAAAATCATTATCGTATTTGGAGAAGTATGGTCAACAGGTGTACATTGTTGTTCCCAAATATCGAAATGATCTATATCCATCTTACGGTATGAGAGCCTCAACACTTTTAAAAGAAGACAGACGGCAACTCATAAAGATCATTATGGAGAATGAATTGGAAAAAACGTTGAAGAAGGTGCTCTGGTGAGGAAAACCTATTGGGATTTAACTGAAGAAATAAACAAAGAGTTTTTCTCTCTAGAACTACCCAAAGCCGACATATCAACAATATTAAGCCTGGAGCTATTTGTGACAGGCTGTCATTTGATTGACCCGATGCTTCATATTGATCAAGGCTGGTCGTTATTGGTCGGTTATGATGAACCGATTTTAAAGTACATCGAACATAAAGATATCGTAGTTCGACTTAGAATTTTATTTCCTGAGTTAAGGAATAAAAAGATATTGGCCAGACGAATTGAAGCCTATCGAGCTATTGATATGAAGTTTCGATTGTTTGATATCGATGATCAGGGACGGACTAAGCAACTGGGTCCACGTTTTCTGACAAATAGAATGAACGATTACCAGCAGATACTTAATAGACCGATTCCCAGACAAATCGATACAACTCCTTTCGCAACGCAGGGAAAATTCGAATACTCCAGAATTGTAAGAGGAGGATTTATTCAAAGTTTTAATGGTAACATCCCGGAAGCTTTAATAGTAAAAGAAAAGCGTTTATTACCCTCTTATCGTGAGAAGATGAGGCTTCGTTTAGAATTGCCATTCAATGGGCTATTGTTGGGCAAAGAAATGGATGAGATAACTGGCAAATCTTCTGCTTGGGAGAACAGGGCAGCTTCAGTTGTACTCGAGTCAATAGATTGGGATACAGAATTTGTCTACAAAGGAAACCAGCAAATTGGCGGAGCACTGGGGGCAGGTAAATCTACTTTCATGCTCATGGAGACGTATCGTCTCGTGAAGCGGGAGGGAGCCAGAGTCGGCTTTATTGAAGGCAGCGTTTCCCAAGTAGTAGAGCGTATCAAAACTCTTCGCGAGTTAGGCATTCGTGCTGTTCCGATCATTGGTAAGTCATCAAGAAAGACGCATCAAGAGAATTATTTATTTGCAAATGCCGGCGGGATTATCGAGCTTAGTGATTGGACGAACAACGAATTTCAAGATCTAAAGCATTTGTCGGACTTATGTGTTATTAAAGCGTTGTCTGAAGATTACGAACGAAATAGTAGTTATCCGTGTACTCAGCTAAAACAAGAAAATAAGTCTGTGAAATGTCCATTAGCGGATCAATGTGGAGTTTACCGTGATTTCTCCCGACTTGCAGAAGCAGATGTTTGGGTGGCTACGTCTGCAAGTGTACTCAAAACAAGAATTCCAGCGATGATTGACCCGTTAGAGAGGACGATCTATGAAGCGATGTACGATCTAATGGATGTTGTATACGTTGACGAAGCGGATGAAGTCCAAAAGCAATTCGATGAGACGTTCTTATCGGAATATAATGTCTTTGGAAGCGTTGAGGATATTTTCGAACGGCTGTCTAACGAATCCAATCAATTAACGAATGGACAGTATCATTTAGCAGGTGATCCTGTAGTTACGGAGTGGAAAGATAAGCTTCGCCAATTGGATCATATGATCTGGAGTATATATAAAAAGCTAGATCGTTCTCTAATGTTGCGTAAAAATATCAGTCGTAATCTGATTAGAGTGGCGGCGCTAGCCGATTCATTAAGCGAGAAGATCTCTTTCGACGATGAATCGCAAAAGAAAATCCGTAAACATTTATTGGATTATGCAAATGAGCCTTATCAAGATTCCATGTTATCTAGCATTGTTGATGAGTTAGTAGAAAAAGAAAATCATGATGAAAAGCAGAAGCTGCTGACTCAGATTACAGAGAAACTGCTTAAAGGAACAATTCGGCCGCGTGTAAACAGAGATTTATTTTATGCGCAATTGGAGTTTTTTATTTATTTATGCCGAGCGGAAGAATGTATAAAGTTCATTCTGACTTCCTTTACTATGATTCAAGCCAAGCTAGGAATGACAGCAGATTTTTCTCCGTTATTCACTATGCAGAAAGATTATCAAGCATTCATGAAAGAGGCCATGACGGGCACGATGATCGGATATAAATATGATTTGAAGGATGGGGAAACGACAGGAGCATTTAAATTAATCGAATATACAGGGGTAGGCAGATTATTGTTGCATGACTGGCATTGTGTATATGAAGATTCTGATCAGAAACAAGGGCCGGCAGTTATCTTTCTATCAGGCACAAGCCATGCACCCGAATCCGCGCATTATCATTTGAACACGGGATCCAAATGGTTGCTCAAAGCAGATCGAATATCTCCAGAAGTTCAAATGACATTCAAACCCATACTTGACGCTCGACATGAAAAATTTCTGGAAATCTCGGGGATAGGCGATGATGAGGTCAGAAGCAGTAATTTGTATGAGATGATCCAAAAACTCAAATCTGATATTCTTTATGAATTGAAATTTTGGAGTAATAGAGGGAATCCGCGAAGGGCACTCTTAGTGGTGAATTCGTATGATGATGTTGCCACAGTCGCCAGGGCTTTTCGCAGTGACCAGAGCTGGGTAGGTCGGTATAAAGTTCTATCAAGGGAACGAAGTCATGAACCGGATCATTTCCCTAGAACAATGATAGAGTCATTTCGCAAAGAAAAGGCTGAAGTATTGATTGTACCGCTTCTCTCTGTAGGTAGAGGTTACAATATCTTGGATCAAAACGGAGAGTCGTTGTTTGGATCAGTCTTTTTCCTTGTTCGTCCTTATCCTATTCCTAATGACATGAATTATTTGGTTCAAGCGCTCCACTCCTACTTGCCTCATTATTTGCAAAGAATAACAGGACAAGGGATTCATTACGAAAAAGCTGTTTCTAAATTACGCCAAATAAGCAGTGGTAAGTTTGAAGCAATGTATAAAAAGCCTGACTACTGGTCGATTCTTAACGATTCTGAAAGAGAAGTTATGGCGTGGTATACGTTTATCCCGATTTGGCAAATGATTGGACGATTGCTGCGCGGCGGTAAAAATGCCAGAGTATTTTTCTGCGATTCAAAGTTCAATGCAAAGCCTGCTGGTAAACCAGAAGGGATGTCCATGCTGGATAGTTGGGCAGCGATTATGCAGAAGCACAAAAGGGATCCTTTGTTCTTGAGTTTGTACGGACCATTTATCTACGGAATAAATAATATCATTCGGGAGGGATATGGCGATGAAGAAGATGGAACTGTTTGCATTGGAGATTGATGAAACACTGTTTTATAACGAAACTATCTATTATATGAAAATGCCGGAGAGCTGGAGAAACTTCTTTAATAGAGAGCGTACAGACCGCTTTAAGCTTGCATTTAAAGTAGAACCTCTAGGAAAGAAACTTAAAAGTATTTTCCCTGAAATCGTAAGCGTATGTTCTAACAACAAAGTACTGCTCGATGATCAGCCTTGGCTGGTTTCCACAAAACCTATTCATTCATCGTATATAAAACATTTGACGTTTGGATGGCTAGCGCATCTAAAGGATTACTCCATTCTTGATTTACCGCAAGACGTAAGAGATTCGGAGCTTGTTTGGGTTTCTTCTACGTTTGGTGATGTTCACGAATTCGTTGATAACTACCAGTGGGTTCCCGGCATGGCAGCAGTCAAGTTCTGCCAGGAATCAAAGTTTCTTGATTTAGGTAATGAGCTACGTGAAGAGCTGAAATTCTATCATGTTATCTTTAATGATAAACACGAATGCATTTCTAATCCGATTCGAAAATCTCATCGTCATGATCCATTTTCTTATGTCATTCGATTTGCATTGAAGACTCGTGGGGGAGATGCTGATCGAGCCATACTAACGGTTTCCTTGGGGACAAGAAGGTATTTGAGCGATGTACAAATCAAAGAAGGCAAGTGCTACATGAGGTCTGGGCATTCCTGTTCGGTTTTGGTATCTGTTCAAAATCCATATGTTACGAGCTTAGATCGTTCATTTTCCCAATTGAAATTTGAAAGACGTCCTCGCAACTCTTCATATACATCATGGGAGAGCGCATTAGACGAATTGTATTGGGATGTGCTGAATGGGGAGTCTTTCGAGGCAGATTCGTTGCTTGTGAATCCCAAAGTCTATTCCGATGGGGATGGAGAAATCACGGCTTATGTCGTGAACAACAATCTATTTGCTGGAAATAGTGTGAGAGCGGGAATCGGCCTTCCTGAGAAAAGCGGTTTGTATAAGTTGGCCAAAGAGTTCTTAACGGATTATGGTTCAAGAGAACTTCAACTTATGCCTGATATTTCTCTTAGAGGTATGAATGACAATCGCTTTCCAATCGTTGTTCCTAAGGAAGAGAGATTAACTATCGAAATTTATAGTTCTCCAGAGATGTTTGAAGCAGTAAAAAAGGAACTATCTACAGCGCAAAAGTCAATTGAGAACGTAACTATTCTTGAGGAGATTTCTGACTCCGTCTTTAGATTAAATTCGGATAAAGAGGTCATTGTTGAACTTGTCCACTGTAACCCAGAGAGTATTACTTCGGAGTTAGAGATTGATAGTTATAAGGATAACTCGACTGCCCAGGACAAACGTATAAATCAAATCGTGAAACAGCTTTCCCGAGCTGAACAATATGGCTATCCGGTATTGGCGCTCGTAGAAATAGAGGAAAAGGATAAATGGAGAGACGGTGCTGACCCCAAGAAGGCGATTCGGGAAGGGCTGAAAAGAACAGGACGACTCTCACAATTTATTCACCCACTAACAGATGATGAGACAGGAGATTTGTCTCGTATTATTAATGCTGTCTTAGACCTCTTCAACGATTATGGTCTATTTAGTGATAACGTCAATAAGATCAATGCGTCTGGAACGTTGTTATCTATATCTGTCATAAAAGCTGGAAGAAAATATCTGCCCGCCATATCAAGATTAGACGGCACGGATCTCAGTGTTAAGCTATTAGGTAATGATAGGTGGATGACTTTGTCTGAAGCGGCACTGAAAATGGATGAATCTAAATTTCTTGATAATCCTCGAAGAGAAAATAAAAGCAGCGAAGTGTTTAAAGCATTTATTACAGCTGAGATTCACAGTGAACTAGAACGGGGTTCGGGGCAAGTCATTGTGCTTATCAACGCTACATTAAGACACGGTTGGTTGGGGGCTATCGGTAATTCAAAAATACAATGCGATCGTGTTCCTTATCTTAATGAGCGTTTGGCCAATGAGACACGATTAAGGTTCATCCGTATTAACGCGACGGATGACATTCCTCAATATCGGATCATTATCGATGATGAAATGAACAGATTTAACAAAGCTTCAGGGGTATTTAAAGATCCTATTGGTGTTTATTATGGTGTGGGCGGAAGACCAAGTGCATGGAAAGGAATTTTAATCGAGGCAACCAAGTTTTCATCCCCGTCCAAATTATTGCTTCAACAACGGGCTGTAGAATACATTCCAATGGGAGCAAAGAATGAAGAGGAATCGGATGAGCTTGCACTTTTGGCGGATCATTTAAGACGATTAGGATTGACTTACGATAAGCACACCATTTTACCATATACAATGCGTGTCCTGAGCTCCTTATCGAAATACATAACCGGTAATGAGGACGATTATGATTACGATGCTGAGTTTGATGAAGAGGTGGAATTGGACTCGGAGGAAGTAGAGGTGAAATCGTGACTTCATTAATCAGAAACTTAAGAGATGGTGAAGAATTCGTCGGATTTTATTTGATCAAAGAAGTAGAAGCAAAGCAGACCAGTAGTTCAATACCTAAAGATTATTTGGATCTCGTGCTTGCCGATTCCAGCGGTGCAATCTCTGCAAAGTATTGGGACGCGAGTAAGACGGACATAGAGACATTCTTTCCAATGTGTCTGGTCAAAGTACAGGGCATGGTCCAAGTATATCGTGACAAATTACAAGTGAAAGTGAATCGAATAAGAAAAGCTGTGGAGCGGGACGGGGTGTCCATTACAGATTTCATCCGTTCTGCTCCTGTAAGCGCTGAGGAGCTTCTCCCAGTCATCCATCAGGCCATAAACAGTATAACAAACGAGGATATTCGCGCCATTGTTACTTATTGTTTTGAGAAAGTTGAAGATAAAATGCAATCCTCTCCCGCAGCTAAATATCACCATCATGCATATCACGGAGGGTTGGCTTATCACATTGTTCGAATGCTTGAAATAGGTGACTTTATTTGCGGGCAACGACCGTTTATCAATCCAGATTTGATAAAAGCAGGTATCATTTTGCACGACATTGCCAAACCGGTTGAAATGATATCGGAGTTCGGTATGGTACTTGATTACAGCAACCAGGGCAAGTTGATCGGACACATCAGCATGGCGTCCAATTGGGTTACAGAAGCTTCAATCAAACTAGGCATCAATCTAGAGTCGAATGTCATTTTGGCGTTGCAGCATTTGATTCTGTCTCATCATAATCTGGGTGAATGGGGAAGTCCTGTTCAGCCGCAACTACCAGAAGCTGTAGCTCTTCATTATATCGATGCGATGGATGCTAAATTGCAGATGGTAGAGGACATGCTTCAAACAACCGCGGAAAGTGAAGAATGGACACCGGGTATTCGTGGTTTGGAGAACAAAGCGATTTACAAATTAAAATTATTATTTCCTCAGGAGGGTAAAACATTGATTTGGGTAAACGTTCATATCCCCGACAAGTTATGTACAGCCCATAAACCTACTTGCGGCCATGTTCTTCAAGAAGAAACGAACCTAAAAGGAATTCGAGAAATCAGAGGCGATGGTGGATGGTATGATTTCTTACTCTTGGATGTTGCGTCATCATGGTCCTAGACAAAATATCAGCGATATGAATTCAAGAAATGTGGCAAATGTAGGCCATAAATAATAGAAGCATGAGAGGAATCAAACAAATGTCAATAGATCTGGAATCTGATTTGAAATGATCCCGAGTTAGTCAGGAAGCAAAGAGAGAAGGCAAATCGCCGCTTAGTTCAATACAAAATGACATATGTTATGAACACGCTTATTAATCTTTTGACAATGTATATGATTACAAATTTGTCCAAGTGTATGGTAGAATAGTCCTAAAGGAAAATCGTTTCATAAAGTATACAACAGAATTATGTCGCTTTGCGTAATCGATTGCGGAGGGGTTATCTTGAGATATATCCATAACCAAACGGAAAATAATATTATTTTTCCAAAAGAAGAAGTGTATAAATTATTTGAAATAAATGATGAAATGGCGATCGATGGTGATGAATTCATAAAGGATTTTGCAGAGAATTATTCTGAACTCCTTAATAATAAATGGGAGAAGATTCAGAGTAAGTATCCGACTATTAAACAAATTGGATTAGAAGCGCTTGAACAATTACTTATTAAAAAAACTGAAGTTATTAGAAGTGAAATTTTATCAAAGTATCTTTTGAGTGAAAACTTACATGTATTAATGAGCAACGGTTGTTCTATATATGCTGGCTCAAAAGCGATTAATCAAACAGATGAGTCAAAGTGCAAAACACTTTTACGTAATGCACAGTTTCAAGATGAGCCTCAAATCACAGATATTATCCAGAGATTAGTTGATGAAAAACCTGAAGTAGCTTTGGATAGATTATACGAAATTAAGATGTATTGTGCTAATGTCTTAAAAAAAGAACTCTCTAGCAATTGGATTGATGATTTTATTATTCAATATAAAAATAGTTTCATTGAAGAGTTTGTTAATACGATTGATTATCGAAAAAACCATTTACATAAATTGTTCTTGAAAAGATTACTTGCTAGAAGCATTAAGTTGAAAAGAGTTAATCTGTTTACATTGAATTATGACTTGTTAATCGAGAAAAGTGCTGAAGAGATGGGGATATCTCTAAATAATGGCTTTTCGGGTTTCCACTATAGAGTATTTATGCCGTCTATTTTCCATCAAGACTTCCACATCAATAGTCCCGATGGAATCAAAGCTCAAACAAAAAGCATGAATTTGTTCAAGCTTCATGGATCGTTATCTTGGAGGTTTGATGATTCAAAGCCTCCCTATGGAATTACAGAACAGCAGTATGATTTTGCGGAAAACGGAGAAATGAAAACCATTCTACCTGAATGCATAATTTATCCTGTTCAGAGTAAGAAGAAACACTCGTTGGATCTTCCCTACAGTGAGATGTTTAGGCAATTTATTGAGTTTGTCAATAAGCCCAGCTCAACTTTACTAATTATGGGCTATAGTTTCCTAGACGAACATGTCAATGACATTATAACGAACGCACTCACAAATCCCAGTTTTAATATGATAGTTTTTTCTTATCTTGATGAAAATAGCCCGCATATATCGGAGTACCAGAAGCGATTATTTGAAAGAAGCAGGGAGGATTCAAGAATAATTATTTTTTCTGGAAATATACTAGGCAATTTTGAGTATATAGTAAAGTTTCTTATCCCTTATGCTGATGATACAAACTTTGACGCCGTATTGTTCAATACCTATAAGAATCTAAAGGGCGATCACTCTCATGCTAAATAATGACAAAGTAATTGGTAAGATCGTCAAAATAGAAGGAATCCATGTCCTAATTGAAATTACAGAGAAAGACATTGCAAATAAGATTTCGTTATTTATGGGAAGTGGAGATTTTGCTGTATCTATAAATAAATTATTATTTTCTGTTCTACCCAGTGGGAAAAAGGTTGTAGGAAGAATAACAAAGATATTTGATAGAAATATGTTTGACCAAAATTCTATTTTCATTAACCTGAATCCGTGACAGCTTAGGTCCCCTACCTCCTAGGCAGTCCGTATTTTGGAAAACAGGCGTAGAAGATTGTGTATCTTACAACATTCCCATCTTCGGATTCAAACAAGAAGCGCTTTTCACAGGAAGCAAGGCATGCGAAATAAACCTCCTTTTTTACAGGGGGGAGGCGACTGGTGGCTGTGCTTGCGTTTCATTCACAATAATCAGGCAAATGCCTGGTAGATTCGACGAACGGTTTGGAACCATGGACTGTAACGGCCGAAATTGAAGGACGTTTGTCGGGCATGGCGGCTGACTCTAGCTGCGATGTAGATGATGTTCTGAATGACAGTTCGGATACGACGGCGCCCGACGCCTCCACGAATCGGTGCATCATCTTGACGTAAGCTTTCTTGTCCCATGATGCGAAGCAGGTTATAGGCGAATACGCCAGCGTGCAGGACTAGCTCATTCGTATCGAACTTGCCTGCCGGCAATCGCTCCAAATCTAGATCGGTCTTAAGCTCACTATGAAATTGCTCGCTTGTGCCATGATCGCGATAAAGCTCAATGACACGCCATGGCGAGCAAGTCAGAGATGTCCAGTAAACGTTCACTTCCACATCTGGAAACATGAGCACCTGCCCATCCCGATCGATCGTACGCACGATGACTTGGAACACTTGACGCAGGTTACAATCGAAGTCTTTCTGTGGAAATGTAATCGCGCCGATGTAGGTGGTCTTCCCAGGGCGTTGCTCACAAGATATCCCTTTGTCTTCGGCTACTCGCAGCCAGCTTTCTTTGGAAGCGCCGCGAAGATTGACTTTAATGATGTAGTCAACATCTTTCTCCGCGTGGCAAACTTGCAAGTTTTCAAGACTATCGTGAGCAGAATCCATACGGACGAGTAGACGATCACTTGTAATGCGACGAGCGTAATGAATCGTTTCCCGAAGGAAATCAGCACCATCTTTCTGGCTGTGTGTACTACCTTCACGCAATTGAAGATTTACGCCATACCCTTCTCGGCCCAAATAGGCAAAGATGGGGGCATATCCAAATGTTCCTTTGTACGTGAGGGAGACACCTTCTTTTTTCGTGCCGGAGTTATCGAACGGCGAAACGTCAATGTCCAGCGGTATGACCGTATGCTCGCCTGCGTCAAGTCCAGTTACCGGGGCATTGAGGTTTCGGATGAGGTCGGCAGATTCCTGCAACAGAATGTCATTCCAATTGGCATCTATTGTTTGTGCAGCGGCATCCAGTCGCTGACGGAGCGTAGGGCTTGAAGGCACTTTGCGAATACCCAGGCATGTTTGAAACACCGTATCTTTGCGAAAAGGCTCGATGTGGTCGAAATCGCTTTTACCTTGGCAGAGCAGACCAAGATAGCTTTTCATGACTTCGCCGTTCCCGTGGATCGGATTCTCCATTCCTTTAACGGCTGAGCGATTAAGACGCTGAGACAACTGTGTATGGGAAAGCAGCGCACCGACCGCAGCCAAGCCTGCATGCGTTGTTAAGAGGATTTCCTTAGATTGGGTGAATTGGATCTTCATATTCAGCACCTCGTTGGTGAAAGTAGATAATAAGCGATTATCTTTAATTTTCGACTTCAGAGATGCATTTTCCTTTAAATATCTCGGTTTTTATAAACTTTGTATCACGGATTCAGGATTAATGCATCGGACCGCTTTTTAATAGAAGCTGATTTGATAGGTATACACGATGATTATTTAAAAAAATTCGATTCTGGAATAAACCATTTTCCTATTATCGGTAGTGAAGTTTATGCTGTGAATGAAAGAATACAAAAATCGGTTTTGGATATTGGTTCAAAGTGGAGAATAGAGGTGGGTAGAAGTTTTAATGACCCAAATATTTATATTTCAGCTAATCCAGACATTTTATTCGGGAAACATCTGGGGGTATTTGGTAACACCGGCACAGGTAAGACGTGCACACTTGCTTCAGTTATTCAAGGGATTAAACGCAGAATTTATAATAACTCCGATGGTTCTAAAAGTGAGATAAATCCCAAAATTATTATTTTCGATTCTAATAGTGAATATGATCGGGCTTTTGCGAGCGAAGAATTCAAAGTAAAGATTATCACTAAGCAAGAACTTAAATTGCCCCATTATCACCTCAATTTCTCAGAATATTATAAGTTTTTGGGTGCGAGTCAAGGCGTACAAGCTCCTGTTCTTAAGGCATCCATTAAGCAGTTAAGAGAAAAAAATAAGGATGTCAAAAAGTTTAACTTATCTGATGTTCCCACCGAAATAAGGAAATACTTAATGGCTCAAGCGGAAAAAGGGGCGGATAATGAGAGAAATAAGACCTTTAGTTTTTCGCAATGGTACGGATGGAATGCAACCATGATTAACAGAATAGAACGGCTAATTGAAGATGAAGATTTAATTACAATAATAGAAACTGATCAAAATACAGTTGAAGAAATATTGCAAAGTGAAGACGAGGTTATTTTAATTCAAGCCGACTTTAATAAAGATGAGTTAGATATTGTTATGTTTTTATTCAGTAAGCTTATTTATGAGTGGTCAACCAAGAACAGAGATAAAGAACATAAGAATCATGTTCTTATCCTTTTCGAAGAAGCACATCGATATATTAATGAGGATGATGCTGAAGAATACAAACTAGGTAATTATTACATAGAGCGACTGGCAAGAGAAGGACGTAAATTTGGTATAAGTTTAATTATTTCTAGTCAAAGACCGTCTGAATTGTCACAAACAGTAGTATCACAATGTAATTCCTTTATAGTACATAGGATTACAAATAAGAAAGATTTCGATGTTATTAATAAAATATTAAGTACAAATAATCAAAATCTCTTGAGTATTATTCCGGGATTAGAAAAGCAGTATGCAATTGTGATTGGTGAAGCTTTTGGATATTCCGATGTGATTAAGCTATTTGATGCCAACCCTACTCCGAAAAGTGATGATCCAGAAGTAATATCCAACTGGAAAAATAATAGTGCGAAAGTCGTCACTGAAGAAAATAGCACGTTGGATAAAGATAGTACATTGGATGAATTCGTTAGAGGGATAGTAGGTAGTGCCAAGAGCTCTAATCCCGATATTGATGTTGACTAAAAATTGCTGTATCACGGTAATTGGTAAAATGCCTGACTGATCAAGATCCTTCCGTACTATAGCAGATTAAATTTCTATGGTGATATTACAGGTAGTTAATTGCGACTTTCACAAGACATCAATGTAGATACAAGAATGGCTGGATGAATGCCATAATGAAGGGAATGGATGAATTGACAGTTGTGGAGAATATCGGATTTACACCCGAGACCGGACTGCGGGGACTGAATAGGCGGATACGCGCCTTGCTCTCAGCATCGACAGTGATTCAAAGTGAAACAGGAAGAAGTGGTATTCTATCTGATTTGTTAACATATTACCGTCAGACCGCCATAGCAGAGCTTTTTCACGATAAATATATTATCGCCATTGCAGGTATGCAAGGGGTCGGCAAAACAACCTTGCTCAAGCAACTTTACGATATTCCTTCCGGTTATATCCCAGAGAATATCGGGCGTGGAGAAAAGCTGCCAATCTTAGTCACTGAGCACTCGGTTGAAGAGATACACACCTATGTACGGCGGGCAGAGCCTGTAGAAGGTAGCTATGACTTTGAACTGAGGGAGATCCCTATTCCTAGCTCGCAGTTTATGGAGATCTCGAGACAGCCAGGCGAGCACGATATGTGGCTAGAGTTGAAGGTTCCGTATCGATATTTCTATAGCCCGGACCAATGCTTCGCTCTTCTGCCGGGTATTGAGGATCTGGAGGGGCGGGATCAAGAATGGCAGGACTTCGTCCGCCACGCCCTTACGCTTGCGGCAACCTGCATAATGGTCTTTGACCGGGCTAAGCTGGCGCAGGGACAAAACCGGACGCTGCTGGACAGCGTCGTCAAGGACTTCAAGGCGGCCAAGCCGATATTTGCCCTCTCTTCTTCGGATGAACGTAGTCCGGAGGACAATGCACAGTTAAAGGGGCTCGTGCTGAAGCATTTCGGTATACCGGAACACGAATCCGACCGGGTTGTGCTGAAGGGTACTGGTGAGGAGTTTGGAAAAACCTGGATCGGGGAGCTTATGGATGCCGTCCGCAAATATGCTGCGATCCCGAGAGAGTTCCGTAGAAATCAAGTGAATCATATAGATCGCTTGATGACATCATTCACCGCAGTTCTCGCCAGGCTGCAAACGGAGCTCGACCGATACGATATGCGAAATGAAGCGGAGGAGGAGCAGGATTACCGGAAGCATCTGCAATTTTATGATCAAGCTGTCAGATCCTTTCGCATCTCCGTGGAACGCGCCCTGAATCAACTCCTTTCCTCCCACCAAAGCACGGCAGTACACGAAATTCAAGATATGATTGCAAGTAAGGGAGGTTTAACCAAGGTCAAGGAGTTTATTTTGGGAAAATCTTATCAGGGCCACTTGGAGTTCACCAGACACGTGCAGGGTGCATGGGAGAAGCCGCGAGTGGAGCTGAATAACGACAATCCCTCTTCTCTGGCGGAGGATAAGGAAAGCGGAGAGCGGTTCTACATCGGGTTGAAATGCGCCCGACGGTTCCATGTGCTGATCAGCGATTATTTAAGGGATTTCTCGGTAAAACAGGCTAGAGCGAACCGGTTGCTTGCCTCGAAAGAGGAGCGGGAAGCGACCGGCAAGCAAGAGAGCACGGCTGAAATGGTAGTGAGACAGGACATTATCGATAATCTGAACGGATTCTTTTCCGATGAGCCTGTAAATGGAGAGAACTCCCGTGAGCTTATGGAGGAAAGCGTCAAGCTGATCCCCATTATTGCTATGGAGAGATTGGCGGAGTCCCTTGTGTTGTCTCAGATGGTGGTTAAGAACCACAATGGTCAGATGCTAGTGGAACGTCCGTCCGGAGAATTGGCAGAACAATTGGAGAAGGTGAAGTTCCCTCCCGGTTCCATTGTCCGCGGGGCGGCTTTGGTGTTCGGTATGGACGCTGTTGATGGTACGATTAATACGGTTCCGGCTCTTCTTAAAGCGCTCGGAGTCCCCACGACTACAGCCAGTATGTCGGTTGCCGTTTCGTTATGCGGCCTCATATCGCTTGGATTCGTTGCGGCGAGTGTTTGTCGTCAGATCGCCAAGCAGGATTTTCAGGATGAGGATGCGGCAATCACCCTGATCCGGCAGTTTAAGGAAGCTTATCAACAAGCCGTGATGGACCACTTCGACGACTTAATGGCTGAAGCCAAGAAACGGATGGAAAACCGCCTTCGGGTCCGCCTCCATAAGAATGAGTCTTTCATTCGCTGGGAGAGGCTGAGATATACTCTAAGAGACATCCAAAACTATCAAATTGATCTGCAGAGGAGTATCCATGACTCTCTTGGATTTTTGGTCTGAGCTGTCGGAGGCTAAGTTGGACTGGGCGTATGAGGCACAGAGGCGTTTTGTTGCTTCCTTCCAGGATGAACGAGTCAAAGAGCTGTACGCGAAGAATCGGCAAAAGGATATATTTGTTGCCGTATTCGGCCCGTCTCAGGTTGGAAAGACAACCCTGATCTTGCGGTTGATCGGGGTTGCCCCGGAGCATATGGCTAAAGTCAATCATGCTCTGAGAGGCGGCAGGGAGGAAGGGCGGTCATCAACAGTAACTTCGATGATGTACGCGGCTTCTCCAGATCAACACTATTACGTGAAAGGTTCTACAGGTTGTGACTGGATGCCTTTCCGCAATGAGCAGGAGGTTTCGAAATGGCTACATTTACTCCGCGGGGAGGTGGAGGCGAGTGCCACTTATTCGGTTCAACCGGTAGAAATACTTATTCCGCAGCGATATTTCATTCATAATCAGCGATCGGATATCTATGTCCGAATGATAGATCTGCCCGGAATTTACAGTTCGACACCAGAGGAACAAGACCATGTACTTAGGGTGATCCATCATTATTTGCCACAGGCCAATTTGATTTTGTTGGTTAACCAGGCGAAACAATTGGCTTCGTTTCAGCATTTTGGCATTGAGTCCATCGATGAGTGGAGATTTGTACCCGATAAGTTCCGCATTGTGCTGACTCATTCGGTATCCGCCAATTCGATACGGGAAATGATCCAAGAGGTGCCCCCGGAGGCGTTCCACAAACACTTCTACGAGGAATTTGGTAGAACTGTTGAGCGCTTCCCGATGAATGAGATCATGGTATATCCTCTTGAGTACGGGAACTCCTGGGATCAGATGAGGCTGAAGAGACTCTCTTGGTTTGAACAGTATGACCGGCTTATGGAACACCTGTTAGATCAACTGCGGAACGATATCAATGAATCGGCGAACGAATACAGTCAGGTCCGTATAAACTACAGACTATACAGGTCGGTGGAGGAGAAGCTCCGGGAAAAAGAAGCATGGTTTGAGCAAGGCCGGATCATGCTGGATAATCGCATGTGCGAAATGAAAGAACATTTGGAAGAATTGGACGGATATCTCGGAAGGATCGATGCCCAATCGACGGATCTGGAGCAGTTGATCGCGGCGCTTGAGTACATGGAGCTAAAGCCTGCCATCCCTATTCTGCCTAGCTGCAAAGATGGGGAAAAATCCATCAAACGGCTGCGTAGAGCAATACATGATCGTATCGATCAGATGGTAGCTTATGCGGACCAAATCTTGGAGCGTTACGAACGCAGGGTGGAGGACTTGCTGTCCTTGCACCCTGATTGTCCGATTCCGGCAAGGTCTGCCCTGAAACGGTTGAAAGCAGGAGATCTGGAAGATACGATAAGAAGCTTTCTGGTACATCTAAATAGCTATACATTTGATTTCTACTTGACCTGGTTTTCATCCAATTGGAACCGGGACTTGAATAAATTGAATGAGCTAATTAGTGAACTACATACAGTTGGGGTCGGGATTGTCCATAATGTTATTCGTAAAGATTGGCAGAACCTACATCATACACTGCAAGGGGAGCAGCGAAAGCTGCTTCAGAAGCGGAAGGTTACATTTGGTAGACAGGCCGACCAACAAGCCGAGCTGGCTGTCGTGAAAGGTCAGTCAGAAATGCATTTAGCAAAATTTAAGTCGTTTCGGAAGCAAGCGGAAAGAGATAGGGAAACGGCTCTAAGCTTTCAGCGTTACGTCGACCAATGTTTCGAGGAGGCTTATGCCGGTGCTGTTGCACGAATCAACTCGAATGAGACTTGCAGTGCCCATAAGTGGCTATATTTTATGAACCTTCAGAACTTACAAAACGAGTACCGGAAATTAACGGAGGAAGTATGAACAAGAGCTTGCAAAAAAAACAATCTGGCAGCAAAATTGCCGAACAGGCCAAGGAAGAACTGAAGCAGTTGATGGATGAACTATTTGTAGAGAAGCTGCAGGTGGGTATAGATACTCTCACTGAACAGAACAGCAGTGTAAAGAAGGAATTGGCTGAAAAGCTGGACATACAAGGCAGCCGGCTCCTCTGGCTTCAGAACGAGTTGAAGAAGATGGCGGAAGGGTTGCCGGATCAGTTGAAGCCGCTCGGTGTTATCGTGGAAGTGAAGGACACTGTAGATGAGCTGTGCGAAGGGCTTGCAGGCAGACTGGACAGCATGGAGAACGAGCTTAGAGAACGGCTCGAACAGGTGGTGAATGAGGCCGCTGGGGAAGTGAGTGATCTTAACGGGAAGCTTATCCAAACTGTGATGGAGCATCATACGGATGTGATGCGCGGCGCCTCAGAAGTAATCAACGAGAGCTTCAGCCAAGTTGCGGCAGCGATCAGTACAACGGCTGAGAATCTGAACAGCGAATCCGTTCGAAGCCAAACCGAGCTTCAAGTTCTGCTAGACGCCATCCGGATTGAGCAAACTGCCCGCGTTGATGCCGTTGCAAAAGAGCTCGAGAAGCAAATCATGACTGGCCAAGACACTATGCTGAAAGCTATAGGGGATATGGAGGACAAGCGCAAGCGTCATGGTGTGTTCGGAATAGGGATACTTACTCTGCAGATAATTTTACTTGTTGTTATAGCATGTAAAGAGCTTTTAGTGAATGGATAAGAAGGTCTATGAAAATGTAATGAATAAGTCTTTTTTTAATACCTTTTTTTGAAGGGGGTTAAATTAAGTGGAAATCATGTTTAGATTATTATTTACGCTTTTAGGTTTTCTAGGGTCTTTGTTAATTCCCTTTTTTAACGACAGGGTACATCTTTGGTTATTGTCTAGATTGGATAACCTTCCAATAATAAAAAGATTTCAATCCATTCGTGGGGTTTGGGTAGTGGCATATCCATATTGTTTCTGCCGTCCATTAATAGCCGGAAGTTGACGTTCATAAATGTCCGAAATTAGACCGATATAGTGACCATACTATCAGTCTAAAGAAAGAAGAAACGCTTCCGTAATCGTCATGCTGTTACGAGCAGCATAACCGGAAGCGTCACCCCAAGAATATGGTCATTGTATCAGATTTCACGCTGGTTGAGAAGGAGTCTGCGACCGGCGTTTTTTGTTAGGAGTGCGGAATTGGTTCCCTGTCCCTGCTGCGGCTGCTGGTTAGAGGTAGCGGGCAGTCGGGGGCGGGTGTGGTACAGAAGTAGCGGAGAACGAGCGAAGCTCATCATTCGGAGGTTGTACTGTAGGTCATGCGCAAGAATTCATCATGAGCTGCCAGATCTGCTTGTCCCCTACAAGCGGTATGACGCTGAAAGCATCGAAAATGCCTTAGTAGAGCCAGATGCTTTAGTAGTAGCCGCAGACGAATCCACCCTTTCTAGATGGCTGGCTTGGTTTCGGGTATGGGCGGCGTATGCAGCAGCAGCGCTTCAGGCGATTAGCATCCAGTTCCAGCTCCCTGTGCAGCAAGCGTCCGTTGCTCCGCAGTCCGCACTCCACGCTTTAGGACGGTATGTCGGTGACGCAGCCGGGTGGCTAAGAAGAACTGTCCGCCCCATCGCCAATTTAAATCTTTGGGTTACAGACCCGTTCTGCCTGTCTGTCCGCTGAAGCTTGTTTTAGACTCATGCTAACCCTAGTAAATGGAGGCATGAGGATGAACAGACAAAAGAAATCGGACAAGGTTGCGGCGGAACGCTTTCAACTGCTGTCGCCGCTCCTAGCATCCGGTCTGGATGCGGCGAAGGCGGCTCAGTTAAAGTCGGCCATTTGTGCGCAGTCCGGCTTATCAGAGAGGACGCTGCGCCGGTACTTGGCCGAATATCGCAAGGATGGGTTCGACGGACTCAAGCCGAAACCCAAAGGCCGGAAGCCGCTGCCAGACACCATACCAACTGAGGTGCTGGAAGAAGCGATCCTGCTTCGGCGGGAGGTGCCGAAGCGGAGTGTGCGCCAAATTATCCAGATCCTCGAATGGGAGGAGAAGATCGCACCTGGAATAATTAAACGCAGCACCCTGCAGGCGAGATTAACCAGGCGCGGTTACAGTTCAAGGCAGATGCGGATGTATGCCGGTGGCGGTACGGCCGCGCGGCGCTTTCAGAAGCAGTCCCGCAATCGCTTATGGCAGAGTGACATCAAGTATGGGCCGTACCTTCCCATTGGTCCTGGCGGTTCGAAGAAACAAGTCTATCTGGTGTTATTCGTGGATGACGCGACGCGGTATGTGCTGCATGGAGCCTTCTACGCGTCGATGGAGCAAGCCATCGTCGAGGACAGTTTCCGAAGAGCGATCGAGAAATACGGTGTCCCAGAGGCCGTGTACTTCGACAACGGCAAGCAATACCGCACGACTTGGATGAACCGGACGTGCGCGAAACTCGGTATTCGCTTGCTCTTTGCCAAGCCCTACTCTCCGGAAAGTAAAGGCAAGGTTGAGCGTCTAAACGGCGCTGTGCAGAGCTTTCTGGACGAGGTCGCGCTTGAGAACGTTAAGACACTCACCGAGCTTAACGACTGGTTCCAAGTATGGCTTTCGGAGTGCTACCAGAATAAACCCCATGCCGCGCTGGCGAACAAACAAACACCCGAAGCTGCGTTTCGGAGCGATCCGGCAGCGCTTCAGTTCGTAAATTCCGAGCACCTCGCGGCCAGCTTCCTCCACGCGGAACAGCGGAAAGTGGATAAGGCCGGCTGTATCAGCTTTCAAGGCAAGAAGTATGAAGTTGGGCTGTTGTTCATTGGGCAAACGGTTCAAGTCGTCTATGACCCGGCAGATATCACAGAAGTGACGATCGAATACGAGGGATGTACGCCTTGGCAAGCACGGGAGCTCATCATTGGAGAAAGGGCTGGCAAGCGGCCGGCCCTTCCAGAGCATTTGCAGAAGCAGTCAGCAACGGAATCCCGCTTGCTCCGAGGTGCCGAGCGGAAGCATGACGAGCGCGCACAAACCCAAACGCCGGCCGTCTCCTACCGCATGCTGAGGAAGGAGGCTGGCAAGGATGTTTGAATCCTTCTACGACATGACCCGTACACCATTTGCTCGGGATATTCCCGTGACAGAGCTTTATCCGGCGAGTGCTATGGAAGAGATGCTGGACCGGTTGCAATACGCTGCTGAGCGCCAATTATTCGCCGTCATTAGCGGCGACTGCGGGACGGGCAAGACAACAACAGTCCGCCGCTTTGCCGCCATGCTGGATGCAGCGAAGTATAAGCTGTTGTACCTGTCGGACTCCAAGCTAACGCCGCGCCACTTCTACAAAGGGTTGCTCGAACAACTCGGATGCGAGTCGAAGTTCTACCGAGGCGATGCGAAGCGTCAGTTGCATCGCGAAGTGGAACTCATGCGCGGCATTCATCGACTGGAACCGGTTGTCGTCGTAGATGAAGCCCATCTGCTCGATCGGGAGATGCTGGAGG
The DNA here is from genome assembly GCF_040834005.1 of Paenibacillus sp. PL2-23. Taxonomy (NCBI): domain Bacteria; kingdom Bacillati; phylum Bacillota; class Bacilli; order Caryophanales; family Paenibacillaceae; genus Paenibacillus; species Paenibacillus sp. PL2-23. The sequence continues at coordinate 1,442,295 of NZ_CP162129.1, forward strand.
AAGTGCGCTTTCTCCTCAACTTCAAGATGGATGCGCAAAGCCCCATGGCGCTAATTCTAGTCGGGCAGAACGAGCTATGGGAAAAGCTTCGTCTTCAATCCTACACAGCGATTCGTCAGCGGATTGACTTGCAGTGCAAGCTGCCCTATTTCGACCGTTCCCAAGTCGGTGAATATCTGAAGCGTCAGTTAGCGTATGCCGGCACCAATCATGAGATATTCTCTGATGAGGCGGTAAATGAAGTTTACCGATTCTCGGGCGGATCGGCCAGACTCATCAACAAGTTGAGCACTCATTGCCTCATCTACGGAGCCCAGATCAAGCGCCGCATCATTGACGATCATATGGTGAAGCACGTGATTCAGGGTGAATTGTCATGAACGAGCCTTGGAACCAGATGACCTACGATCGGGACGCGAATAGTTGGTTTGTCCTGCTAGGAGAGAAAGCTTATCCTGTTTATTGCGGTGAATGTTTTGAAATTCGCATTGGAGATCGTGGCATTCCCTGTCGACTCGAGCTTGACCGATATTGGTACGTGATCATGAGAGAAACGCGATTTAACTTGAGGAATAAAGAAGTTTACCATATTCGATTCGTTTAACAGAAATGGGAAAGCCGAAACTTCTTGGCTTTCCCATTCATTGAATCTCTATGGACATGATTACGATCAGACCTTGGATAACTAACGCGATCATTTTCTGGACAGTATGGATCAGCAGTAACACCATATAAATCAAAGGGGAATGATGTAAAAGATATACTTTTAATTGAGATAAGACAAATTGGAAAGGGAAGGTTTGTTGGGGATACTTTAAATGATGACTATGGTCGCTACTATGTTGAGGGAATAATTCAGGATAATAATTACATTACAGGTATTTGGTACAGCAGAATAGAGAGGGACAAGCATTCCGGGGCATTTCAGACAACACTTGATGTCTATGGCAATGAGATGACAGGCAAGTGGATAGGATTTGACAGTAAGAATGAAATTCAGCATGGAAAGCAAATTTGGAGGTATTATTCTAAATGCCTAAGCAAGAAAGAGAAGAAAAGTTTATTGGAAGAGATTAAGCAACATAAGGGAATAGAAAAGTTCCTTCAGTCTAAAGGTTTTTTGTGGGACGAACTTTCAAATCTTTAGTATGAATCTAAGTAAAACTTGAGGTGAATAACGTTGAAAACCGCAGTTTTTTTGGGGGCTGGTGCTTCAGCTGCTGAAGGTGCGCCAATACAATCAAATCTATTCCGAGATTATTTCGAAGCAACTTCCTTTGCCAGTAATAACAACAACTCCGAAATGAACCACGAGTTAGGTGATTTCTTCAGATATTTTTTTGGTGTAGATCTACGTTTCGTTAACCCCAGGGACGTTACTTTTCCAACATTTGAAGAGGCTTTAGGGATTCTTGATATGGCAGAGAAGAGAAAAGAATCATTTAGAGGATATAACTTAGACACAATTACCCACAAAAAGGATAAAATCAGAATAATTCACCAATATCTGGTTTTACTAATGGCGAAATCAATACACGATAATTTAGAGACATACAATGGATATCACAATGAACTTATTAATAAACTTAAATTAAAGTCGCAAATAAAGGATACTGTTTTCGTTAGTACTAATTATGATATTTTAATTGATAATGCTATAGCAAGTCATTATCCTGACATAACGATAGATTACGGTTTAGATTTTACAAACTACAAAAACCAAGGGGACTGGGCACCACCTGACAATAATGCTGTTAAGCTTTATAAGATGCATGGTTCTCTTAATTGGCTTTATTGCACAACTTGTAATAATTTAAAATTAACCCCTAGGGAGAAAGGGATTTTACGATTAATTAGTAATGTTGAAAATGCCACATGTAGTTATTGCAACTCCATAGTTAGCCCAATAATTGTTCCGCCTACATATTTTAAGAATATGAGCAATGTTTTCCTTAATACCATTTGGTATAACATTGAAAAAGAACTACGTGAAATAGATCATATTATATTTTGCGGATATTCGTTCCCCGACTCAGATATGCATTTAAAGTATTTATTGAAACGGATAGAAACTAATAGAAATGGGAGCCTGAAAATAAGTGTCATGAACCACCATCCTGGAAAAAGTGTAAAGGTTAGAAGGGAAGAGGAAGAGCGGTTTAAAAGATTTTTTAGAAGTGAAGTTTTATACAGAAAAAAAGGTTTTCGTGAGTTCTCCAATAATCCTCTTTACTATTTTAGGAATTCTTAATTGAGTATTAGAGACCTACGTTATCTGGAGATGGTTTACCTTGGCTTAATACCATAATCGTCGTCTAACAAGAACGGGAGGAAAGATGTCGGTTACTGGTGAATTTGGTGCTATTCAGGCTTAAGCTAACAGGAGGATTACAGTGTCTGATTTTCATACCTATTTACACATCATAGACGCTAATAAGAGAGCACTTTATCGTTCGACTTTGCAGGCGTTCGCAGACTCTCACAGTAAGGCTCGTCACTCCGCGGCAACGCCGCATGAGCCGGATTTTATCGCAAATCTGGCTGCATATGGAATCCCCAGAATGGCGGCGGACTGGAAGCGTATCCTGGCGCCTTTCGGCGTCGCCACTTCCGTGGTATCGGTGTTTTGCCACTCGCGGCCAATTGTTCATCATAGCTTGTCCACGACCAATCCGGAAATAGGGGATTTACTTATCGTGCATGTGCACCACCCCAGGAAAGGAAAGAGCAAACGTACGGCATTGCTGCTTCAGGCAAAAATGATGAACGACCTTACGGTGGAACTGAACACAAACGATCATCAATTGTTGCTTTATCAACATTGGCCGACGTTTCAATTTGTAAGGCCATCGATACCCGGCGTTACTCTCGATGTTAAGCCAAAACAGGCACACAGGGGCGCACAGTACCTGCTGGTTGATGACGATCATTTCATGGGACCTTATTCCTGTGTTTATTCGATTTCGGAGGCCGATGATACTCTGATTCCGGGACAAAGTCTGTCTCGGGCAATATATAAAGTTTTGTGCTTTGATGAAGGGAAAGAGTTTCTGGGAAGAAAAGCCTCTACGCGGAGATTGGATTGGTCCCGATTGATCTGGATGCTTATGGAACAGTCGATAGGTAAAAACTTCAAACGCAAGAACATCGGGGTTCACTCCAAGCCTAGAGTACATGGATCTAACTTGAGTGGCATGTCCGGTCTGTTTGCGTGTCTAACTTCGAATCCTGGGACAAGACATCATTCTTTCCTGTCGGATGTATTTGGTGCCGAAAAATGGAATCAAATCGAATTAGGTGAGGGGGGAAACCATCTCTTCGAATCGAATGAGGATGTAGGAATCCCAACCGTGATAATTGAGACATCCTACATGGATTCAGAAAAGATAGAGCGAGCGGGTGGTTAACCTGGGGGTTTTTCCGTATAGATAAAGACAAACGGAATGTTAGTACCGGGGGTTGGTATTCCTTTGAATTTTAGCGGATATCTTTCTTCACGCTCGTCGTGCCTACCGTACAACTTAGGCTTTTCCCTCTTTTTCATTATATGTTCGACATAATTCTACATCTACGTGTAATAATCTTGTCTATAATGGAGCGAGGTGCGAGGAAGGAAGGGTCGTCATGCCAACCGAATTGAAAATCAAGCTGCCAAAGTTTACGCGAACGAGAAAGGTAGGGAATGCCTCAGAGGACTATCTATCGAGCTATCTTGGCAAGTTCGATAATGTGATCAAAGTACCGAATCAGAACGACCAAGGGATTGATTTCATCTGCGAACAAATAACCGATGATGAGCAACCTAACGGGAATTATTACTTCGTTCAATGCAAGGGCATTGACAAGACTCAACACAAGAATGGAACGCTATCGGTAAAAATCAAAGTTACGACAATCAATTATTGGTTGATCACAAGGCGACCGGTATTATTAATCGTCGTAGATGAGAAGAATCACTGCTTCTACTGGGCATATCCCTATGATCAAGTTCAGCATAGATTAAAAGAAATTCAAGCCAAAAAATCGATAATAATTAAAGTATCGGTAGAACAGCGAATCAATCATTCCGACAACCAGCTTCCTTCGCAAATTCTGGATATTATAGAGGAGTATGACCCTGATAAAGTCTTAAAGGAATTATACAGTCCAGCTAACGGGGCTATTGAAGTCAGTGACATTTTCGATTTATATAAAGCGATCCATCATCTAAAATCAAGGGAAGACCACAATCTGGATTACGTCAATCCAGAGTTATTGCAATACGCTAAGCACGTAAGAAGCAACTTTGATTACTTCTTCGTGACTTCCGAGATTAGAATTTGGTATAAATATACGAATCAATTGCGGTTTTCCTTATTCAAGAAGACGGAAAGTGGAAGATGTTTTTTTATCGGAAATATTATCGTTCTATCCGGAGCGGAAGAAGGTTCTGTTGATCATCTTGTAGAGTTAGCCAATAGAAGTTGGTTAGATACTAAAGGAGATATCATGGAGATGTTTGACGATATCGTCAAATATCTCAATCGTCATTATTAGGATTCAGCGATTTAATAAATTTTGGTGCGCCAAGCATGGCGATTAACTTGGCGGTGAGAGTCTGTTGTGGGTATAGAACAGATCCATTGTTCCTGCTGTGGAAAACCTTACGCAATTACAGGTCTGTCGGAAGATTCGAACGAATACGATATCCAGATCAACTGGTGCGCGTGAAATATCATCGCAAACGAATGGTTCGGACCTGCGATTGCACTAAACCTAAGTTTATCACCGCCCCCCAAACCTCCCCCAAGTAATTCCGAAGGGGAAGTTTTCCCATGCCATCCTCTAGTATGTAATCTTGATGAAATATTACTTCCAAGTCCCTCTGCACCGCTTGCTGGGCATGCTCTGGATGCGGGGATTGCCTGTCACTGAAAGCAACAACGTTGGTAATTTTCACACGCTGCACGACCTGCTCACCCCACTCTACAAGCGTCTGCTTCAGATTAACCAGAAAGCGGATCATTGGCATGTGGACGAAACAGGATGGAAGGTCTTTGCCCACACCGAAAAGAAGGAGAACTTCAACTGGTGGCTGTGGATCTTTGCCTCCAAACAGACTTTGAGGACAAACAGGGACATACATGATCTGACTTAATCTAATACAAATTGACCAACAATAAAAACTAATTGCATCAGCATTCAGCGGAATCAGTCCGAATAGAAAATACATACTCACCCAACATGAGGGGCTGGTACTAATTGAGCCTGATTGATGTAAAATTGATGTAAAACATCAACGGAAACCATAGAAATGCATCTAAACAGAACGGAAACCAATTGTCAAAAAGCCCGTCAGATCAAGGCTTCCGCGGATTCCAATAGATCACATCCTAAGACTATATGTTCCCGCATACGGTTCATGTTGAGTGTTGCTCACTGTTAGTGCGGAAGGATAATTAAATCGGAGATGTATTGGCGGAAATAGCAAAGAGGGGCGGCGAACCCCTCTTTTTTGTTGAATGAATGATTTTAATCCGTCAACTTAATCAGTTTTGTAAAATAATTCAGTCCGTCATCGTTAATTTCATTTCTTCCATAAGCATCTAAAAATATATTCCTGTATTTATCAGTCTTCAAGTTATAATTTAGTGTCCATAATCCCCAATAGATATCGTAATGTCTGTCGCCTACTCCACCATATCCTAAATCAATAAAACCTTTGAATGAAAAGTAATCCATTATGATATTAGGTAAGCAGTAATCACCATGTATTATCACATTGTCGATCGCACAATAGTTGTACTCATTCATAATACTAAGGTCTATCCCCTTAATATGTGCTTCATTCAACAATTCATTAGTTCTATTGCCATATGGACAGCCCTCGGTAGGTAGTGAGTGCAACATTTTTAGATATTCGCCAAACACACTTGCTAATTTACTAGGATTCTCAATGTGTGGCACTGCCGTTCCATCTTCACCACTTACTGCTTCTGTAAATAAATAGTCATAATCTAAATCAGATTCATAGACTATGGCATTCGGTGCGACGTTATGTTTATGTAAAAAATTTGTCATTTTGTATTCACGTTCAAGCGAACCTCTTTTGCTTATCTTTAGAAAAGCACGTTCTTCACCCGATACAAAAAGTGTCTTTGCATTATCGGAACAACTACTATCATAAATTGTTGCCTCTTTTATATACTGCCTAATGGTTAGCGGTATAGTCTCAATATCAAAGGAGACTTCCGTTCGTTCCATATAATTTCCCCTCCTCATACAATTCATTAGTAAATCTTAACATAAAGCTCGGATAGTTTTGTGTAAAGTATGATTTCATTCAATTTTTCTTGATATCTTGAACCTATACGACGGATATTTACAGCCCCATAATATAAGGTATGTTTCATACCTGCTGATTTTGAGGTTAGTCGGCGGTGGCAATAAGAAACAATCCTCGTAAGGTGTAGGGAAATCAAACGCTACATCTAGTCTGCTGACTTTCCAACGCTCAGGCTCAATCATATTAAATCCACTTCGCGAAGTAGAACTGCCAACGAATAAGGCAGAGCTGGAAGAATTCCTTGCCGATCTCGTTATATTCATCGAGCATAGCGATGGCGAACGTGTTCTGAGTAAGCCGGAGGTGGTTTCATATCAAGATAACGTCATGGGCTTGAAATTGGAATCACGAAGTTCTCTACTTTTACCATTCTCAACATGGAGAACTGTTTAGAATATGCACAGCAGTTAGAACAAAGCCAACAACAGAAGGTGCACGAAGCTTATGTTACTGACTATGCATGGGCATACCAAGATATTGAAGAAGCATCAAGGAATCACGAGTATACGATCGATAACGGCATTGAGACAATAAAATATCCATAATGCCAAAACCCACCCATTCGTTACAGAACGGGTGGGTTTTTGCTGCAGCTTATTGAAAAAATGGTCCTTCTGTCGCCTAGGATTACATTAAGCGCCGCGCCGAAGTTCGAATAATACGAGGCGCGGTTGAGGTGAGCAAGCTCATCGAAAAGTAGGGTCTGTATTTAGAAGGAGAATCACTTCATTTGAAGAATAAGTAGGAGTTATGACAAGCCTTGTGAACGTAATCCTAAGAAGCTGAAAGGTGACAAAAATGGACACAAATAGAAACTCTATAGACGAAAAAGATGAAAAAATTGCCCAGCTCGAAAGACTATTAATAGAATTGAAGGAAGGACAAATGCAAAGCGCTGCAACCATCGCTTTAGATCATAACGCAAGATCTTTATCTCCCCCGAAAGGAATATTTAAGTTTTTCTTAAAAGCTGCTGGAGTGAAGATGATATTGGCCATTCTTGTTATATTAATCATTGCTTCAGGAGGCGCTTGGCTATTTGCGGGCAGTACCTTCAAGCAAGAATCAGTCACGTTTGTTGAACATGTCCAACAACTGGCCACATTGGCAACCGCTGAGGCTCATATGAAAGCGGTTATACAAGAAGAGGACAATAAGATTTTCGGAAAAGACATCCCTATTGATCTTCCAGGAACAAAGCGAGAGCTCCTATTGGTTGTACCTGGAACGGTTATTGCAGGTGTTGATTTGAAAGGAATCACTTCTGAGGACATGGAAATTAATGAAGAAACAAAACAAATTGACATTACCCTTCCTCATGCCAAGCTTATCCAGGAGCCATCCTTACAGATGGATCAAATATTAGCCATTGACAAAGGCGGGATTTTCCGTGGAGATGTGAAATGGGATGAAGGTTTTGCCCTGGCCGCTAAGGCACAAGAGCAAATTCGTCAAGATGCCATCTCTGTTGGTTTACTAGATACTGCAGAGAAAAGTGCAGAAAAAGTGTTGAAGGAATTTTTTAAAAATATTGGCTATACGGTAAATGTCACTTTTAAAAGCTGATATTGATGATTACCCGTGATACAAAGTTGACCTTGCATATGAGCGGACCAACAAACGGTATTAGCTTATCGGAATCCACTCCAATCGGTGCTTAGTGACATCATCATGATGGCGCTAAGTACTTTTTTTTTTGTGGCTTTGTAGAAGGATTGACAATAAATTGCTTTGCAGCTTATTATGTTTAAGGGATTAAACATTCAAACGTACGAACGAATGGATACAATAAAGATATAACCGACAAGGAGCTGCATGACATGAAAAAAACCGTATTAATTACAGGAGCATCTGGAGGGATCGGGTACGTGCTCGCTTATCGTTTTGCTGAGGCTGGGTATCGTCTGGTGCTTGTGGCACGGAGCTCAGACAAGCTGCAGCAGCTGGCGAGAGAGTTGAAGGATACGTACAGGGCTTCATGCATGACTGTAACGAAGGATCTGGGGGTAGAGAGCGAGATTGCTGCCTTGCACAAGGAGCTTCTGGAGCAAGAGATCGAGGTTGATGTGCTCGTCAACAATGCGGGCTTTGGATTGTACGGTGAATTTGTGGAAACAGATCTTGAGCAGGAGCTGAATATGATTGACCTGAACGTTTGTTCACTTACCATGCTTACGAAGCTGTTCGTCCCAGCTATGGTGAGGAAGGGGACGGGGGGTGTGCTGAATGTAGCTTCGGTAGCGGCATTCCAGCCTGGACCGTTGATGGCGGTCTATTATGCTACCAAAGCGTACGTATTATCATTCTCAGAAGCTCTTGAGAATGAGCTCAAGGGTACGGGGGTAACGGTGACAGCGCTATGCCCGGGGCCAACCCAGACAGGATTTAGCGACCGGGCGAATTTGGGCACGTCCAAGCTGTTCAAGAGTGGTGCGATGGATGTTCGCAAAGTGGCCGACATCGGGTATAATGGTTTTTTACAAGGGAAATCGGTTGTTATACCAGGGGCTCAGTACAGGCTGCTGACACTGCTGATCCGCTTTATGCCGCGCAAGCTGGTGACTTCAATCGTTCGTAGTATTCAGGGCAAAGCCTAAAGGACATAGCTGTCTTAGATCAAGGAGGATATCACGTATGGGTGCTGTAGAAACGTTTCGATCATGCATACCATTGTTTCAAGCGTTAAGCGACCCTGCAAGGCAGGATATTATTCTGTTATTGGCTCAAGAGGACTCTCTGTCTGTTAATGAAATTGCGGAGCATTCCAAGCTGTCCAGACCTGCCATCTCTCACCATCTGAAGATTCTTCGGGATAACAAGCTGGTTGATATCGAGCAAAAAGGGACTCAGCGTCACTATTCCTTAGCGCTTAACAGTGCGGTGGAATTGCTCAAGGAGCTGATCGTAACTGTCGAGACGACCTGCGATTTGGGCGAGAGCAAGCCTTCCTGATCATTAGCTCGCAATGAATGCCATAAGAGCGCAGCCCCCGCTAGTGTAGCGGGGGCTGCGTGCGCTGATCTTCAATGCGGCTGTGTTAATTCATTTCCTTCATCGTATTTCGTATACTCATGTACAGCCTCTGCCATTCAGGGGCAGTGTGCATGAGATGCTCGGAAGACCGCACGAATTGCGCTTCCTCTTTGCTTTCTCTTGGAAGGGTCCTTTCGGTCGGTCCCATGGGCTTCGACGCGTTATGGCGTACCGCCTTGGCCTTCGCTTTCTCTAGTCTTTTCTTTCCCACTGCCTGATGTCCCTCCATCCATTGGCCAAGCTGTCTACGTCTCCGTTACCCAAGTTTGGCGAAGCGCCAGCAGCTCCTTCAAATCGGCGGTCGAAAGCTCCGTTATCCACTGCTCGCCGCTGTCCACGACTTGATTCGTGATGCTCTGCTTGCGCTCCAACATCTCATCTATTGGTTCCTCGATTGTTCCCAGTGTAATAAACTTATGAACCTGCACATCCTTCGTTTGCCCGATACGGAATGCCCGATCGGTCGCTTGATTCTCGACGGCGGGATTCCACCAGCTCGTCAGCTCATCCAGGATCGGCATCGCCTCGAATTCCGGGAATCGGCCTGAATACATATATAGATCAATCCAATCACGATAACGTTTCGTCTCATACAGATACATGTCGTAAGCCTCAAAGGTCAGTGAAATATGCTTCATCACCCATCTCCGCCACTCCGGGTTGCTTTGTTCCAATCCGTCGATTGCCCTTCCTCCAGAAGCTCCTCAATGATCGTATATAGAGCATCTACTGCATTGTGATCCGAGGAGGAGCCTATATTGTCGAACGATGTAAGAAAAATATCAGGGGTGTATCGTACAATCACAAAAAAAGGACAAGAAAAGAGGTTTGTTAGATGAAGAAACGCAAACCAATTGCCATGCTGATGTCATTCATTATGATGCTGTCTGTACTTCCAATTGTCCCGATAACGGCACACGCCGATGCAAATGGCTGTGATGCAAGCGCCAGAGCTGCATATGGAGGCCTTGGTGGTACAGAGCTTTTCCTAGGCGGCAAATATATTGAGCTTGGGATCAGCAATTGGGGGGATTTCGGCACAGAGGGTACCAAGCCTGCTAACTTTCATGGCACGCATACCTATCCGTATAACCAACATAGAAGCAATATTGGAATGAGCGCAGATCATGACGGCTTCTGTCAAGGAATTGATATGCCAATAGACTACTATTTGCCGGGTACTGCAAAAGAAGGATTTTCAGTAGGATATGCGACTCACCCGGATGGCATTAGAAGTAATGATTTCAGATCCAATATGGCTTTGATGGACGGCAGGCAGCCTGTAACAAATGGACCAATCCTCAAAGGCAAGGAGATGTCCACCACCGTAATCAATACCTCGCAAGTGGATAAAGGCATTCTGAGCGCAACCATCGTCTCGACTTGGATTAATAGAAGTTTAACGAAGGATAATCCTGTAATGGAAGTGAGGCAAGTGATATCCTTCCATGAGGACGATAAGTTTTATCGGAATGATGTCACCCTTACGAATATTTCGGATCAAAGTGATTATCCACGAAGCTGGACAAGCACAAGGTATTCACGCTCGCTTGATCCTGACAATACCGTAGACCAAAACGATATGAGATTTTATGAAACTAGAAATGTGGTTACCCATACGATAGCCGAAGACGGCATTGCTGTGGTCAAAGCGGAATCACATCTAGATGATGATCGGTTATACCAAGTATTCGGCTCAAGGATGCCGATTTTCTATTATTCCGAGGATCCGGCAGCAAGAGGCTCCGTCTTTGGCGGCTATACAACCAATCCTTATACTGATGCCGTATATACGACACCTCGACAGAAGAATTTGCCTTGGGTTAACGATGTGTCGATCGGAATGAGTTGGGATGCGGGTCCTCTGGAGCCAGGTGAGAGGAGTGAAGTCTTTACCTACTATACGAGCTTGGATGAGCGAGTATTTGAAGAAGTCATTGCGGACATCCAATTGGATGAACGGGGTCTGCAGCCTTTCGAGGAGACGGAAGCGAATGATGGTACGGTATCCGGTAAACAGAAAGTGGCGATTTCCGGGGCGACACTTGTCGAGACGCTGGATATGAATCATATTCGCGTCAATAATCTTCCAGCGGGCTTAGGCTTTGCGGCCACTCGCTTGAGTGACAGTGAGATCGAAATGGAGTTGACGGGTGCGGCTGCCCAGCATCGCAAGGAAGCATCGGTCGACAACTTATCTGTAACGGTCGGTAAAAATAATTTGATAGGGTCTTCAGCAGATCTTACGACCAAGACGTTCAGTGTGACATTTATGGATCCTGCCCTGCTTGCTTTGGATAAAGGGATCGTGACGGGGAATGTGAACGGTGAACTCGATGAGGCGCTTACATTGTCCATTACGAACGGTACATTCGCCACAGATATTTCGATAGATGACATCGTGGTCCATCATCTTCCTGATGGTCTAAGTGCGACATTGACAGGAGCCTCTGCCCATGAGCTGCAGATTGGATTTAGTGGAGCGACGGCGGATATGGTGGATGTGAATACGGCGTACGTAACGGTACAAGCAGGTGGGCTGATTGGAAGCCCGACGGATTTAAGGACGAATACGTTCAAAATTGACTTTCCGGAAATAGAGCCCTTTGTGGTTGTGCAATCCCCCCTATACGAGTCGGAAGCCAATGATGGCAGTATCGCTGACCAATTGGTGTTAACGCTTGTAGACGGTACTTGGGATTCCAATGCTACAGATGCAGTTAATGCGGTCAATTGGCCAGCAGGCTTGGAACCGGGGGAGGCTATACTGAACAGTCCAACCCAAATGACGGTTTCCATCAACGGGCAAGCAAGCAGTCATGAATGGATTGATAGTATTCAAGAGGCACAAGTTGAAATCATGGGCATCCCGTCCAACACGTTTTCGATTATGTTCCGTTCACCACTGTCGTTTATTACAGCCTCACCTGATGTGCTCCATAATGCGGGCGACGGCTCCATAGCAGAGACACTGACGGTTACGCTGCATAATGGCAGATTTGCAGGTGAAGTCATGAGCTCGGGTGTGACGGTCAACAATCTACCGGAGGGGCTTGGCTTCGACGTGGCGCGTATAAGCGACACCCAACTGGAGCTACAGTTCACAGGACAGGCAACCAAGAAGCTCGAAGCTTCTTCATTCGCCTCAGTTACTGTTGATGCTGGTAATGTGATGGACGCTGTGTCGTCGTTAACCTCCAATCCTGTAGATATTCGGGTTCCAGATGATGCGTCATTAGCTGTTCTGGATGCCATGCATCTGACTTGGGATACGATAAGGGAAGAGAATGTCCTACAGACCTCCGTTCAAACGAATGTATGGCTCCCAGCTACAGGAATATACGGCAGCAATATAACGTGGACGACCTCGAAGGATTCCGTCATTTCTCTTGACGGTACCGTGGTTAGACCTTCTTTTGAAGAGGGGGATCAGGAGGTCACCTTAACAGCGGAGCTTGTGAACGGTACTTCCACACAAACCAAGATTTTTGAGCTTATTGTCAAGAAATTGGCAGGCACAGACGAGCAATCGGTCAATGAGGATGCGGACCAAGTGACATGGGACATGATCCGGCAGAAGAATGTGATACAGGATAGTGTTACCTATGACTTGAATCTGCCAAGCGAAGGGGAATACGGCAGCAGTTTGACTTGGACCACTTCGCAAGCCGCTGTCATTGACACGAATGGCAAGGTAGTACGTCCACAGAAAGAGGAGGGCGACCAGCAGGTCACTTTAGTTGTAAGAATCAGCAAAGGTGATGCTGCCGTTACAACAACCTTTGATCTTATTGTTATAGCTCTGGAAGACGATGTTCAAGCTCAACTGGACGAAGTCATCGGCACATTGAGAATTGGTTATGCTGACCAGGATTCGGCGCAAAGTGTGACACAGGATATTACACTGATCTCTGAGGGTTTTTATGATGCTGAGGTCGTATGGACCAGTCACCGTAGCGAGCTAATCAGTCATACCGGAAAAGTGAACCGTCCCCTTAAGGATACGGTGGTAAGAATAACAGCGCGAGTCACGAAGGACGGCTTCTTTCGAGAAAAGGACTTTTTCGTCACAGTGAAAGGAACAAGTGGAATCAGTCTCCCGCAGGATGAGGATGATGTAGAAATTGGATATGCACCTGGGGATTCAGCGGACCATGTCACAAAAAACTTGTACCTGACGAAGCTTGGTCATACGGGCTCTGAAGTGACTTGGGCTTCGGACAAGCCAGCCGTTATCTCGAACAGCGGACGAGTGAATCGACCGGGTCCAGATGAAGCTGACGAAATAGTTGAGCTTACGGCAACACTTAGGGACCCTGACAACCCGCTCATCACAAGAACGAAGACCTTTAGGGTCACGGTTATCAAGCTGAGTGATCAGGAGGCGGTTGACGAAGCGGCCAAGAAGCTGAAGATTGATGATGCGGCCGAATTCGTAGACGGAGACATCTGGGAAGGGGTTACAGAGGCGTTTCTTCTCCTGAAGCAAGGTGCATATGATACGGATATTACATGGGAATCGAATACACCTTCCGTGATCGAGGTCGACCTGGAGGGCGAACAGGCGCAAGTAAACGTCACCCGGCAACGGGAAGAGAAGCATGTCATCTTGACGGCTACGTTTACAAGAAACGATAAGACCGCTACAAAGCGATACTTAATTATCGTAAAGGCATTGGGCATTACCAAGGACGGCGGCACTCGATTGGACACGGTCAGAGATGCTAAGCTGGCAACGCTACAAGACGGGGCTCCAGTAGAGCAGAGCATCAAGATTCTGCGGACAGTCATGTCTAACGGGACCAAGATTGACACGATTATAGTCGATGATAATGGGATGTATGACTTGGTTGCATCGATTGACCCGAACGATCCTGATGCGTTAAATCGTCTTGTCACCATCACCCATGATGATGATGAGCTTGAGCATGCGGATGAAATTGCTGTCGAAATTCCAGCGACGGCTATAACAACGATGGCAGGTCGGAACATATCCCTGCATATTGGAAGTGACCTGGCTTCGATTCAGCTGGATGAAGCAAGTGTGAAAGCAATCGAGGATATGGGGACAGATTTGTACTTTAGAGTTGCACCTGTGAACCAAACACAAGATCAGGCAAGGATTCAGAGTAACGCAATGAATATTGGCGCTACTAAGATTACTTTAGCCGATAACGAGCAGATTCAGACGATTGGAAAGCCGAGAGTCATCGAGTCGAACTATCATGGGGTGATTACAGAGGTTCTTATTCCTTTGTCAGATTTCTCCGATCAGATCCCGGTTGGAAGCTCAGCAGAAAGAGACGTATTCTTGAATAGTCTCAGGATTTATGTGGAGCATAGTGACGGAGAATTTGCAGTGTATACACCGCAGCGAATGGTATATACGAATGCTGGTGTGCCGACTGCGGCTGCATTCCAAATTAGCAAATTCAGCAGCTTCCAGCTGATTCGCTTGGTTGAGGGCAGCACAGGAGGCGGATCGACTGGTCCTGGCACCCTGCCGGCACTTGAACCGGTATCGGAGGAAGAATTCCCATTAACTTGCAAGAGGGTGCAGGAGCTTCAGGACCTGAATGAAGTTATTGAGGTGAATACCGAGAGCTGGACGATTAAGCTGAATGCCGCTGACTTGAATTTGGAAGATATAAGTCTGTTATTTGACGGGCAAGAAAGGGATCATTGCGAGATTGTAATGAAAGTTACAATCGTCGAAGCAGATGAAGACCAAGAGGACGAGTTCAAGAAAGCGGCTGAACACAGGGAAGTTGATGTCGTAGGAGATCAGGTGTACATCTCGATCGAAGCTGTATATGACGGACAAACTAGGCCGGTGACGAGCCGCGGAAAGATGGAGTTCACATTGCCGATTCCGGATGGCATGAAGATTACGACAGGCGTATTGTACAGGGAAGGGAATCTGCATCATCAACCAACGTATGTATTCATTGAGAATGGACGTTATTATGCTCGCATCAACAGCTTTGAAACCGGACTTTTCGGACTGATCTGGAACCCGCAGCAATTCGCAGATGTAGAGAACCATTGGAGCAAGCTGGACGTAAACGACATGTACTCTAGACTTGTTGTGAACGGGGTTAACGAAGCCTCCTACGAGCCAGAGCGTGAAATAACGAGGGCGGAATTCACCGCTATCTTGGTCAGGGCTCTGGGAATCGTAAGACATGAGTTGGTTGTACCGAAATTTAGCGATGTGCCTGACAAAGCATGGTATCAGGGAGAGATGGCCGTCGCCATCGAGAACGGACTAATAGAAGGGTATCCTGACGGAACGTTCAGACCGGGTAACAACATCACGCGACAAGAAGCGATGATGATTATGAAGAGAGCGATGACCATCACGGAGTTGGAGTCGTCGCTTAGCGAGGAGTTATATCTAAAGCTTCTTCTAACCTTCGTGGATGGGAATACCATTGCGGATTGGGCAGAATCAGCCGTCCAGAGCAATCTTTCTACGGGAATTATTGTTGGAAGAAATGGACGATTGGATCTAAATGCGGGCATTACACGTGCGGAGACCTCGGCAATAGTGAGGAGATTATTGATTCTATCGGAACTCATTAATCCGTAGTTCATCTCGCTTATTTTTAATTGAACAATACGGTTGCAACTAGTAGACTAGAACTATATCTATAGACATACATACTAGTGCAGCAGGAAGGTGGACTTATGTTGAGACATCAAGTGAAAAAAAGTTTTATAGTTTTTATGCTTGTAATGCTATTTGCAGCAACGATCATGCCCCCAGTCTATGGTGACAGGAGCACGATTCCGAACGGTGATGGCATGAGCCACAGCGCAGAGGTTGAACCGAACCCGCTCGGGGATAATTTGTCGACAACGGAGTACGATATATTACCGGCAGGTTTTTCCTCTATGGGAGGGACGTTTGATGGTCGTTATATATGGATGGCCAGCTTTAACGGCAGTGTTGTGGCTATACAGAAGGTGGACACCTCAACTGGAACTACAGAAAGCATAAGCTTGCCTAACGATGTTAGCGGTAATTTTGTTGGCAGCGTGTTCGATGGACAGCACGTTTGGTTCATTCCGCACTCCAGCAATAAGCTGGTTAGAATAAACAAGGATACTAACGTGATAACTTCATTCGATGGATGGCCTGCCGGGTCCCGAGCTACAGAAAGTTCTGGACAATTTGCAGGGGGAGCATTCGATGGTACATACCTGTGGCTTTCGCCTTATGGTGCATTAAAGGTTGTGCGTGTGGATGTATCCGACGGATCTATGACTGCTTATGATCTGCCTGGCGCCATTTCCTCCTCTTCCTCCAGCAAATTTATTGGCGCCGTGTATGACGGAGAGAGAGTCTGGCTTCTTCCTTATTCGGCGTCGGAAGTCGTTAGCATTAACCCAGCAGATGGATCCATGACGACGCATAGCAGCTGGCCTGCGGGCTTTGCCAAAGCTACAAGCTCCATTATAGGCGGCGTATTTGATGGTAGGTATATTTGGCTGACACCATATTTAGCGGATCAAATTGTTCGTCTCGATACAATGGATGGATCCATGATGGGGTTTAATAGTTGGCCAGCCGGCTTTGATAAGACGTCAAGCATGTATTTCGGCGGAGCTTTCGACGGCCAAGCGATTTGGTATATTCCACTACTAGGCGGCAAGCTTATTAAAATTGATAAGGATAATGGAGAAATTCAGAGCTTCAGCCTGAATGTTTGTGGAAGTCCAAGCTATATGGGAGGCATATTCGATGGGAATCGCATCTGGCTGGTTCCGGGTTCCCCTGTTACGAAGCTTGCCAGTATTGGCACTTCGCTTGGGAGTGGTGACGACACTGCGCCCGTCTTAACTAGCGGTGACCTGGCTGCATCTTCTATTACGTATTCCGGAGCCGTTCTAAGCTGGAGCAAGGCTTCGGATAACGTCACTGTATCGTGTAACCTGGAGTATCAGGTGTACCAATCGGCCAGTCCCAATATTGGTACAGTTGCCGATATAGAAATTAATGGAACTCCAATCGGGTCACCAGCCAAGGATATTGCGACGAGTTCTATTACAGGTCTCACGCAAGGGACAAGCTATTATTTCAACGTTCTTGTGAAGGATGGCAGCGGCAACAAAACAGCTTATACCATGACGCAAGTGACAACACTGGAGCCTACGGTTACGCTTAGCTACAATGGCAACGGCCATACGGAAGGAAGTGTCCCTGTTGACGGCACGGCTTACACCCAAGGACAAGCGGTAGCTGTAGCTGGCAATACAGGAGCTTTGTACAAGAGTGGTTATGTGTTCGAGGGCTGGAATACAGCCGCGGATGGAAGCGGTCAAGATTATGCGCCGGGTGCTTCGATAACGTTAGGTTCCACGAATGTTACGCTTTACGCCAAGTGGAGACCGCTGAGCGAAGAAGCGAGATTAAGCGCATTGGAGTTATTCGGAGTGTTGCTGTCACCTGCCTTCGATTCAGATACGCTGGCTTATACGGCAACAGTAGGTTATGCAGTAGAGAATACGACAGTTACGGCAACTGCTTCATCAGACCTGCACGATACAATGACGTTAAACGGAGACACTGTGCTCGTTAGCGGACAAACCAGCGCACCTGTTGGGCTGGCTGTCGGACAAAACGAGCTGAAAGTGAAGGTGACAGCAGAGGATTCGGCAACTGAGATGACCTATACGGTAAATATTACACGTGAAGCGCTCATTCTCCCTCCAACTGTGCCTGCACCTCCGAAGGAGGATGGCTTCCGGATTATCGTGAACGGTCAGCCGCAGGAGCAAATTGCATCAGTCGAGAGGCACAATTCCAACGGACGCTCCAGCCTGTCGGTTCATGTGGACACAGATAAGCTCGCGGCCCAGTTAGCGAAGGAAGGGAGCAAGCCTACGATAACCATTCCTGTTACGGGCGCCTTCGATAAGGTGTCCACGAATTTAAACGGTGCCGCGGTGAAAGCGATGGAGAATAAGCAGGCGCTGCTTGATATTCAGACGCCAATTGCCAATTATAGACTTCCTGCTTCGGAGCTCGGAGTTGAACGCCTCAACGAGCTGCTTGGTGAAGGCGTGCAGGCAGAGGATATGGTAGTACAGATTGTGATTGAGATGAGCGATGCAGAGAAAGTGCTGCTTATGAATGAAGCCGAGGCGAAGGGCGGCTTTCAGGTGCTTACAGCACCTGTAGACTTCAAGATTTACGCCAGCTACCAGGAGAAGACCGTTGAGGTCAAGCAATTTACCGCGTATGTAGAGCGTGAGATTATGTTGCCGGAAGGGACAGACGCCGGTAAAGTAACGACCGCCCTTGTGTTGAATGCCGATGGATCTACGTATCATGTGCCGACTTACGTAACGAGTCGTGATGGGAAGTCGTACGCTGTTATTAATAGCTTGACGAACAGCACGTATACGCTTGTATATAGTCCCAAGTCATTCAAGGACTTGGAGGGTCACTGGGCGCAATCCGTTGTGACGGATTTGGCATCCCGACTTGTTATAAACGGAGTATCCGCGGAGCGTTATTCCCCAGATACTGCTATCACCCGAGCCGACTTTGCCGCGATTGTCATCCGCGCTCTTGGCTTGTCAGAGGCGAATGGAATGTCCGATTTCCTGGATGTAGAGGATGAGGCGCATTATGCAGGGGCCGTTGCAAGAGCCCAGGAGTTTGGGTTAATTGAAGGGTATCAGGATGGAACCTTCCGTCCAGATCAAACGATTACACGGCAGGAAGCTATGGTTATTCTGACTCGTGCCTTTAAACTTGCGGGTCTGTCTACAGAGTGGACCTCGTCAGAGGATCCAGAGTCCAACTTAGCAATGTTCGCGGATCGAGACACCATTGCAGCTTGGGCAAAGCCGGCAGCTGCGACTATGGTTCGCCATCAGCTGGCAATGGGGAATGGCGGCTTTGAGCTTATGCCGGAGAAGGAGCTCACTCGCGCAGAGACGGCAGCTCTGGTGCAACGATTGCTGAAGGCTGCAGAGCTTATCAATGAATAATATTTAGGGAGCCCGTGAGGGCTCCTTCTTTTTGTTCAAATCCTTGTTCAGATTCATTTAAGAAACAAACCTTATGATGACTGCATACTAACAACCCGATATGATAAGGAGTGTTTCAGATGAAATCCAAAACATTACATACAGCAGGTGCCGTTACGATGGCGTTATGGATAACCTTAGCGGCTGCGGGGTGCTCTGAGTCAGGGGAACGCGTGACCGTAACGACAAACCAGGGTTTAGCAGCAGATGGATCGGCACCGGAAGTGATCGTCGGTTCGGAGGAATCGGAGGTTGCTGCGGGGACGACCGTCTCCGAGGTTTCGGACTATTTTAGCGAAAGAGATCTCGTGCAAACGGCAGACCTGGCGAACGCTGCCTCGATTGAACTGGAAAGCGGTCAGGATGTGAGGATCACGGAGGAAGGGGTCTATGTGCTTGGCGGCGATGTCTCCAATGTGACGGTTGTGGTGGAAGCAGCCGACGATGCCAAAGTCCAGCTGGTTCTGGACGGAGTCGCGATAACGAATGTAGATGCGCCGGCTATATATGTGAAGGCTGCCGACAAAGTATTTGTTACGACCACAGACAGCAGCAGCTCTATGGAGGTGACGGGCAGCTATACGGCAGATGGAGAAGGTAATCTGGATGCCGTTATTTTCTCAAGAGCCGATCTGACGCTGAACGGAACGGGGAGCTTGGCTATTATAGCGCCTACAGGCAACGGTATTGCTTCCAAGGATGATCTGAGAATTACTGGAGGCGAATATACCATTGAAGCCGCTGCCGACGGCTTGGAGGCCAATGATGCGATCAAGATTCACGATGGAATCCTCACCATCCAATCAGGCAAGGATGCCTTGCATAGCGAGAATGAAGAGGATGCTTCTCTGGGATATGTCTACATGGAAGGCGGCACCTTGCAGATATCCGCTGTAGACGATGCAATCCGCGCCAACAGCTACGTTCGAATAGATGGAGGCACAATTAACATTGAGATGTCTCAGGAGGGCATTGAAGCTAACTATATTACCATCAATGATGGTCAAATCACGTTATATGCGAAGGATGACGGCATTAACGCGTCGGCGAAGGTTGATGCGCCTGTAGGGATTGAAGTGAATGGCGGAACCATTCATGTAGAGGTGGGCAGCGGTGATACGGACGCATTTGATTCCAATGGCAATCTCTATATTAATGGAGGAATCATAACGGTAGAAGCTTCATCTGCTTTTGACTTTGATGGCGAGGGTGGATTAAACGGCGGCAATGTGACGGTCAATGGCGCAACGATTACCGAGCTAACCGCATCCCGAGGCGGCGGTATGGGGATGGGTATGGGTGGTCGACGATAGCAAAGTGTAAAAAAAGGGGTTCCCTAACGTTAACGTCAGGGAACCCTTTTTGTCGATTTTCCTATTATCCTATCAGGAGAAATATTAAATTTTAAATCAAGGCGTCAAAATATTTACAATTGGACTGGGCAGCAGTATTGATGTAAGCTTGTTGAAAAATATCGCAGAAGCAACAGGCGGCAAGTATTATCACGCGACTACAGCTTCAGATTTGTCCGGCATATTCGAACAGACCTCCTCGGAGACCGTTGATTTGACGAGGGATACGGATGGGGATGGGCTATCGGATTACCACGAGAAGCGGGGCATGCGAGTGAACACGAGCTGGATTACACCGCTTATGATCGAGCGGATACCGATGCCGACGGCCTGGGAGCCAGCTTCTTATTCCATAGGCTGGGAAAAGATATTGGGCCATGGACTGCCAGGGATGAGTACGGCTATCCTCTAACTCCGGATGATGCGTTCGGGTATGAGACCTCAAAACTGCACGCTATTGATTTATTTATTGGAGATTCCATGCTGAAGTATCCGAACACATCCACAATATACTAAGAGTTGGTGAAGCTATGGCTGATTGGAAGCATTATATAATCACGCATAGGAAGCTGTGGTGGGTATATGTGATTTCGATTCCAGTCTCCTTGCTGGGATTGCTTGTGTCTGTCATATTCGTCGTAAGGCTGCTGGAGGCCATGAACGTAAGCGCGAGTGGAAATCTAGCTGGATCAAGCTTTATTGCGGCATTCATAGGCGCATTGCCTGCGCTCTATGCCAACACTGTCGCCGCAAGAGGTTATTCAGGTAAACATGCAGGGGCACAAGTCGCGCTTACTCACTTGATAACGCTGCTTGTATATTTTCTAATCATGTATTTGTGCTTGTACGCGATGATTATCGATTTCAGACGGTGAGTGAAGCGGGAATTCGTATCCGGATACGTTCGAGTGGTAGCCAAGAGTGACACAATAAATGCCCCTCCGCCATGATTGGCAGAGGGGCTGTTCTCATGGGAGCTGAGGAGAATGAACAGCTCCTCTATGGAATATCCTTTGCTCCAATATCCGTCCCCGAGGGCGTTCCTGCGCCGATCAAGTCGCTGCCGGAGGCCAGCTTCAGGAAGCTGCCCAGATTCGGTGAGCCATCCGAGTTCCGCACAAGATATGGCGTCAAG
This sequence comes from Paenibacillus sp. PL2-23, assembly GCF_040834005.1. Taxonomy (NCBI): domain Bacteria; kingdom Bacillati; phylum Bacillota; class Bacilli; order Caryophanales; family Paenibacillaceae; genus Paenibacillus; species Paenibacillus sp. PL2-23. The sequence continues at coordinate 1,464,184 of NZ_CP162129.1, forward strand.
CTGACGAAGTCGGCATCCGAAGCCAGCAGGCCGCCAGCATTCGAACTCTTGTTGTTCTTCCACCAGACATTGCTTCCGGCTACGTCGGTTCCGCTGGTCTTGTCGCTGGAGCCGCCCTTGTAGGAAAGATTGTTCTTGAACTGATGGGTCCCGTTGTCGAACGCGAAGTTGCTTTGGCCATTATTGTACGACGTATTGTTCGTCATTGTGATTGAGCCAGGGTTGCTGTTGAAGGTAAAGCCATGCTTCTTGTTCTGGTAGGCGATGGAGTTCTGAACGATATGATGAACGGGAATGTTCTCGCCGCCCAGCTTGAAGCCGTTGCCATCGCTGTTGCTTGTCGTGCTGCCGGAGGAGGTCTGGCCGTTGTGATGCGCAATGCTGTTCAGAATTGTGACGGGGCCAATTGCGCCGGTGTCCGTCTTGGTATACAGATCCCAGCCATCGTCCGTGTTATAGGCCGCGATGCAGCCATCGAAGACGTTGCCATCCCCGGTGGTCAGCTTCGCGGCGAAGCCGTCGGCGTCTTCTCCATTGTCGGGATCGAAGTTGTCGTGGGAATACGTATTCAACACCAAATTATGGCTAGGCCATTCACTCTTGGCAGCCGTAGAGGCGTATCGTCCCAGCTGCACGCCGGTATCCTTATTATGGTGTACGTCAAGATTCTCGAGCCGGTTGTAGCTTCCGCCGATGAAGATGCCGTTATCTGCGGCTCCCTTGATTTCCAAGCCTTTGATGACCCAATAGCTGCCGTTCAGCTGAATGCCGCGGGCGTTCTGCGACACATTGGAGGCGTTATACGGCTGAGAGGAGAAGTCCAGAATTGGCTTCTCAGAGCCGTAAGGCTGAATATGCTTCTTCGCGCTGCTTGATCCATTGTTCGTCCGCTCGATGGTGACTTGACTGGAGAAGGAGTAAGTGCCGCCTCGCAGATAGATGGTACCGCCAGGCGCTACTCTGGTTAGCGCTGCGGTCAGCGTTGTCGGGCTGCTCAGCGTGCCGGGATTGCTGTCTGAGCCATTCGGAGCGGCATAAATCGCCCCGGTTACGGGAGGCGTTGACGTCGGCGCTGGTGTAGGGGATGGAGCAGGCGTCGGCGCAGGCGTAGTCGTAGGCGTCGGCGAAGCTGTAGGCGTCGGCGTAGCGGACGGGGAACCCGCTGAATCAGAAACCGAGACATCATCAAATTTGGTGACGGTTTTGTAAGCGACGAGCCCAATGCCGCCCGAGGATAGACTGGAGTCGCTTGCAGTAAGCTGCAGCTGTCCATTCACGTACATGTTCAGCGTAGAGCCGTTCAGCTCCAGCTTGACGGTGTACCAGGTGCCGGTGGACAACGTGTAGTCTTTGGTGGCGAGCGTCGTGCTGGACCCGCCAACCTTCTTGCGGATCTCCAGCTTACCGCCGGTGCTATTGTAGAGGGATGCGGCATAGAAATTGTTCCCGTCCTGATAACGGCCGGCCACGTAAACTCGGTTCGAGCCGTTCCAGTTGTCTACCTTTACACGGGCTTCGACGCTATAGTTCGTCCACGAGGAGCTGCCTGTCGAGGCGCGCCCTTCACTGGTGCTTGACTGATAATAGACGGGCGAGCCGCTGTCAGTCACGACGGACCAAGAGCCGTTTTGCGTGGACCATCCATCGGCCTGGCCATCATTGAAATTATCGGAGAATAGACTGGCGGCATAAGCTTGCTGGAAGACGAGAAGTCCTGCGATAGATGATGCGGCAACGATAGAAGCGAGCGCTTTCAATTTTGTGCGGGGTGCCATTAGTAATTCCTCCTTAGAATGGATTCTTCGACGAGCTTTACATCATAGCTTGCATGGCGAGTCCGGTGCTTCCTCTCCTTTCGTTCCAATATGTTCCTGCATCCCTAGATATAGCCTAATGAACTTCGGTGCGGCAATAATCATCCTGTTATAAGTTGCCAAACCACGCGTACAGCGAACGTTCGCGCAGCGGAGATAATCATTTTGTTAGATGGTAATCAATTCGTGATCTCTCAGGCTATCCTTCCAAAAAAAATACTAGATTCATGAATGAACGCCGCCGGACGGGCAATCCTGAGTAATACAAGATCAGGTAAGTAGGAAAGGGTGGCGTGTATGGTTGCGATTCACGCGGTTCATCGACGTCTGGCTGAGCTGGCCTTGAAGGCTAAGCTGACGGGAGGGAGCTACGAAAGATTGTCGCTGATGGAGAGGCAGGAGCTTGTTCACTGCCTGTCCGTTAATCTGGAGCTGGTGCGCAAGCTGGATTCTCTGAAATCGCTTGCGTTTCTTGCCTATGAGCAAGGGGATATGGTCTGGCACAATGAAATTTGCGAGAAGCTGGAGGAGCTGGAAGCGGGGCTGATATAAGCGGAAAAATGGATGGTTTGCTACCTATTCGTCTTCTTCTTCGTAAAAGTTTGTTATGATAAGAGTGCCGGAGCCGCTCCGGCATGTCTTCATCCATACTTAATCAATCGAAGGAGAGATGGCATGTCATTTTTTAATCGTATGATGGCTAGTGTGGGAATTGGAGCCGCTAAGGTAGACACCATGCTTGAGAAGCCTAACTATTGTCCTGGAGAAGAAATCCGAGGTGCTGTTCGTATTCAAGGGGGTTCCGTCAACCAGCGAATCGAAGGCATCGATCTATCTGTCATGACTTATTACGTCAAGGAAGTTAACGATTCCAAGATGAAGCAGAACGTAGAGCTGGGCAGAGTGCGCGTGTCCCCTCCGCTGGATGTGAAGGCGAATGAGCTTAAGGAAATCGGCTTTGTTTTCCAGCTGGCGCCAAATACACCCCTGTCGATCGGCCGCACGCCGGTCTGGATCAAGACGACGGCCGATATTCGCGCTGCGATGGACCCCACAGACAACGATTATATCGAGGTCATGCCGACCTACGCGCAGAGCGCTGTGCTGGAGGCTATTGAAGCGCTGGGCTTCCGTATGAAGTCGGCGGAAACCGTATACGCTCCGAAGCTAGGGGACTCTTATTCGCCATTTGTGCAGGAGTTCGAATTTATTCCTTACTCCGGCTCATACCGCGGCCGTCTCGATGAGCTGGAGCTGGTATTCTTGCGCAATCACGGCGCAGCTCTGGAGCTGCTGCTGCAGATTGACCGCAAGGCGACAAGCCTGTTCGGGATGTTCGCCGAAGCAATGGATATGGACGAATCGTTTGTCCGCGTATCTATCTCCGGAGATGACGTTCAGCGCGGGCCTCAGCATGTGGCTGCTGTGCTTGACCAGATTATTGCCAGGTACGCGCATTAACTCAGACGCTATATGCAACCTCGGTCAAGCTGCCCGTGAACAACGGGCAGCTTATTGCACGTGAAGTTGAGTCCAACATTTGGTATTAGTCGGACGACTTTGTGCTTTACGCGGGGTTCAGCTCATTTAGCCCCTTTCCAGCAAATACCCCTCCGGCATGCTTACCCGATTCCTGCCTTGCCGCTTCGCCTCGTACAGCGCCTCGTCTGCCTGCCGCAGCAGCCATTCCAGACTGACTCCACCGCCGGCGGAGGTTGCCGCAACACCAAAGCTTGCAGTAACGGTCAAGCTTTCAGCATCCACTGCAAGCGGCCTCTCCTCCAGCGCACTCCTTAATTCATTCGCAAGCGCATAAGCGTCATGGATACCGGACCCCGGTATGGCAATCACAAATTCTTCCCCGCCGTACCTCCCCAGCAAGCAATCGGGCCCAACGACTTCTCGGCAGACGGTTGCAACATGCATGAGCACAGCGTCCCCGACATCATGGCCGTATGTGTCATTAAAGCGTTTGAAGTGGTCGATGTCGAACAGAATAACCGCTGCTGAGGCGTGATCCACGGCATGCTCCTCCAGCATGGCCCGTGACTGCGAGACGAAGCGGGCGCGGTTCAGCAGGCCGGTCAAGGAATCGTAGTAGGCCATTTGCTTCAGCTGCTCCTGCAGCATGCGCTGCTCCGTCACATCAATCAGCATTAGCAGGCTGCCCACCGCGACTCCGCCCTGTCTCGTTATGAGCGAGGAGCGAATCTCGTATTCCGCCATATGCTCGCCCGAGCTCCAGCGCAGATGGCCCTGAACGCCTTCAATGCTGCGCTCCAGCGGGAATTCTGTGCCTGCCAGACGCTTCCATACGGAGTCCAGCGTCAGTCCCACCAAGCCGGGACCCAGCGCGGGCAGCATCCGGCCTGCCGCAGCATTGTAATCAATCAGCCGCTCTGACAAATCAAGCACGAGAACGCCCTCGCCCATGCTCTCGAATAAGCGTTCCTTGGCAATGGGAGAGATTCTTAACATCTGAGCGGACATAAGCGCCCATAGGTACATGGCTGAAGTGACGCACAGCACGAAGGGAACAATGTCCATACCGTCCGGCGTTACTCCCATTAGATAGATGAAGGAGGCTGTCATAGGAAGGAATTGCCCGCATATAAGCGTGAGCAGCTGCTTGCGATAAGCCTTATTTGTCTTCCGCCATTGCCTGATCAGCAGAATGCCCCCGGCGAGCAGGCAGCCGAATGTAAAGGCTCCGTGAATAAGGTACCATTGACCGACAACGACATCGGCCATTGGCGTAGGCGAGCTTTCCCGCAAATAGATATCTTTATAAAATAAATGATGGCTGTCGTTCGTGATGACCAGCGCCAGCGTCGTGACGGGAATTGTGAACATAGCCCAAACTGCCCAGCGGGGGAGAGACTTGCCCATATAGCGAAGGACCAGCATCAGGCCTATGACGGGAGCAAACGCTATGCCGAGATATTCGACAATAATCCAGCGCTTGATCTCGGCCAGGCTGTCGCTGGCAAGCTCGAAGCCGAATCCAAAAATATATATGGATTGAAGCGCCGTTAACAGGATGAGATTGCGCGCATCCGGGAGATCCTTCCTTTTGTAAACCGCAAACATACAGAGCAGAACACTGATTACGCCGGAAGTGACAATCAGGGTGAGGTACATGGTTAACCGGGATTCCATTGGCATCGGGCTCCAATATTCCTTATTGTTCGTATTGTTCCATCGTATCATAATATACGGGGACTTGCCCCCTTGGAAAAATGTTTTACGTCTAATACCATCGAAAAATGGCATTTTTTTGTTGAAGGATATTCCGCGCTAGAGTAGACTAGATATAATACAAACTTTTCAGTTGTGCCGCTATGCCCAGGTCAGCTATGCGCCTTGCGAAGCAGCTTGTTTTGAACACAGTCAGAAGTTCCTACTCACAGAGATTGACAAGTAGAAATGAGGATCACGATGAATAACGAGGTCTGGATTGAGCAGTCGAAGGATAGATGCTCGCAACGAGGAATCAAGCCGGAGGACGTCCCGACGTTTACCCAGTTTTACAGTGAAGCCGAGCTCAGCGCGAAGCGTGAGGAATACGAGGAGATTTTGTCCGTTATTAATTTCTTCATTCATAAGATGCTGGAGCTCATGAAGGGACTGCCGCTTCTCATTCTCATTACGGACGAGAAGGGCTGTGTTCTGGAAATGGCGGGGGACGAGACGATCAAGAATATCATAAGCCAGTCGGGAATTGGCGTTGGCTTGATCTTCGACGAAGAGGAAGCGGGTACGAATAGTATTAATCTGGCGCTGGATCATCGAGAAGCATTCCAGCTGATTGGAAGGGATCATTACTTCCATTTTCTAGAGGGAAGCGCCTGTTATTCCGTTCCGTTCCAATATACGGATGTGAGCAATCTGCTGGGCACGATTACGATTATGACCTCTTATGATCAGCACAATCCATTTCTGCTGGCCATGCTTTCCACGGTTGTCGACTCTATTGAGAGAGAGCTGCTGCTGAAGAAACAAAATCGCAGGCTGCATATTCTGAATCAGGTTGTCATTGAGACGACCCGCAATGGGATCATTATTACGGACAAGGACGGCAACATCACGGAATACAACCGGTTCGCGGAGTACATCACGGATTTGAAACGGCAGGATGTGCTGCATAAGTCGATTGCGGAATTGAAGGTCAGTCAGTATATTGGCGAAGTGCTTCACAAGGGGATCGTCTACGAGGATATGGAGCTCAGCATCAAGCAAGGCAATCATGGCGAGAAGCTCGTATGCTTGTTCGACGCCTTCCCGATCCTGGACGAGAACAAGAGAATTATGGGCGCATTCGCGCAGTTCCGTGATATTACGGAGCGCTCCAAGGTCGAGAAGCGGATTAACCATCTCGCTTATCACGACGACTTGACGGGACTGCCGAACCGCCGCTACTTCGCGCGGCATCTGGATATGCTGCTGGACGGCTCAGCTGGCGATCAGCATCCGTTCGCCTTGCTGTTCCTTGACCTCGATAGCTTCAAGAAAATTAATGACAATCTGGGTCACAACAACGGTGACCTGCTGCTGAAGCTGGTAGCTGAACGTCTGCTGCTGTGCATTCAATCCTCCAAGCATATTATTTCGCGGATGGGCGGAGACGAGTTTACGATTTTGCTGAAGGAGCTGAGAAGCCAGACCGAAGCGATTGAGATTGCGGAAAACGTCATCAAGGCGTTCGAAACTCCGTTTGTGGTGGATGATTACGAATTCTACATTACAGCGAGCATAGGCATCGCGTATTATCCACAGGACGGCAGAGACGCGGAGACATTAATGAAGCATGCCGACATTGCGATGTATCAGGCGAAGGACACCGGTAAAAACAACTATTCGATCTTCCGGGCTGCGAAGAGCAGCATCGGCATTGAGCAGCTGACGCTGGAGAGCTCCATTCGCAAAGCGCTGCAGAACAACGAATTTCTGCTGCATTACCAGCCGCAGATTGACGTGGAGACAGGCAGAATTATCGGGACCGAGGCACTTATCCGCTGGAATCATCCAACTCTTGGACTTGTCTCGCCGGGCAAATTTATACCGATTGCGGAAGAAACGGGACTTATTGTCCCTATTGGCGAGTGGGTACTGAGAACCGCCTGCCAGCAGAATGTGGAATGGATTGCCAAGGGCATTCCGCCTATGAAGATTTCCGTGAATTTATCGACACGACAGTTTCTCAAACGTAATCTGGTCGAGACCGTACATAACATCGTGAAAGAGACGGGACTTGATCCAACTCTATTGGAGCTTGAAATTACGGAATCCATGACGATGGACGTTGATTTCGCTGTAGAGGTGCTGGGTGAATTCAAGAAGCTTGGCATACCGATCTGCATTGACGATTTCGGTACGGGCTACAGCAATCTGTATTACATGAAACTGTTCTCTATTGACCGGCTCAAGATCGATCAGTCCTTTATTCGGGATATTATGACCGATTCGATTGACGCCGATATTGTCTCTACCATTATCGCCATGGCATACAACTTAGGGATCGACGTTATCGCAGAAGGCGTGGAGACTGAGGAACAGCTCACTTACTTGAAGCGGCTGAAGTGCCGCGAGGTGCAGGGCTACTACTACTACAAGCCGCTGCCCGCAGAAGAGATTGAGCAGTTGTTACTAAGCCAATAGGCAATCCATTTTCCAAGGAGACAATGAATGAAGAAGAAGGTTTATTCCATAATCGTTGATCATTTCAAGAGCTGGGGAGTTTCTCATGTCTTCGGCATTCCGGGCAAATCGATCTCCCCCCTCATGCTGGAGCTTGATCATCAGGAAATTCAATATGTGCTCGGCCGTCATGAGACGGGCTGCGGCTTTGAAGCATCGGGTTTTGCGCTGGGATCCAAGGGAATCGGCGTTGCGATAGGCACCTCGGGCCCAGGCGGCACCAATCTGATTACCGCTGCAGGACAAGCCAGAGAGTTCCAGCTCCCTGTACTCTTTATTACCGGCCAGCCTTCCATGTCCGACACGGGGCGCGCCTTGAGCCAGGACTCCAGCCCGTTCTGCACCGATCTCGTGAAGATGTTCGAGCCGGTCACGTCGTTCAGCGCAAGGATTGAGAGGGGAGACCTGCTTCCGCTTTATTTGCGGCACGCAATTGAGAAAGCTTATTTGGGCGAGAAGGGTCCTGTTCATCTCTGTATCCCGTTCGACGTGCTCATGGAGGAAATCGAGGAATTCCATATTCCGCTGCCGACCTACGCTTCCCCGGTAATAGCTCGTGACGTCGACCGCGTGGTGGAGCTGCTGAATGGAGCAGAGCGTCCTGTCCTCTTCCTGGGCAAGGGCGCCATTATGGCGGAGGCGTTCGAAGAAATCCGCACCATTGCCGAGCATTGGCGTATTCCCATTGTTACGGCGCCAGGGGGCAAAAGCGCTGTCTCCACAAGCCATCCCTTGTATCTGGGCGGCTACGGACTGGGCGGCTCCAAGCATGCTATGGATTATATGGTATCAGGCATTGATCTGATGGTCGTTATTGGAAGCAAGCTGTGCGACATGTCATTGTCGGGCTACACAGTGAAGATGATGCCGAAGGATATGATTCAATTCGAATATGATATTACCTTCGCCGGCAAGTCGGTCGCGGTACCGACAGAGATCGTGCTTGGAGATTTGAAGGCCAATCTCCAGCAGGTTATTGGAGCCGCAGGCGCAAGCAGACGCGAGTCGGAATACGAGCTGCTCCCGCCAGCCGCCTTCCAGGCTGACAACAACCGGGACCGGATGCTGGCCGCTGGAGATGCGTTCCGCGCGCTTCGAGCTGCGCTGCCGGATGACACGATGCTGTTCAGCGATGCGGGCAGTCACTCCTTCTACGCGGTGCAGCATCTGGATATGCCGGAGCCAGGCACCTTCTTCTTCGACGAAGTGTTTATCGCGATGGGCGCCGCAATCGGTTATTCCATTGGCGCGAAGATTGCGTGTCCTGATCGTCCAGTTGTATGTATTACTGGCGATGGCTGCTTGCTTATGCATGGCACAGAAATTTCTACCGCAGTGAATCACGGAGCGCCTGTCATCTTCTTCGTTCTGAATAACGGTCGTCTGGATATGGTAGACAAAGGCATGTCCTACAATACGGGACGTTCGGTAGGAGCGGTCTACGAGCATCCTCTTGACGCCAGCGGGTTCGGGACATCCATGGGTGCGAAGGCCCATCGCTGCTGGACGACGGCGGATATTGTGAACGGCGTGAATGAAGCGCTTCAGTCTAAGGTTGCAACGGTCATTGAGGTTATGGTGGACCCGCAGGAAATTCCGCCAATTCTGACACGATTGCTGAGCATGGACTAATTTCATTGGGGGAGGGTATGTTGATGGATTCCAATGCGTACGCCAAGGGGATTGAGATGTTGGAGAGAATGGTCAGCCCTGAAATCGTGGAGCAGACGATTAACAAGGTAGCCAAGTTCAGTCCCGACTTCGCCCAATTAATTGTAGAGTTTCCATACGGCTCTATCTATTCGCGTCCCGGTCTGGATATGAAGCAACGAGCGCTAGTCGCAATTACCTCTCTCATTACACAAGGCGCGTTTGGTCAACTGGATTTCCACGTACATGCCGGACTTAACGCGGGGCTAACGCCGAATGAATTAATTGAGGCCGTCATGAACTGCGTGCCTTATACCGGCTTCCCGAAAGCAATCAGCGGGTTATTCGTTATTATGCAGGTGCTGGAGGCCCGCGGAGTAACCTCATAGTGCTTACAGGCATTATTTTGTTTTTGTATATCCAACCAGCCTTGCCGTTGCGCTATAGTCGCCGCTGCAAGGCTTTTTTTGGCACGTCTATTTGCTCCCAACCGCCCCTCTCAGCACATTGAGACGTTTGTGGCACGTTTATTTGCTTTCTCATGCGCCCAGCCGCGTCTTCCCGATGGGATAGGTTGACATGAAATTTGCAGGTATGGTATATAAAGAGAAGGGTTAGCACTCAGTTGAGTGGAGTGCTAACATCTTGGGCATTTTGAACAAAATTTTGATCAAATAAGAAGCAAAGGGGAGAGCCTGTCCATGGCTAAGAAGCAATTCCAAGCGGAATCGAAACGATTGCTGGAGATGATGATTAACTCCATCTATACCCAGAAGGAAATTTTTTTGAGAGAGCTGATCTCCAATGCGAGCGACGCCATCGACAAAATTTATTATAAAGCGCTGACGGATGATGGACTGGTCTTTAACAAAGAGGATTATTACATCAAGGTAACCGCGGACAAAGAGGGCCGGACACTGACGATTGCCGATACAGGCATCGGCATGACGGCAGAAGAGCTGGAGAACAATCTGGGCGTTATCGCGAAGAGCGGCTCGCTGGCCTTCAAGAAGGAGAATGAAGCCAAGGATGGCCACAACATTATTGGTCAATTCGGCGTAGGCTTCTATTCCGCGTTTATGGTTGCTGACGAATTGATTGTGACAAGCAAGGCGCTGGGAAGCGAAGAGGCCTATCGCTGGACCTCGACAGGAGCAGATGGCTACACGATTACACCTGCGGAGAAGGATAGCGTAGGAACGGAAATCGTGATGAAGATCAAGGAGAATACAGAGGACGAGCAGTATGATGAGTTCCTGGAGCCTTACCGTCTGAAGGCTATTATCAAAAAGTATTCCGACTTCATCCGTTATCCCATTAAGATGGATATGAAGAGCCAGAAGCCGGTGGAAGGCAGCGAGGAGCTGGAAGAGGTTGTTGAGGAGCAGACGCTGAACAGCATGGTGCCGATCTGGCGCCGCAACAAAAACGAGCTGACGGAAAACGATTATATCGCCTTCTACAGCGAGAAGCGTTATGGCTTCGACAAGCCGCTCAAGCATCAGCATATTAGCGCAGACGGTGCGGTTGTCTACAACGCCATTCTGTACATTCCGGAGAGCGCGCCTTTCGATTACTACACGAAGGAATACGCCAAGGGCCTGGAGCTGTATTCCAACGGCGTTCTGATAATGGAGAAATGCGCGGATCTCCTGCCGGACTACTACAGCTTTGTCAAAGGCATGGTGGATTCCGAGGATTTGTCGCTCAATATCTCCCGCGAGCTGCTGCAGCATGATCGTCAGCTGAAGCTGATCGCCAAGAACATTAAAAACAAAATTAAAGGCATGCTGCAGTCCATGCTTAAGGACGACCGTGACAACTACGAGAAGTTCTACAAGGTCTTCGGCCGTCAGCTGAAGTTCGGCGTGTACAACGATTACGGCATGAACAAAGGCGATCTGCAGGAGCTGCTGCTCTTCACTTCCTCCAAGGAGAAGAAGCTTGTCAGCTTGGACGAATACATTGCCCGGATGCCGGAGGATCAGAAGTATATTTATTATGCTTCTGGCGATTCCATCGACCGAATCGAGAAGCTTCCGCAAATCGAGCTGGTGCTGGATAAGGGTTATGAAATCTTGTATTTCACCGACGACATCGACGAGTTTGCGATCAAGATGATCATGAACTACAAGGAGAAGGAATTCAAATCGGTATCCAGCGGAGACCTCGGTATTGAACAGGATGCCGAAGAGAAAGAGGCAGAGTCGGAGGAGAACGACAACAAGGCTCTGTTCGAGGCGATGCAGGAGCTGCTTAGCGGCAAGGTGAAGGCGGTTAAGGCCTCCAAGCGACTGAAGAGCCATCCGGTATGTCTAAGCGCTGAAGGCGATCTCTCGATCGAGATGGAAAAAATATTGAAGGCCATGCCAGACAGCGGCGATATCAAGGCTGACAAGGTGCTCGAGATCAATGTGGGCCACGATGTGTTCCAATCCTTGAAGAGAACGTTCGAGGGCGACAAGGAGAAGTTCAATCTGTACACGCAGCTGCTTTATAATCAAGCGCTGCTGATCGAAGGGCTGACCATTCAGGACCCTGTTGAATTTACAAACGATATCTGTAAGGTTATGGTGTAGCCTCAGACCCCAATAGAAGCCCCGTCATCGCAGGAAGCGGTGACGGGACTCTCTGTTTCATGCTGCTCCGTTATACGTTATTGCAGGAGGGTAGGCTGCTCATGCTCGGAAATTTCGCTTAACGCTTGTCCGGCGTCCCTGCCAGTCGTTCTGCCGAGCGCAAGGTCGCCAAGCGAGATGACGCCAACCAGCTTCCCGTTGTCGACAACCGGCAGACGGCGAATTTGATTAGCGGCCATAATGTCGGCTGCTTCCTCGGCATCGGTTGTGGAGGATACCGTCACAATCGCTTCGCTCATAACTTCGCTTACCGCGCAGGAGCCCGGCTGCTTGCGGGCATAGCCGCGCACAACCAAATCCCGGTCGGTAATCGCGCCAATCAGCTTGGTTGCGTCATTCGTCTCCACAACGGGAACAAAACCGATGTCGTGCTCGGCCATCAATACGGCTGCCTCATACACATTGTCTTGCAAAGTGACTGTCTGGCAATGAGTGGACATTAAATCCTTGACCTGTTTCAATTCCGTCAGCATCCTTTCATTACGTAACTTGCAGGCGCTATTCCCAATTTCTAGGGACAGCCCAACTCGCTTAGGATGCTACTAGACTGCTACTGCTATTCGCTGACAGGAGGTACGATTGACCAAGGCGCTGTTTCTCGTTATTGTTAAGGAACGCAAGAAACAAGAAACGACAGAATGAAGGATGACGGTTAAAAATGGCGAATCAGGCTCGCAAGGCGATTTTTTTTGATGTGGATGATACGTTATACGATCATATGGCTCCGTTCCGCAAGGCGGTATGGAGCTGGATACCCCAGGGGGAGCGTGCGGCCTTCCCGTTCGAGCAGGCGTATCACCGCCTTCGCTATTATAGCGATATGCTGTCGCTGAAGCTGGGCGGAGCGGGTGTGATGGGAGACGAGCTGGCCAGCGGCATGCGGCGTGAGCGGTTCAAGCTGACGCTGGAGGAATTCGGCGTGGCAGTGAGCGCGGAGGAAGCGGAGGAGATACAAGCCGCCTATCTGGCCTGCCAATTCGATATAGACATGTTCCCTGGAGCAAGGGAGCTGCTGACCCAGTTGCAGGAGAATGGCTGTATAGTGGGCTTAATCACGAACGGAGCAGAGGAGCATCAGCGCCAAAAAATTGAAGCCATGGGGCTGCACAAGCTTCTGCCGGAGGACAGAATCTTTATATCAGGCGCGGCAGGATGGGACAAGCCGGACCCTAGGCTGTTCCGTCATGTGAACGAGCTGACAGGAACGCTTCCGGGCAGCTCGCTATATATCGGAGATTCGTGGCGCAACGACGTCATCGGCGCGCTGAGCGCCGAATGGTCGGTTATCTGGTTTAATCACCGCGGCGCGGCTCCCGAGTCGGAGCACGAGCCGCAGCATGTGGCGATATGCTATGACGAGCTGATGAGGCTCATCCTTTAAGGATATCGAGCTTCTGCGCGGCAAACAGCGCCTGAGTGCGGGAGGAGACGCCGAGCTTGCCGTACAGGTTGGACAGGTATACCTTGACCGTGCCCTCAGACAGCTGAAGCTCCCCTGCAATCTGCTTGTTGCTTGCACCTTGCTGCAGCATGCGCAGCAGCTCCAGCTCGACGCGCGTGAGCGGCTCGGCAAGCTCGGCGGCAGGGCTCCTGCGAGGCTTCTTCGGCGCGGGAAACGCTGTGATCAGCTTCTGCAAGTAAGCTGCGGATATGCTGCTGCCGTGTGCAGGACTAGCTGTAAGCAGCGTCTGTGCGAACCGCTCCAGCATGTCCTTCATCCTCGGTCCTTCATCTACGAACGTGCGGATATACCCATTGGCCTCCCCGATAGCCAGCGCTTCCCGAAGCAGAGGGAGCGCCTCCTCCAGATGGCCCAGCTGGAACAGCAGCAGCGCCTGCAGCATACCGTTCTCCGCGGAGCTGGACAGCAGTCCTTCGCGCTGCGATTGCGGACGAAGCAGCTCAAGCATGCGAAGGCCCTCGCGCTCCTTGCGCTGTCTGCCAAGAAGGCGGGCATAGCTCAAGTAGATAAACTCCTTGTTGAAGGTGGGCTTGTCCGAAGCGGCCAGCCCAAGTGCCGCTGCCTCCTGCTTGGCTGCGGGCAGCTTCTCTTGCTGCAGTCGCAGTCGAAGCAGAAAGGCGCGCAAGCCCTCCCTCCAGACGACCATCGGCTCCTGGTCGGCGATAGCCCTTGCCTCCTCCAGCGCTTGCTCAGCGAGCTGAGGCTTGCCGAAGGCGAGCTGCAGGCGTGCTTCCGTGAGCCGGTGGGGAATCAGCAAGCCAGGCAGTCCACGCTTGAACACAGCTCCCTCAATGCTCTGAAGCATTCTGCTACAGTCATCGAGACGATTCCACTCGTAATAGCCCTCAGCCAGAGACAGCTTGACGTACAGATTGCTTAACGCCTCCTCCCAGCCATGCGAATCCAGTACGCTGGTGAAGAGAAGAGCCATCTTCTCCGTCTCCTTGGACAACACGCCATTCATTCCCATGGCCGTTCTGCGCACAAGAGGTTCGCTAACATTGTAATTGAAGGTGTAGAAGGCGGAGTTCTCCGGCGCCAGCCGATGGAGAATACCTTCGGAGAAGGCAAACCAGCCCTCCACATTGCCCGATGCGAACATAAGATTGGAGCGCACGAATAGAATGCCGCTTTGCAGCTCATTGCAGCGGGCTTCAGGCTCGCCGCTTGCAACCAGACTGGCATGGGAGCGCTCCAGCCTCTGCAGCATCGCCTCAGCCCCCTCCAGCCCGCCGGTCAGCACCAGCACAAATGCATGAAACAGGCGAAGCTCCGGGGCGAGCTCGCAGCTCTCCGGCACGCTATGGAACCAGCGCAGCAGCGAGGAAAGCTCGCCGCTGCGCATAGACTCTGGAATCTGCAGCTGAAGCAGTCTCTCCAGCTGAGCATAGTCCTCGGCCAATACGGCATGCTCGATGGCATCCGTTATGAAGCCGCGCGCTGCCAACGCCTCACTGGCGCGGGCGTGCATGGACCTCCATCGCCTCAGGCTGCTCTTCCTGAGCCGATCCGAAATATATTCCGCGAACAGAGGATGATAACGAAACCAGCCGTTCTGAGTGTCGATGGCGGTTAGGAACAGGTTGGACCGATACAGCGACTCCAGCAGCGCGGAGCTGCCTTCTGTGCCTGTCACTGCGTCGCACAGCTCCGCATCCATTCGGACCAGCACCGATGTGTTCAGCAGCAGCTCTCTCAGCTCCTCGGGAAGCTGCTCCAGCACCTCATGATACAAATAGTCGGCGATGGCGCGATGATCTCCCTTGAAGCTGCCGATCAGCGCCTCGAATGAACTGCCTGAGCGAAGCGAAGCCGCCGCGAGCTGTAGGCCGGTGATCCAGCCCTCCGTCCGTTCTTGAAGACGAGCGAGCTGCTCCGCCGTAAGCGACAGAGAGGTTAAGCCCTTAACATATCGGGTCGTCTCCTCCTGCGAGAATGACAGCGCTGTAGAGCCTGGGTCGAGCGGATGGCTGCCCCCTGTTCGCTTTCTGGCGAAAAACGGGAGCGCCATTCGACTGGACAGAATCAGGTGCAGCCGCTCGGGCATATAATCAATGAAATAAGCGACATGCTCATGAATGCGCTCATTCGTAATATGGTGGTAATCATCCAGAATAAGAACCGTGTGCTCCTGGAGCGCCGTCAGCTCATTTAGCAGCGCGTCGAGGAAGGTTAGAATGGACAGCGTGGGCAGACTGCCCGACAGCTGCTCGACTCTAGCCTGCGCCTCGACCTTCAGAAGCTTGCCGACTGCGCCGGCAACATAACGCCAGAACCTGATCTCGTCATTGTCCATGGCATCCATCGCAAACCAGCCGCTAGGATGTCCGTTCTGATTGGCCCATTGGGCGAGCAGGATGGTTTTCCCGCAGCCGGCGGGGGCGCTGAGCGGCGTCACTCGGCTCCCAAGGGCGAGGTCAAGCGCTTCATATAGACGAGGGCGCTCAATAAGCCCTGCTGGCATAGTCGGGATCGTAATTTTGGCTTGCGAGATGATGGGAATGGTCAGCGACATCCACGCGCCCCCTTCAACTTTAATTGGCATTTGGGATTCCTCCCAGGACGGGCTCGCCTAGCTCCGCTGGAAGGCAGATATGGCTTCGTATTCCTTCTCCAGCAATTGAGGCAGTCTGACGAAGATAGGCAGCAGCCTGCGATACGCCTCCGTCGCTTCGAGATTGGGCTTATGGGAGTGGATGCCCCCGACCATGCTGCTTACGTCGCTAAGCGACTTCAATTCGCCTTGGCCGTACATTCCCAGCACAACAGCCCCCAGACAGGAGCTCTCGAAGCTCTCCGGAACAGTGACCTCCTGCCCGAACACGTCGGCTAGCATCTGACGCCATAGCTGGGACCTGGCGAAGCCGCCGGTGGCTTGAATGCTGGCCGGTTCACCGATCCCCTCCTGCAGCGCCAGCATGACGGTATACAGATTCATGATGACGCCTTCCAGCACGGCTCTAATCATATGCTCCTTCTTATGATGCATGCCAAGTCCAAAAAATGACCCCCGCGCGTCGGCGTTCCATAGCGGAGCGCGCTCGCCGGCCAGATACGGATGGAAGAGCAGGCCGTTCGAGCCCGGCGGTACAAGCGCTGCAATATCCGTCAGCACCTCATACGGATCCTTGCCCAGGCGCTTGGCTGTCTCTACCTCGGAGCTCGCAAGCTCGTCCCGCACCCAGCGGAAGATCATGCCGCCGTTGTTGACAGGTCCTCCAATGACGAATCGGTTCTCGGTCAGGACATAGCAGAAAGTCCGGCCTTGCGGATCCGTCACCGGCTTGTCCGTCACGGTGCGAATGGCTCCGCTGGTTCCGATTGTAACGGCTACCACTCCCGGTTCAATAGCGTTCACGCCCAGGTTGGACAAGACGCCGTCGTTGGCGCCGACGATGAACAAGGTATCCGGGAGCAGCCCAATCATGGAGGCGAACTCCGGCTTCATGCCACTGAGGCTGTAGGTTGTGCTGACAAGCGAAGACAATTGGCTCCGCGAGACGCCGGCAAGAGCAAGCGCCTCGTCGTCCCAGTCGAGCTTCTCCAGATTAAGCATGCCAGTGGCGGAGGCGATGGAGTGATCCACGATATATTGACCGAACAGCCGGTGGAATACGTATTCCTTGATGGAAATAAATTTGTGCTGGGGCTGGAACAGCTCAGGGCGCTCCGCCTGCAGCCAGAGGAGCTTGACGAGCGGCGACATGGGATGGATAGGCGTACCCGTTCTCCTATATATGTCGTGCCCATTGTGCTCCTCCTTGATCAAAGCGGCATAGGGAGCGCTCCGATTGTCGGCCCATGTGATGGAAGGGGTAATGGGCTGCCCATTGCCGTCCATGACAATCAGGCTGTGCATGGCCGCGCTGAACGACGCGAATGCGACCTCCTCGCCGGATACGCCTGCGGCTTCCAGACAGCCTCTCATCGCGATAAGGACGGATTGGAAGATCAGCTCGGGATCCTGCTCTGCGGAGTCAGGCACAGGTGTGAGCAGCGGATATTCAACGCCGTGCTTTCCCAAAGCCCGGCCTTGCAGATCGAATAGCACCGCTTTGGTGCTGGTGGTGCCGATGTCTACGCCCATGCGGTATGGTTTCAATGAATAGTCCTCCAGTTAGGGCAGGAGAGCAGCGATTTAAGGGCTCTCTCTGCCCTGTTAGTATTAGGGAAATGCTAGCTCTTCTCCAGCGATAGAAGCTCGCGAATATCCTGCTCGGTTAGGGCAGATACCGCATCGTTGTCGGATTCAATGACATCGTCGATCAGGTTTTTTTTGCGCTGCTGAAGCTCGTGCATCTTGTCTTCCACCGTACCCTCGGCTACTAGACGAATGATCTGAACGACGTTCTTCTGGCCGATTCGATGAGCGCGGTCTGCAGCCTGCTGCTCGACGGCGGGATTCCACCATAGATCGTACAGAATGACCGTATCTGCGCCTGTCAGGTTGAGACCAGTTCCGCCGGCCTTGAGCGACAGCAGGAACAAGTCGCGCTCGCCTTCGTTGAACCGGCTGCAAAGCTCGACTCTTTCGGAAGGGGGCGTGCCGCCGTCCAGGTAGAAGAAGGAGATGCCGCGATAGCCAAGCTCCCGCTTGATCAGCGCCAGCATCTCGGTGAACTGGGAGAAGATCAAGGCGCGCTTGCCGGAGCTCCGGCATTCCTCCACCAGCTCCAGCAGCTGCTCGAACTTGGCGGAGCGGCCGTCGTAGCCCTCTACGAACAGCGCCGGGTGGCAGCAGAGCTGGCGCAGCCGCGTAATGCCCGCCAGTATACGGATGCGCGACCGGCCAGAATC
Organism: Paenibacillus sp. PL2-23; assembly: GCF_040834005.1. Taxonomy (NCBI): domain Bacteria; kingdom Bacillati; phylum Bacillota; class Bacilli; order Caryophanales; family Paenibacillaceae; genus Paenibacillus; species Paenibacillus sp. PL2-23. The sequence goes on from NZ_CP162129.1 coordinate 1,482,243, forward strand.
GTCGCTGTCCAGATGCTTCAAGGAGTCCTGCCGCAGCTTCGCCAGATAGGCGGCATACAGCTTCTTCTGCTCCGGCAGCAGCTCAGAGGCATGAATGGTCTCGATCTTCTCCGGCAGCTCCTGAAGCACGTCCTGCTTCAGCCTGCGAAGGATGAACGGCCGGCAGCGCCTCGCTATAGCTTCCCGCGTCATGTCTCCGAATTCCTTTTTGCCTGGCAGAAGCTCCGGGAATACGGCGCGGAGAATGGACCACAGCTCCTCCAGCCTGTTCTCGATCGGAGTGCCCGTCAAAGCGAATTTGAACGCCGCGCGAAGCTGTCTGACCGCCCCGGCGGTCTGGGTGCTGTCGTTCTTGAACGCCTGCGCTTCATCCAGAATCAGCGTATGGAAGGTGCGTTCCGCATAATGCTGGCGGTCTCTGCGCAGAAGCGGGTAGGAGGTGATGAACACATCGGGCGGGTCGCCGCCATCGGCAACCGCGTACAGCCGCTCTTGCCTGCTGCCGTCAGCGACAATTGTCCGCAGCTCCGGCGCGAATCTCGCCAGCTCGTTGCGCCAGTTGTACATCAGCGAAGCGGGGGCTACAATAAGCGCGGGCTGACGTGTTTCCCGGATCGCCTCCTTCACCGATACCAAGTAGGCGATGCTTTGGATTGTTTTGCCCAATCCCATCTCATCCGCGAGGATGCCGCCAAACCTGTAGCTTGCCAGCGTCTTCATCCATTGGTAGCCGAATGCCTGATAATCCCGCAGCTTGTCCGTCAGCGAGTCCGGCACAGGGAAATCCAGCCGGTCGGGATGCTTCAGGTTGTCCAGCAGCTCCCGCAGCGCTCTCCCGAGCTTGATTGTACTGCCCTCCAGGGGCTCGTCCGCCAGGGCGAAGGCCCGATGGATCGGGACCGGCACAGAGAAGCTGTCGTCGAACAGAAGCGGCTGATGAAGCCCCACTCCGTTCATAACCCGCAGCAGCGCCTGAAAGCCTTCCGTATGCAAGGGAAGCAGCGCTCCGCTTGCCAGCTTGTAATAACGCTGCTTCTCCTGCACGGCGCGGACGATCGCTTTGATCTCCCCCTCCGAGATGCCGTCCATCCGGAAGCGGAAGTGGAGCCAGTCAGTACGCTCCTCCCAAGCGATATGCAGCTTCATCGGCGGAGCGTCGGATACCACGCGCAGCTTGACAGCGGATGTGGCGTAGATGGTCAGATGCTGCTCCAGAAGGGGCACGACATCATGGAGAAAATAAAACTCAGCGTCGTCCCCCTCCAGGATGTAGCCGCCTTCCGTTCGTCCGAACCGCTCGTCCTCCATTAGCGCGAGAATGTGAGCTTCCTTCTCCAGCTCGCGCATGAGTATCCGGTCGACGCCTCGCGGCTTGTCCGAGGGCTCCAGCGGATTAATGACGATGTCGCCATATTGGAATTCGAGGCCAGCCAGAAGCCTGCCGCGCACGCGGTCCAAATAGATTCGGGCCTGGAGCGGCTTATATAGGATTTGGTTCGATATCGCTTCGGATATGTCGACCCGGCCCAGCTTCGCGAGCCCTGGAATGGCGCGCTCCATAAGTAATTCAATCTGCTCCGGCGCGACAACGATCCGCTCGGCATCCTCTGAGTCGCGTGTGGCGGCGGTCAGAAGCGATTTCACCCCTCCCAGCCTCTTCATGGCCTCTGAGCCGACTCGATAGAATCGGCCGTCCAGGAACACGAGACCGTAGCCGTCCAGCACGAAGAGACGGGCCACTCCGTCAGCAGTCAGCACATAGCCGCTGCCGCTGGAGTCGCGGTCCAGGGCGAAGCGAAGCGGAAGCCGCTCGCCGGCTTCCGCGAGCCGGACACCTGAGTAGACGGCGGATGGCTTCGCGTGCTTGCGATATATCCCGTCGTACGCTTCAAGCTTGACCTCCTGAGCGGCGGATAAGGCATCTAGCAGCTCCTCCGCGAGGTAAGGCAGGATAAGCATGATTTTGTCGCTGGGCGAGGCCGAAGCAGAAGGATAGCTGCTGCTGAACAATACGTTTTTCGTCCGCTCCTCCTCCTGTGCCAGCCGAATCAGAAGCTGCAGCACGCGCTCATCCTCCTGCGAGAAGGTATGCCGCTTCGGATCATAACGGAATGTCTTCGTCAACGTATGTTCTGTGCCTTGCTCCATTGCGTCCAGCAAGCTGGAAATATGGGAGACGATATACAGGCGATCCGGGCCCAGCCTTAGCTCTATGCCGAAGCGATGCCGTTCGTTCCCGTCCGGGAGCAGCTGAATGGCGAATTCAACGGATAACCTCTCTCGTTCGTCCCTTAACAGGCGGGCTCCCGGTCCCGGTCTGCCCACTGCCGGCTGCTGGTCCCGGAAGAGCGAGAGCAGCCCGTCGGCGACTATTCGATCGGAATCGCTGCTGAGATAAACCTTGCCGGGTCTTTTGCTTGCCATAAATGGATCATTCATCTGAAGCACCTCACTTGCTGATCCACTTTCTGTGAGTATAAATGGAAAAGGTTTGGAATCTTAAAATGGCGGTATGATATATAGTCCGTCTTTTATTATAAAGCATTTTGGGCGGGAAAGGGGATGACGTTGATGCAGAACAGAGAGCTGAAGCAAAAGGACGGGTCCCAGCTATTGAGGCCATCTGAGGAAAAGGGGGCTTTCCCCCCATCCATAGAGGCGTTTGGCAGGCTGCGGGAGGAGACGATTGACTTCGCTGAAAGTGTGCCCGCATCCCAGCTGGATCGTATCATGGAGGGCAGCCAAACGAGTATTCGCTGGCATCTGGGTCATCTGCTGGCAGCGTGGGATCATGGCATATTCCCGAAGCTGGGAGGGAGCTGGCTGCTTCCGACCCCCTATCATACCCTTTTCCCCGAGGGTACAAGCCCCAGCTCCTGGAGCGAGGAGCCGCCGTCTCAGAAGGAGCTTGTTACGCGGCTGAGGGAGCAGATGGAGGACATCATGGACGAGCTCTCCTCTCATCTGGATTATCCGCTGGCAGAGCCGTTCAAGGAGATGTCCTCCATGTCGGAAGTACTGGATTATTTGCTCGACAAGGAGCGGCAGGAGTTGAAGACGATGAAGGAGCTGGCGGACGCGATCGTTTGACTTCACAAACTGTATGAAATATGATTACAGTACTACTGTATGAAAAGTGATTACAGTATGAAAAGTCCAGCGGTATGATGTCAAGTCCCTGAATCGGTCGAATTGGTAATTTTCTTGGCTGTAACAGCTGGGAGTGCCGAAATATGGACGCATCAAACTAGACCCAGTTGAAAATCGAGTGTAATTCCAAAATTTAACTGGGAATTAAGCTAAGGACTTTGGCAAAGGAGGCGTTAATCCTTCGCAGGCGTCACCTTCCTTCGTGGCGTATAGAGTTGGCCGTTGCGTAGCAGCACATCGACCAGACGCACAAGTTTTCTTGCCGTTAAGACGAGGGCGCGTTTATGTTGGTGCTTAGGAACTTCTTTAAATTTCTTTCGGTAGTATTCACCAAATTCTTCATCGCGGTTTTTCACCGAGTTGGCAGCTTCAACCAGGTAATAGCGAAGGAATCGGTTGCCGGATTTAATGCGTTTCGTATCTTCTGCCTCGAATGCGCCAGATTGTTGTCTGCGCCATGTAAGTCCGGCATACTTGGCAACAGCGGCTTGATCACTGAAGCGTTCGATGTCGCCGAGCTCAGCTAGGATACCGGCAGCGTAGACGCGATCAATGCCGGGAACGGAACGCAGGCAAAGGGCTCCTGGAATGGTCTCTAGAATCTTCTCGATCGCCTTGTCCAAATCTTTCAGTTGAGCCTGGATGCTTCGAATGGCTTGGATCGATGTGCCGAGTACAAGGTCAATGGAGTCCTCAACCACCTTGGAGAGGCGGTAGGAAGCTCTGGCGGCCTTTTGTATGCAGGCAGCAACGTTCTCGGGATCTGGGAAGCGATTGCGCCCTTTGTCCCGTAAGTAGTCAGCCAGATCGCCAACCTCCTTCGTCGCGATGTCGTCTAGGCTATACTTCTCGGACAGCATCTCAAGGATGGCATGGCCGAATACAGAGCTCTCGACTTCGGTCGTAAAGGCGTTGCACTTGTAGAACAGGCTCTGTAAGAAGTATTGCTTCTCGCGCGTCAGGTTGTGGATCAAGTGAAATCGCATGCGCGTCAGGCGCTGGAGCGCGACATACTGCTCCTGCATGACGACGGTGGTCGTCAGTCGCCCGAAGCGAAGGCGATCGGCGATGACCCAAGCATCTAGCCTGTCGGTCTTGTCCAGATCGGGATAAGCATCTCGGAACTTGCTGACCAGCTTTGGATTAATCGTGAAGACCTTGGCGCCCCGCTCTCGGAGTGAAGCGTCCTGATGCAAGTACATGGCGGGATGCCAGCTGTACACCGAAGTAGACTCGAGACCAATATGGATCTCTGCGATTGCATGCTTGTCCGCCAGAGCAACGATGCGGTCTCTGAGGTACGAAGCGCCTTCGAGATTATTCTTGACGGTGAGTGTCTCTAACTTATCACCGTCCACATTCATGAAACACGTTTCCAGCTCTTTCGAGCTGACGTCAATACCGACAAAAAGCTTCATTTGGAATTCCTCCTTTCGATGAGGGATAACGGGAATAGACTCTCCGGGATGCCTCCGGCGCACGCGCAGATCAATCACCCTCGCCTATAAGAACACACTTCGGTCCATGAGCTGCCTTGGTTTGCTAATGCCAAGCATGGGGTGCCAAAGGGAACGGCCAGCGGGTCAGAAGCTCAGACGCGTACCGGAGAAACAGACTTAAAAATGTAGACACGCTACAGGAGGCAAAAGAATTTCCCCGATGGATCCCTATGATCCATTGTCCAGAGGCATGCCGGAAAGTCCAGTCCCTTATTCAAATTTCAAGGTGCGAATTTACTGGAAATTGAGAAGTTCGCCTCCAGCTCCCTCGGGAGCTGGAAAATGGCTCAAAACTAAGTTCTAAAAATACTATACGAGGGAGGCGAGAGCATGCCGCAGGAAGAGCAGCAAATGACACAAGGGGAGAAAGCAGAGCATCGCGAGAAGGCAGGTCCTTCATTCCGCGTACCGTTGTCTGTGCTTGACGTGTCCCCCATTATTCAGGGCGGGACGGTTGCGGAATCGCTTAGGAATACATTGGATTTGGCCCAGCATGCCGAGGGGCTTCAATATACCCGATATTGGCTGGCGGAGCATCATAATTCACCCAGCATTGCCAGCTCCGCCACGTCAGTCGTCATCGGCCATGTCGCGGGCGGAACATCGACGATTCGTGTAGGAGCGGGAGGGATCATGCTGCCGAATCATGCGCCGCTGGTCATCGCAGAGCAATTCGGAACGCTTGATGCGCTGTATCCCGGCCGCATCGATCTGGGACTTGGCCGCGCGCCGGGCACGGATCAGCTCACAGCGGCAGCGCTTCGCGGGGCAAGGGGGACGAACGGGGGCAATTTCCCTGAGCAGCTGGAGCAGCTCCGAGCATACATGGACCCCTCCAGGGCCGAAGCGGCTATGGCGGTCAGAGCCATTCCCGGCGAAGGGGCGCAGGTGCCGATCTGGCTGCTGGGCTCCAGCGATTTCAGCGCGATGCTAGCGGCGCAGCTTGGCTTGCCGTTTGCGTTCGCCGGCCATTTCTCGCCCACCTATACCGTGCCTGCCATGAAGCTGTACCGGAACAACTTCCAGCCCGGCGTGCTGGATGAGCCTTACGGGATGGTAGCGGTTAATGTCGTGGCAGCGGATACGGACCAGGAAGCGGCTTATCTCGCCACTTCCATGCAGCAGCTGTTCCTCAGCTTCATCCGGAATCGTCCCGGCCCGCTGCCGCCGCCAGTACGCGATATGGAGGCCCTATGGTCGGAGCAGGAGAAATATGCGCTGCAGCAGCAGCTGGGCTCCTCTATTGCAGGAGGACCCGCCACAGTGCGAGAGAAGCTGTCCGCCTTCGCGGAAGCGACCGGCGCTGATGAAATTATGATAGCCGCCCATATCTACGATCATGGGGCTAGAAAACGCTCGTACGAAATTATTGCGGGCTTGTAGGGGATTATTCCATCCCATCCTGGGGCTCAGCCGGGGGGCGATGCCCTCTCTTAAGCTCGCTAATGGAATAGCCGAAGTCCATCTGCAGATGGGGATAGTCCTTGAAGCCCTGCCAGTTGCCGCCCCAGGTGAAGCCTAGCCGTTTGGCGATCGCGACAACCTCCATCCAGTCGGAGGCGCCATTGCGGTTGCCGTCATATTCCAGATCCCAGATCGCTTTGCCCTTCGGCGTCAGCAGGGCGAAATCGATAGCAAGCCCGTAATTATGATAGGAGGCGCCGCCTCTTACGTGAGTAACGACGGGCCCCGCCGTTGTTCTTCCCTGGGCGTACAACGCTTCCTGCTCCTCATGGCTGCGGAAGCCGTCAGTCACAAGGACGGAGATGCCAAGCGATTCCGCCGCCATTACCAGCTCCTTGGACTTCGCCTCCACTATGGGATGTAGGGCAACGATAGGCGGTGCTTCCTTTACGATGAAGGGAAGCGTCCGCGCGATAGAGTCGGAGCGGTATGTCAGAATAGCTCCGGCGAGCATAAGCAGGAACAAGACGAGCAGCCAGCCCCGAAGGCGCCGCCTTCTGACGGGGTAGCGCGGCTGCGTGGGAATAGGAGAAGCAGGCGCTGCCTGCAGATTCCTTTCAATCGGCGTCATGCGTAATCTCCTTGCATAGATGGAATTCTCGTTCGGCTATCTCTTCGTTGCTCCAGCATCCTTCAGCAGGCCGAACAAATAGTCAACGGAGCGCATGGCGTATTCCTTCCGGAGCAGTACGCCATTTCTCAGAATGACCAGGCAGGGAACGCTGGCAATTTGCCATTGCTCTCGAAGGCGAGGAGCGAAGTTGATGTTAATCTTGGCCAGCGGATAATCAACGCCGGCGGCCTCCGCGACCTCCAGCATGCGCTCGGCTACCTTGCAGGTGCCGCACATGGGCGTAGAGAAGAGGACGGCGGCTCTGCCAACGCGGGCCTCGCTGATCTGAAGCAATTCGGGTTCCTGTAGCTCGTGCAGCGGCAAAGTTTTCACTCTCCTTACAAAAAAATCGGCATTGCCTTATCGATTTCCATCATAGCATATATTAAAAGACTGATTGGCTGGGAGTGCCGAAAAAAAAGTGGAACCATCACAATTGGTGCTGCGTATCACCAAGGGTACAACACAAAACCCGATATGCGAATATTCTCCAAAGGGGAGTAGCTGGCACAATAAGGCCGTCATGACGAGAACAAGCTTCTCCGGTCTTATTGGCAACGTGACAACGTTGTTTGCGAGACCTTTGTCTGGTGTTACATACATCAGACAGAGGTCTTTTTTGCGTGGCGATGTGTGAGTGCACTGGCCGAAGCGGAGCTTTGGGCGGATGAAATCGGATGAGGGGGAATGGAACATGGAAATCGGATTGTTGCTGGAATATGGCTGGGTGCTGCTCGTGCTGGTAGCGCTGGAGGGGCTGCTGGCGGCAGATAATGCGCTTGTGCTGGCTATTATGGTGAAGCATCTGCCGGAGGAGGAGCGGAAAAAAGCGCTGTTCTATGGACTTGCGGGAGCATTCGTATTCCGGTTCGCGTCGCTGTTCATTATTTCGTTCCTGGTGGATGTGTGGCAGGTGCAGGCGATTGGCGCCTTGTATTTGCTGTTTATTGCGCTTAACCATATATTCCGCAAGGCTGTTGTCAAGAAGAGCGAGGAAGCCGCGCGCCAAAGGACGGGCAAGGAGCCGAAGAAAAGCGGCTTTTGGATGACGGTGCTGAAGGTGGAAATCGCGGACATCGCGTTTGCGATCGACTCCATACTGGCGGCTGTCGCGCTGGCGGTGGCGCTGCCTCAGACGAGTCTGCCGAATATCGGCGGTATGGACGGGGGACATTTTGCCGTCATCTTCATGGGCGGGTTTATCGGGCTGCTCATTATGCGCTTTGCGGCTACGCTGTTCGTGAAGCTGCTGGAAAGCAGGCCTGGACTTGAAATTGCAGCCTTCTGCATCGTGGGCTGGGTTGGCGTGAAGCTGGCGGTTCATACGCTGGCGCATCCATCGCTTCATGTCATCCCACATGATTTCGCAGAATCGGCCGGCTGGAAGCTGACCTTCTACGCCGTGCTTGTCGGTATTGCGCTGGCAGGCTGGCTCCTGTCCGGCAAGAAGTCTGGTGCGGCGCATGGCTATGAGGGTAAAGACAAGAAACAGGCGGAAGGGGTATAATAATTCCACTTCAATGTTGTGGAGGAGATACCTGTTGGCACAGCTTTATTACAAATACGGAACGATGAACAGCGGCAAATCATTCGAAATTATTAAGGTGGCGCATAATTACGAGGAGCAGGGCAAGGCGGTGCTGATCTATTCCCCGGCCGTCAGCGCCAGAGGCAGCGTGGATCGGGTCGGCTCCCGCGTCGGGTTCGAGCGGGAGGCGATTCCGGTAGGCGAATCGACGAATTTATTCGACAGCGTGACGGAGCAGGTTGCCGCTTCGGGACGTATCTACTGCGTCTTGATTGACGAAGCGCAGTTCCTGAAGCGTCAACATATTCTGGAGCTGACTCGCGTCGTAGATGAGCTGAACATTCCGGTCATGGCGTTCGGATTAAAAAATGATTTCCAGAATCAGCTGTTCGAGGGCAGCTACAATCTGCTTGTACATGCGGACAAGATTGAGGAAATCAAGACGATCTGCTGGTACTGTGACCGCAAAGCGACGATGGTCATCCGCTTCCGCGACGGTCTGCCAGTCAATTCAGGCCAGCAGATTCAGATTGGGGGCAACGAGGATTATAAGCCGGTCTGCCGCAGATGCTATAATCGGGCATTTCAGGAATCGGCGGTTTAACTTCTATTTTCGAGATGCGCCAAGTACATATTGTATAACGCGAGGGCAATAGCGGGGACGTTAGGACTTGTGTCTGAATAGAATGTAGGACAATAGGTACGAAACGGAGAAAGGAAGAAGCCGACTTTGCTTCATAGGTGACCCTTATGATGAGACGACAGATTCCTCTGCTTCATGAGTGTGTTTTCCGCAATCTAAGCGATCGGGATATGGAGCTGGACGAAGTATTCCGGCGCATTCAACAGTTCATGCGGCTTGAGCCGCGGGGCTCGTATCAGCTTGTGATCGGCACGGATGCACAGGTGCATAACGGCCATACCAAATTTGTGACGGCTGTTGTGATTGTCAGGCAGGGCCGAGGCGCCTGGTTCTGCTACCGTCATGTCATTCTGCCGAGGGAAGTGAAATCGATCCAGGAGAAGCTGGGACTGGAAACCTCGTTCAGCCAGGAGATCGCCATGTTCTTCGATGCCGGCAAGCGGGCTCAGCTTGAGGATATCATAATGCCGCATGTGTACTCGGGCGCTGAATTCCACATGTACATCGACATTGACGCGGGAACGGACATGAGGCGCAACGCGACCGCCGCGTATGTGCCGGACATGGTTGGCCGCGTTGAAGCGATGGGCATGTCAGCCCGCGTCAAGCCGGAAGCCATTGTGGCGTCCGCGGTGTCGGATCGGTTCACGAAATCGCCGTACAGGACTTCCAAAAAGCTGGCCGCCAAGCAGCAGCCCAGCTCCGGCGCTGGCGCCGGCGGCTACTGACGAGCCTGCCTCCTCGGCGGCGTCCCTGCTTTCTACATAAATGAGCTTACGTTTCACTCCCGAAGACAATACGACTATCAAGAGAGAGGTTGGAAGGTTATGTACACGGTCAAGGAAAAGACATTATCAAGTGAAGCCGTTCGCTGGATCGGCACGAAGGAGGAGCATGCCAGGCTGCTGCTCGACAGCTATAAGCGGTTAACGGGCAAGACGCTTCTCGTCGAGCAGGCTGGGCAGTCACTGGCGGAAGCGATGGAAGAGGCGCCCTTTGTTGTGCTGTCGCATGGGCTTGAGGACGATCCCATACTCAATTACGGCAATCGTATGGCAAGGAAGCTGTGGGAGATCGATGAGGCTACACTGCTCACGACACCGTCGAGACTGACAGCGGAGCCCATGGAAAGGGATGAGCGAGCACGCTTCCTCGCGCGAGTGTCAGAGCAAGGTTACGTGGATGACTATACGGGAATCCGCATCTCCAGCTTAGGCAGGCGGTTCTTCATCGTGAACGCAACGGTATGGAATCTTGTGGATGATTCGGGGGCATACAGGGGACAAGCAGCGATGTTCGCCGAGCATCGAGATATATAAGGAGGCTGGCGGGTCATGGCCATATCAATAGGACTAGCGGGCTGGGGTGATCACGACTCGCTGTACCCGGCGGGCACAAAGCCTGGCAATCGGCTGAGCGTGTACGGCAGCCACTTCCCGGTTGTGGAGGTCGACAGCACCTTCTATGCGATACAGCCGCAGGAGCGGTTCGCGGCATGGGTGAGCGGCTCGCCGGCCAGCCTGCGGTTTGTGGTCAAAGCCTATCAGGGCATGACGGGCCATCAGCGGGGTCCGGCTGCCGCAGCTCATGACCCGAATGCCATGTCGGAAGCGTTCTGCCGTATGCTGGAGCCAGCTCTCTCGAGCGGCAGGCTGACGGCAGCGCTGTTCCAATATCCTCCTTGGTTCGACTGCACGAGCCGCAATGTGAAGGGACTGCGGGAGATGAAGCGGCGTATGGAGGGCTTCCCGTGCGCGCTGGAGTTCCGGCATCAGAGCTGGTTCCAAGGCGACATGAGGGAGAGGACGCTTGCTTTCATGCGCGAGGAGGGATGGATACACAGTGTCTGCGACGAGCCCCAGGCCGGAATCGGCAGTATTCCGGAGGTGCTGGAGGCGACGGACGCGGAGACAACCCTTGTCCGCTTCCACGGCAGGAACGCTGCCCATTGGAACAATGGCGGCGGTCCCAACTGGCGCGAGGTGCGTTATCTCTATCAATACTCCGACGAGGAGCTTCTGGAGTGGAAGTCGAAGCTGGAGACGCTGGCGGAGAAGAGTCGAGAGGTCGCCGTCATCTTCAACAACAACTCGGGCGGACATGCCGCCGGCAATGCCAAGACCTTAATGGCGATGCTGGGGCAGAGAAAGCCGGACGGCGGCGATCCGCTTGCTTCGCTGCCAGCCCAGCCGCCGCCGCCCGAGCAGCTTGAGCTGTTCTGAATACAAAAAAATGCAATACATATTCGATTTTCGGCGCAAACGGTGATAAAATGCATACAAGAAGCTAATCCACGCGCTGGAGCCGTGGCAAGTAGGAGGAACAACAATGGAGTACATCAGTACAAGGGGCAAGGTTGGCAAAATCGGATTTATCGACGCGTTTATGATGGGTCTCGCGGACGATGGAGGTTTGCTTGTGCCAAGCGAAATCCCGCAGATTTCGGCGGACACGCTGAAGAAGTGGCAGGACCTCAGCTATCAGGAGCTTGTTCTAGAAATTTTCTCTTATTATACGAACGATGAAATTCCCGCAGCGGATCTGAAGGCCATGGTCGAAGCCAGCTACGCGACCTTCCGCGATCCCGAGGTTACACCGGTTAAGCGAATCAGCGACGAGCTGTACCTGCTGGAGCTGTTCCACGGTCCAACGTTTGCGTTTAAGGACATCGCGCTGCAATTTATCGGCAATTTCTATTCCTATGTAGCCGAGAAGCAGGGCAAGAAGATTCATATATTGGGCGCTACCTCCGGCGACACGGGCGCATCCGCCATTCAAGGCGTCAGAGGCAAGGACGGCATCAAAATTTGTATTCTGTTCCCTACCGGCAAAGTAAGCAGGGTGCAGGAGCTGCAGATGACGACTGTGCAGGACGACAACGTGCTGAATCTGTCCGTAGACGGCAATTTCGACGATTGCCAGGGCATGATTAAAGAGCTGTTCGCGGACCTCGACTACAAATCGGCGAATCATCTGGCGGCGATCAATTCCATTAACTTTGTGCGCATCCTGGCGCAGACGGTCTATTACTTCTATTCCTACTTCCAAGTGGCCAAAGCGAACGGCGGCAGCATCGGCAAGGTGAACTTCAGCGTGCCGACGGGCAACTTCGGCGATATTTTTGCAGGATACTTAGCGAAGCGCATGGGACTGCCGGTTGGCAAGCTGATTCTGGCGACGAACGAAAACAACATTCTGGAGCGGTTTATCGAGGAAGGCGTCTATATGCCAGGCGATTTCCGTATTACGTACAGCCCTTCCATGGATATTCAGGTGGCGAGCAACTTCGAGCGCTATTTGTATTATGTGCTGGGAGAGGACGCGGAGGAAGTGAGCCGTCTTATGGCGCAATTCAAAACCGAAGGGGAAATTGCGATTTCGGCGGAGGTGCTGTCTCTGGTGCAATCGGAATTTGCTGCGCACGGAGTAGACGGGCAAGAATGTCTCGACACGATCTCGCAGTTCAAGACGGAGCATGATTATTTGCTGGACCCGCATTCCGCTTGCGGCGTAGCCGCTGTATACGAATGCGCCGAAGAGGGCGAAATCAGCATCTCGCTGGCGACCGCCCACCCTGCCAAGTTCGACGAAGCGATCCGCCTGTGCGGCATCGAGCAATCGTTCCCAGCCGAAATTTCCGGGCTGTTCGACAAGCCTCAACGTCAGGTGCTGGTCGAAGGCAAGCTGGAGGACGTAGTGGCGCAGCTTGACAAATTTTATAACTAATGACCAAATGCGAGACCCCCGCCGAGTTCCGAATCGGCGGGGGTCTTTCCCATGTGCGCTATGGCATCCGCACCTGCGACGGGGGCATCCCCTTGTACTTCTTGAAGGTCCTGCTGAAGTAATAGATATCATGGAAGCCTGTCTCTGCGGCGATCTCGGAGACGGTGAGCTTGGTCGTTCGCAGCAGATGATCCGCTTTGTCGAGACGGGCAGCTGTCACGTATTCAGTAACCGTGCGGCCTGTCAGCTCCTTGAACAGCCGGCTGAAGTGGAAGCGGCTGAGTCCCGCGATGCCGGACAGCAGCTCGACGGAAAGCTCGTCCCTATAGTGCTCCGCGATATAGCGGAAGACGGGCTCGAAGCGCTCGACGTTTTTCATTCGCTCCGCATGCTCGTCCTTGGTCAGGACGGTGGCCACATGGCCGCGCAGCAGCAGGGTCATGAGGCGGTACAGCTCGGACTTAATGGCAAGCTCATAGCCGAACTTGCGCTCTCTCAGCTCGCCAATCAAAGCCCGCATGCAGGCATTGGTCGACTCGTCCCCGCGAATGAGATTGCGCAGCAGCAGTCGGTTCTGAGATATCGGCGCTATAAACTTTGTTTCGGCGGCGTCCACCGAGCCGCTGTGGAGCAGCGATATGTCTGAAATCAAGCAATAATAGACAACCTCTGACGTCAGGCTGAAGCCGTAGTGAAGCTCATTGCTGTTGACGACAATCAGATCCCCAGGCAAGGCATGTATGGGTGTTGAGCCGCATTCAATAACGGCCTCTCCAGCTTCAATAAACAGAAATTCGAGATGCTCGTGCCAATGATGGGGAAACATGACGATGCCGGCCTGGTCGAAACGGGTCCGGTGCGCCTTGATGGGAAAATGAGGATTCGGCATGCTCATCGTTTCACGAAGCGAGTCGTATTTGCCGGGCATAGTCATGGATAAGTCCCTCCTTGCCAGAGCACATTTGTACAAACAAACCGCACGCCTTTGCATGGGCGCTTCAGGATGAATTCATTATAATACGAAAGTGTGGACATATAAAAGCTATCCAGTGAAATATCACTTTCAAGGCGATAAGGAGAGGTTGGCAATGGCAGTGGTCCAAATCGGAGTAATCGGCAACGGCTCGATCTCGGCATCCCATCTGAATGCTTATCAAAACAACAAAAGTGCAAACATCAATGCCGTTTGCGATCTGAATGAAGAGCGCGCCCGCGCGGCAGCGGACAAATACGGAGCGGAGAAGGTCTATACGGATTACCGAGAGCTCCTTGCGGACCCCGCGATTAACGCCGTCAGCATCTGCACCTGGAACAATACACATGCGGAGATCAGCATTGCAGCCGTGAAGGCTGGCAAGCACGTGCTGGTGGAGAAGCCGCTCTGCCGTACAGTCGAGGAGGCGCTGGAGGTGCAGCGGGCCGTGGAGGCTTCAGACCGCATTCTGCAGGTTGGCTTCGTCCGGCGTTACGACAACAACGCTCAGCTGCTCAGAAGCCTGGCCGAGCAAGGCGAATTCGGCGAAATCTATTACGCCAAGGCGACGGCGTTCCGCCGGCTGGGCAATCCTGGCGGCTGGTTCTCGGACATCGAACGTTCAGGCGGAGGCCCGCTGATCGATATCGGCGTACACGTCATCGATCTATGCTGGTATATGATGGGCCGGCCCAAGCCGACAGCCGTCAGCGCCAATACATATCGCAAGCTGGGCAACCGCTCCAACATCCAGAATCTGTCGTTCTACAAGGCGGCGGATTATGACTCCTCCAAGAATACCATCGAGGATATGGCCAACGCGCTTATTCGGTTCGAGAACGGCGCTTCCCTGATGGTTGACGTCAGCTTCACCCTTCATGCCAAGAAGGATGAGATGAGTGTGCGTCTATACGGGGACAAGGGCGGCATGGAGATTGATCCAGAGGCAGTGATCGTATCGGAGAGGAACAACACGATCGTCAACATTCATCCGCAGACGGATCATAAAGCCTTCGACTTCGCGAGCGGCTTCCAGAACGAAATCGACCACTTCATCGAAAGCGTGCTGAATGGCACGCAGCCAATCAGCCCCGTGCAGGACGGCGTCGAAATCATGAAAATCTTGTGCGGCATCTACGAATCCGCGGAGAAGGGCCATGAGGTGAAGCTATGAAGCTGGGCATCAGCACGTACAGCCTGCACAAGGCGTTCTCCTCCGGCGAGCTGTCCATCATCGAGGTCATCGATTATATTGCCAGTATCGGAGCGGAGCATGCGGAGATTGTACCGCTTGGGTTCTCGTTGACGGACAATCCGGAGCTGGTTCAGGATATTCGTCAAGCGGCGGGGCGCGGAGGCATCGAGCTGTCCAATTACGCGATTGGCGCGAATTTCGCCGGCTTGTCGGATGAAGCGTTCGAGAACGAGATTGCACGCGTGAAACGGGAGGTCGATGTCTGTGCTGCACTCGGCATCTCTCGCATGCGGCATGATGTAGCCTCACCCAAGGACATCTCTATCGGCAGCTTCCTGGCGGAGCTGCCGCGACTGGCACAGGCCTGCCGCGAAATCGCGGAGCACGCGCAGAGCCGCGGCATTACAACCAGCGTGGAGAATCACGGCTATTTCATACAGCATAGCGACCGGGTGCAGGCGCTTGTCCAAGCGGTTGGACGGGATAACTTCCGCACGACCCTTGACGTTGGCAACTTCCTGTGCGCGGACGAGAATCCCGTTACCGCCGTCCGCAATAACATTGGGCTGGCATCCATGGTTCACGTGAAGGACTTCTATATCCGGCCTTCCAAGCGGTATCCGGGCGAAGGCTGGTTCAAGTCCTCCGGCGGCAATTATCTGCGCGGAGCGATCGTCGGCCAAGGCGATATCGACATGCCGGAGGTGCTCCGCATCGTCAAGGACAGCGGCTACGACGGCTATATCTCTATCGAGTTCGAAGGCATGGAAGAATGCAAGGCCGGTACAAGGATGGGGTTTGACTACGTCAAGGGATTATGGGCCGCATTATAATACAAGGGAGGAATAAGGGTATGGCATCTCCGATTATGACGAATAAGATTGGCGTTATCGTGGACAGCTTCCAGGTCGGCGTAAGAGAAGGACTGCAGAAGGCGAAGCAGGTTGGGGCGGATGGCGTACAGATCTATGCGGTGAAGGGCGAGATGGACCCTGACAATCTATCGCCTGCGGCGCGCAAGGAGCTGAGGTCGTATATAGAGTCGCTGGGCTTGCAGATATCAGCGCTTGTCGGCGATCTTGGCGGCCATGGCTTCCAGGATTCTGCCCAGAATCTGTACAAGATCGATAAATCGAAACGAATTATGGAGCTTGGCATGGAGCTTGGCACGAATATTATTACGACGCATATCGGCATTGTGCCAGACGACACGAACAGCCAAGTGTATGAATCCATGCATGCGGCTTGTGAGGAGCTTAGCCGCTTTGCCAGCGGGATGGGCGCATACTTCGCAATCGAGACGGGACCGGAGACGTCCCAGCATCTGAAATCCTTCCTCGACAGTCTTGGATCGAGAGGCGTATCCGTTAACTTCGATCCCGCGAACATGGTAATGGTGACCGGCGATGACCCTGTACAGGGTGTATATATGCTGAAGGACTACATCGTGCATACCCATGCCAAGGACGGCGTGAAGCTGGGCAGCATCGATCCCAGGGACGTCTACGGCTTTTATGGGTACGAGGCGGAGCTCGATCACGAGAAGGTTGCCTCCATGGCGGAATCCGGCGAGGCGTTCCGCGAGGTGCCCCTTGGAGAAGGCAGCGTCGACTGGAACGCTTACCTTCAGGCATTAAAGGACATTGGGTACGGAGGCTATCTGACGATTGAGCGCGAGGTTGGAACAAATCCGGAGGGGGACATTCGGCTAGCCGTTGAGTTTCTGAAAAAGTATAGACGTTAACTGTCACCTCTAGGCCCTTGCAACGATGGCTATACGCTATTGTTAGCAAGGGCTTTTTGTTGTTGCTATATTTTATAGTTGTTGCACACTTCACAAGGCTAGTGTCGAATATGGATTTCCATTGTAGGAAATAATGGGAACATGTCGAATAAACGGGTGATTTCAAGTGAGTAAAGAGACGGAAGCGGCGACAATGGGGCAGGAGCTCTCTTCTGATCTGGAGCAGAACCTGCGGCAGCTTAAGCGTATATTCCAAGGCAGCGGAGATATCCTGTTCAGGCCTTGGGGCTACGGTTCGGACTACAGCAGCAAAGCGTGCTCGATTTACTATAGCACGCTGGTCCAAGAGGATGCGGTCAACTATATGAAGTTGTCGCTGCAGGACCTCGAGAAGCATGAGGTGGGTCCAGGAACAGGAGTTTCCTTGGAGAAGCTTCAGCTTTTTTTTGAAAACAACGGGGCATCGACACGGAAAGCGATGCTTGTGGATCATATGACGCAGCTCGTAGAGGAAATTTCAAACGGAAAGCTGGTCATCTTATTCGATGGCTGGAGCAAGGCGCTGAGCTATCAAGCGCAATCGGTGGAAACCAGGCAGATTAATGAGCCGGTGAATGAATCCGTTGTGTTGGGACCACGCGAGAGCACAGTAGAAAATTTAGAAAAAAACTTAGGCTTGCTCAGGCTGAGACTCAAAACGCCAAAATTTAAAATTGAGATGGTGACGGGTGGCGGTGGAACCCAAACCACAATAGCATACGGCTATATCGAAGGGACGGTCGACGACGAGCTGCTGACGGAATTTAAGCAAAGAATGAAGCAAATGGAGTCAACGGAAATACTGGAGACGTCTTATATCGAGCAGCTTATTGAGGATTCTGTCTGGTCCCCGTTCCCCCAGCATCGCTATACCGAAAGAACGGATATGGCGGTCGCCGCTCTGCTTGACGGCAAAATTGTCGTTCTTGTACAGGGCACGGGAGGCATGCTTTTATGCCCCGGATTATTCCCGGAATTTTTCCAATCCAGCGAGGATTATTACCAGCGCACCGTGATCTCCTCCATGATTCGCTGGCTGCGCATTGTTGCGTTTATTATCGCGCTTACCTTGCCCAGCATCTATATCGCGCTGTCGACCTTTCACCCCGAGCTGATACCGACAGTGCTACTGCTGGCGATACTGAACGCGAGAGAAGGCATACCGCTGCCGGCTTTTTTCGAAGCGCTGCTGATGGAGTTTTTTTTCGAGCTGATGCGGGAGGCCGGCGTCAGGCTGCCTCGTCCAATCGGATCGGCGGTCAGTATCGTTGGCGCGCTTGTTATCGGTGACGCGGCGATCAGCGCAGGCATTGCGTCTCCTATTATGGTTATTGTCGTTGCGCTTACAGGCATCGCTTCCTTCTCTATCCCGCAATACGGGATGGCGATTGCCCTGCGCATATTACGATTTCCGTTAATGATAAGCGCGGCTGTGCTTGGAGGCTTCGGCATGATGATCTGCATCCTGTTTATGCTGCTTCACCTATGCAAGCTTCGTTCGCTTGGCCAGCCTTATCTGGCGGGTCTTGGGCCATTCCGAGTTCAGGATCTTCGTGACATTGTGATGCGTGTACCGCTCAAAAAGCTGCTCCGTTCACCCCGAAGCCTGCATAAACGATGAAAGGGAGGAGCGGGATGGTCTACAAGGCAACAATCGTTATTCTGTTCATGTCTTTCATCCTGACGGGCTGCTGGAGCAAATATGAGCTTACGGAACGGGCCTTCGTTATGGGAGTGGCTCTGGATTTGCGGGAGGACGGCCGAATTGAAATGCTGACGCAAATGTATCGTCCAACCTCCTCGGAAATCGGAAAATCGACAGCTACGATTTCAGAATCCAGTGTGAATATCAAGACGGCGGACGACACCGTCATGGAAGCGATTCGCGATATTCCGATTCATCTGGGCCGGCTTGGGCAATGGAGCCATATGCGCGTCATTATTGTAGGGGAGAAGCTGGCGCGTTCGATGAATTTGCTGGAGGGGCTCGATTTTTTTTACAGGGATCATGAACCGAGGGCCAGTGTTTCCATTATGATCTCGAAGGGCAAGGCGGCCAAACTGTTCGAGAAAAGTCCTCTGATTGAGCAGACGACGGCACAGCAGCTGCTGCGTTCGGAGGTAGCCTCTTATATGAATGCCGCCAAAACGGTGGACACCAGCCTGCTTGACTTAGTTCGCGATATGAAGAGCGCCCACCCGGATACTGCAATCGCATATGTGTATGAGGATACACGAACCTCCCATATGTTTTCTGCAGCTGGAATGGCGCTGATTAAGGACGGCAGGATGACAGGCGTGCTTCCATCGAGCAGGGTCGAGGGATATCTGATGCTCACACAGAAATATCAGTCTGGCGCCATCGAGATTCGATGTCCGGGACGGAATCGAGCGGAAGAGTCGGTAGAAGTGCTGACTCTGGATACCAACGTTAAGCCGCATATTCAAGGGGAGCAGATTGAAGTGAAGGTAAAAATCGATGCCGAAATATCTATTAATGAGCTGAAATGCACGAAGATCGCCAGCAAGGAAGATGAGCGCGCGTTTAATCGCAAGGTCGAGAAGGAGATCTCTCGACAGGTGAAGGAAGCGATCCAGACGCTGCAGGAGCAGAAGATCGACGCCATTGGCATTGGCAAATGGATATACCGCCATCATCCAAAGGAATGGGAGCGGCTCAAGCCCAATTGGGACGAGAGGTTTGCGGCCATTCC
The DNA here is from genome assembly GCF_040834005.1 of Paenibacillus sp. PL2-23. Lineage (NCBI taxonomy): Bacteria > Bacillati > Bacillota > Bacilli > Caryophanales > Paenibacillaceae > Paenibacillus > Paenibacillus sp. PL2-23. The sequence continues at coordinate 1,501,531 of NZ_CP162129.1, forward strand.
CTTCAAGATCGAGACCAAAATGAAGCTGGTGACGAACGGCACCATTACCAGCAAGAAGCTGTCCAAATAAAAAGGTGGTGACCTCACACATCCATGTGGGAAAGAATGCTGATTGTCGGGACCGCACTCGTCGGCATGGCGTTGTATGACGGCTTCACTTTGCGAAATAAGCTTGCAGCAAGGGGGAAGCTGGTATACGGCGCGCTTATTGCGTTATCCTTGTATGCCGCCGTCGATTTTATATTTACGCTGAATCTGTTCGATTACCTGGACGCGGTGATTATACCGTTCGAGTCGACGGCCAAAGCGATTGAGGAAGCACTCAAAACCGACTGGGAGAAGTAAGCGTTAGGGGCAAGCTGATGGCCAAGCTGAAGGAGGAGCCGCATGAAGAAGGAGCAGATCAGCCACATGCAAGCGGGAGTACTACTCTTTGTATTTATGACGGGGTCCTCCATTATTAATATTCCGGGTCCTCTTATTGCCAAAGCTGGCAATGGCGCATGGATTTCTCTGCTGCTGTCCGGCGCCTGGGGTCTCTGTGTGCTGTCCATGCTGCTTTTCCTGTACAAACGATTTCCAGAGCTTAGCTATATCGACTACAGCCGCAAGCTAATCGGACATGTGCCAACGCTGTTATTTGGCCTCATGACGCTCACCTTTCTGTTCCAGATGCTATCGGCTATTGTGATGGATGTTGGTTTGTTTATGGTGACCTCCATGCTGCGGCAGACGCCCGTCTATGTGTTCACTTCATTGATCCTGCTCATCGCTGCGATGACGGTCAGGGCGGGCATTGAGGTTATCGCCCGAATGTTCATGATCATTATGATGTTCAGCGTATTTTTTATATCCATTACATTATTGCTCGCGATCCCTGACTATCACCCCGAATTTCTGCTGCCGATTATTCCGAAGGGGATCAAGCCTGTGCTGCACGGCGCATACTTCACATTCGGCTTTCCTTATGCCGAGGTATTTATGTTCGGGATGATTATGCAGCATGTGGGGATCAAATATAGGCACAAGGTTTCAAGGTGCATGCTGATTGCGCTTGGCCTGAATGTCATTACCTTGATGATATCGGTGGTCAGCTCGATTATGATATTCGGCCCATATGCGAGCGTTCAGCCATATGTGCTGTTTGCGGTGGCGCGGCTTGTGGAATTTCAGGAAATCATTCAGCGCATTGAATCGATTATCGGCATGTCGCTCATATTGGGCTCTTATATGAAAGCGACGATTACCCTGCATGTTATCTGCCTGTTTCTTGCGCGTCTCTTCGGGCTGGAGAACAGCTCAGCGCTTGCGCTGCCGGTTGCGTTCCTCTGCTTTATCGCAGGGCTGGTTACCTTTGATGGTCCTTCGCAATGGGGAATGGTTGTGACGGCTGTGCACCCCTTATGGGCGTTTGCTGTTTTTTTTCTGCCGGTTGCCATTCTGACGGTGACAGCGGCGGTTAGGAGAAATGTGTAGCGTGAAGACGGTCGATTCCTGTAAAATGGTGTCATATTGTTGGCATCATTAGGAAGGGGATACTCCGGTTGAATCGTTTGCTGACTCGCATGGTTTTGTTTTTCTCTTGTTTAATTATTGCCGCGGTGGTCGTGTTAGGCTTCACGATTTACCGTTCCTCCATGAGTCTTGTTGAAAGCTCGCTGGGGGCGCAGGCCCAGCTGGCGGCCGAGAATGCCGCCAAGCTTATCGATCCTGAGAAGTATGCGGCATTGACGCCGGATGCAGGAGAAACGGCTTATTATTACGAGCTGCGAGAGCAGCTGAACGAGCTGCGAGAGCTGAACGGGCTTAAGTACTTATACACGTTAGGGCGTGGTGAGGAAGGTGGCCAATACTATTATTATTATATGGTTGACGGCGCGCCTATGGACGTTTCTGAGGATGATTTCTCGCCAATCGGCACAAGAGAGGATTACGCTTATCCCGGTATGCTTCAAGCGTTCGCGGAAGGGAATCCTGTTGTTGGAGAGCTGACCAACGATGAGCAATACGGAGCGACGATTACGGCATATGTGCCGCTTCAGGATGCGGATGGTGCATTAATGGGGCTTATCGGCGCGGACTTCGATTCCACCAAGGTGTATGCGCTAATGGCGGACAATACTAGGACGACGCTGATCGTTGCGGGTGCCATTATTGCGGCAGGCATCGCGCTGGTCTTCGCCCTGGCAAGCTATTTGACACGGCCGCTGCAGCAGCTGACAACAACGGTTGCCAAAGTGAGAGAAGGCGATATGACTGTGGATATCGGGATCAAGCGCAAGGACGAGATTGGCCATCTGGCGATGACGTTCCAGCAGCTTGTGAGCAATACAAGAACGGTTATTCGCAGCATGAGAGACAATTCGGAACGGCTGCTGACGGCTTCGGAAGGCGTGTCCCACCATGCAAGGAGCACAACGGAGGCAAGCCGGCAGATCGCAGCCAGCATTCATGAAGCCTCCGCAGGGGCTTCCACCCAGGTAAGCCGTGCGACCGATATGACCAAGGCGGTAGAAAGCGTAGCTCGCAGCATGCAGCGGATTACGGAATCGGCGGGCGTAGTGTCTGAGATTGCCCAGGATACTAAGGAACGCTCCGATCGGGGCAAGGTGCTTATCGGCAGCGCGGTATCGGAGATGGAGAGGATCGGAGAAGCAGCGGGCGCCATGCTGGAGGCAACGAAGCGGCTTGAGAGCCGCTCTGGAGAGATTGGCGGCATTACGTCTGTGCTGGCGGATATTGCTTCGCAGACGAACCTACTGGCTCTGAATGCGGCGATCGAAGCCGCAAACGCCGGTGAGCACGGGAGAGGTTTTGCGGTTGTTGCGGATCAGGTGCGAAAGCTTGCGGTGCAATCCCGCACGTTTGCGGAGCAGATCGCGGGACTTATCGAAGCGACTCGCGCAGAGACAGTCCAGCTGTCGGCGGACATGGCGGACAATGCCGTTAAGGTGAAGGACGGAATCGGAGTGGTTAAGGAAGCCGGAGAGACCTTCTACGCGATCGTGAATGGGCTGGATTTGGTTCACGCCCAGCTGCAGGAGATGTACGCCGCGTCGCAAGAGGTATCCGCCGAATCGGAGGAGGTGGCGGCGAGCGTGGAGGAGATGGAGCGGATATCCCGCAACGCCGCCCAGCATTTCCAGGGCATCGCGGACAGCTCTGGCGCTCAGATCATATCGATGGATGAGGTGGCGGTATCCGCTGAATCGCTCCGTGGCATATCGAACGAGCTGGACGCTTTGAATCGGCGGTTTACGGTTTAAGGCGCCAGTATGGGCGGCCATTTATAATTTTGACTTATAGTATAGGAATACGGTGGATTTAAGGGTATAATCGGTAATAGTGTATCATCAACCTAAACGGCCCATGCGGCTAATCTATTTGGTAAGGAGTAATTGGCAATGGCAAAAACGCTTATTTTCGGGCACAAAAACCCGGACACGGACACCATTACATCGGCAATCGCTTATGCGGAGCTGAAAACAAAGCTGGGAGCTGACGTTGAGGCGGTTCGTCTTGGCGAAGTAAATGGAGAGACGGCTTTCGCACTGCAAACATTCGGCATCGAGGCGCCGCGCCTCGTGGAGAACGTTGCGGACGAAGCGAAGGATGTTATTCTGGTTGACCACAACGAGCGCCAGCAAAGCGCTAACGATATCGATAAAGTGCGCGTTGTCGAGGTTATCGACCATCACCGGATCGCCAACTTCGAGACAGCGGGCCCGCTGTACTTCCGCGCAGAGCCAGTAGGCTGCACAGCAACGATTCTGCTGAAGCTGTACAAGGAGAACGGCGTGGAGATCCGCAAGGAAATTGCCGGTCTTATGCTGTCGGCAATCATCTCCGACTCCCTGCTGTTCAAATCGCCGACTTGCACCGAGCAAGACGTAGCGGCTGCTCGCGAGCTGGCAGCTATCGCAGGCGTAGACGCAGAGACTTATGGATTGGACATGCTCAAGGCTGGCGCTGATCTTAGCGACAAGACGATTGAGCAGCTGATCTCTATCGACGCGAAGGAATTTTCGATGGGCAGCTACAAGGTCGAAATCGCGCAAGTCAACGCTGTTGACGTAAACGATGTGCTGAGCCGCCAGGCAGAGCTTGAAGAAGCGCTGAACGGTATTATCGCTTCCAAAGGCCTGGATCTGTTCCTGCTGGTTGTGACAGACATTCTGAACAACGATTCCATCGGTCTGGCGCTTGGCAGCCAGGCGCAAGGCGTGGAGAAGGCGTTCGGCGTGAAGCTGGAGAACAACAAAGCGCTGCTCCAAGGCGTCGTATCCCGCAAATCGCAAATCGTGCCTCCGCTGACTGAGGCGCTGAGCGCTCTGTAATATTTGATAGGATGAATAGGAGGCAGTCCGGGGCTTCGTTGCGAAGCTTCGGGCTGTCTTTGCTTTAACATATACTATAAGTTATCTCGTTTACGCCTGGGAAGGGCGAGATGAAGGGGTGAAGGTGACATGTTTGAAATTAGGGAATTTACGATTGAGAAGCTAAGGGATCCATACCGCATCTTGTCCGGCGATCGCTTCGAGCTGTATATGGAGCTGGAGATTGATGAGGAGGACGAGCTGTATATGGAGGAAGGGGTCAGGCTTCGCGTTATTTACGTCAAGGAAGAGTCTAGCGCGTCCCGTATTGTAAAATATGAATTTCTGAATGCAGGGAGCGGCGCTTACATCGATATGGAGATGACGGAGGAGGAGGAGGCGTTTATCGACGCCTTCTGCAAGGAGCGGCTGGAATTGCCTCTGGAGGAATAGGCATATCGCTTGATTCCCTCCGCATAAGTTTCATAGAAGAGCTCTACGAACCTTTATTACCTGGCTAAGGGGGAGAGACTTATGCGGGAGCCTTTCCGGAACGAGCCGTTTACGGATTTCACCTTAAGCGACTCTATCTCAGATTTTCAAGCCGCGCTGCGAAGCGTGGAGTCCCAGCTTGGCCTCGAATATCGACTGAAGATCGGTTCCGACCGCATCGAAACGACGAATAAGCGGAAGTCGATTAATCCTTCCGAATTTAAGCAGATTGTAGGTATCGTCTCGCAGGGGGACGCGAATTATGCCCACAAAGCGATACTGGCTGCGGCCGCAGCCTTCGAGGACTGGAAGCGGGTTCCGCCCGCGGCACGGGCCAGAGTGCTGTACAAAGCGGCGGCGATTCTGCGACGCCGCAAGCATGAATTCTCCGCGTGGATGGTGTACGAAGCGGGCAAAACCTGGGTGGAGGCGGACGGCGATACGGCGGAAGCGATCGATTTCATGGAATTCTACGGCCGTGAGATGGAGCGACTGGCAGAACGGCAGCCGTTGGTGCCCTTCCAGGGTGAAGACAACGAGCTGACCTATATGCCGCTTGGCGTCGGCATCGTCATTCCGCCGTGGAACTTCCCGCTTGCCATTATGGTCGGTATGACGATGGCTTCTGTCGTTGCGGGCAATACGGTTGTGCTGAAGCCGGCAAGCCCGACCGCGGTAATTGCCGCCAAGTTCATTGAGCTGCTGGAGGAAGCGGGCTTGCCGGATGGGGTTGTGAATTATTTGCCCGGGGCCGGAGGCGATATCGGCGATTTCCTGGTGGAGCATCCCCTGACAAGATTTGTTTGCTTTACGGGCTCGCGGGAGGTAGGTCTCCGTATCAATGAACGAGCGGCAGCGGTACAGCAGGATCAGAAGTGGATCAAACGTGTCATTGCGGAGATGGGCGGCAAGGACACCATCATTGTGGCGGAGGATGCCGATCTGGATCTGGCGGCAGAGGCGATTACCGCCTCGGCGTTCGGCTTCTCGGGACAGAAGTGCTCTGCCTGCTCGCGGGCTGTCATTGAGGAAGCCGTCTACGAGGATGTGCTGGAGAGGGTAGTAAAGCGCACGGCAGCGCTGAAGATCGGGCTTGCAGCGGAGCAGTCGACGGAGATTGGTCCGGTCATCGACGAGCGGGCTTATATTAATATCTTGAAATATATCGAGGTGGGACGCACGGAAGGCACGCTAGTGCTGGGAGGCAGCAAGCGGGGCGGCACAGGCTATTTCATAGAACCTACGATTATTCGTGATGTGGCTCCTTACGCAAGAATCGCCCAGGAGGAAATATTTGGTCCGGTGCTTGCGTTCATCAAGGCCGCGAATTTCGACGCGGCGCTTGATATCGCAAACAATACGGCATTCGGCTTGACCGGGGCTGTCATCTCGCGCGACCGCGCGAAGCTGGAGAAGGCCAGGGAAGAGTTCCATGTGGGCAATCTGTACTTGAATCGCAAGTGCACGGGGGCTCTCGTCGGCGTTCAGCCATTCGGCGGCTTTAATATGTCCGGCACCGATTCCAAGGCGGGCGGACGGGACTATTTGCTGCTGCTCACCCAGGCTAAGGTCGTGTCGGAGCGGTTTTGAATGAAAGTTCAAAGGGCTCTCCTTTGATCACGAAGCATTTCCTGAAGGCAGATTCGACTTCGAGTCTTGGATTCAGCCGAGATCTCCGGTGCTGAAAAGTGGACCTTTTGAACTTGATTTGAATTGAAGCTATTTAATGAATTAAACCTGCCTAAAGAATTAAACCTTGATTCTGAAAGTGAATTTGGTTAGCGGGTACAGCCACTTCACGCCGCTCGGCGTGAGGGTGTCCGCTGCGAGATGGGACAAGTATCCAAGCGCTGCGGTTATGGCCAACCCCTCTACCTGAAGATCCTGCTCAAGCCCTGTGCCGAGCCACCACCAGAGAGGAATCATCCATAGGGTATGCGTGAGTCCCCGGTGATTCAGCCACGGCGCCCAAGCGATGAAGACACCCACTCCGATCAGCCACCATTCTCCTCTGGACAGTCCAAGCGCCGCAACGCCAATGCCGACAAGGCTGACTAGAGCATTACGAATCGCGCCAGTGCTCATTGTTAAGCCGATCAGCATGGCGGAGATGCCCGCGCATGCGATTTCCAGCCGGACGGTGTGACCGGCGAGCCATAGATAGAGGACTGCAGCCGCGCATATGCAGCCGACCCATACGGCGTATTGACGAATTTGTCTGCTGGCCTTGGTCAGCTTGCCGCTCAGCATGCTGGTGCCGTCCAAATCTGCAGCAAGCGCCGAGAAGGCCGCAGCTCCGATATAAGTGTGCGCGTGCGTTAAATCCGGCGAAAAGTAGACTGCCGCCCCCGCGCCGATGGCGACTCCGATCGCCAAATGCGTTTTTCCCCTCATGCTGCTGTGAAAGCCTCCTGTATGTTCTAGTAGTAATGTCGCCAGCAGCGAATAGACGTTCTTGGCACGTCTATTTCACTCAAACATGCCTCATTCGACCATTTAGATGTTTCTGGCACGTCTATTTGCTCGAAAACTCCCGTCCCGGCACGAATAGACGTTTCTGGCACGTCTATTTCACTCAAACATGCCTCACTCGCCCATTTAGATGTTCCTGACACGTCTATTTGCTCGAACCCCCCCGTCCCAGCACGAATAGACGTTTCTGGCACGTCTATTTCACTCAAACATGCCTTACTCGCACATTTAGATGTTTCTGGCACGTCTATTTGCTCGAAAACCCCCGTCCCGGCACGAATAGACGTTCCTGGCACGTCTATTTCACACAAACATGCCTCACTCGACCATTTAGACGTTTCTGGCACGTCTGTTTGCTCGAAAACCCCCGTCCCAGCACGAATAGATGTTTCTGGCACGCTTAATGTTTCAGTGGTTAGCTCGCTGCCCTCATAAGTGCTCCTTGTTAATTTGCTCATTGCGGACCATCTGCTCCAGCTTCTCGACAAGTCTGTCGTGAACATCGTCCCGTCTCCGAAAGCCCCAGAATGCCTTCCGTTTCTCCTGTCTCAGCAGCTTCAGCAAATACAGCTTCTCCTTCAATGTGAGCATGGTGCCGCCTCCTTCCTGAGTACCGCTTCTTCCATCATTATATACGATATTGCTTGGCTGCGGGATGGACTAAAGTGTGACAATGTGTTCGAAGTGAGAAGTGAGCGAAGTAAGTTGAGTAAAGTAAGTAAAGTAAGTAGAGTGAAGTAAGTAGAGTATGTAGTGTGAAGTAATAGAGTGAAGTAAGTTGAGTAAGTAAGTAGAGTAAGTAGAGTGAAGTAAGTAGGGTGAAGTATTAGAGTGAAGTAAGTAGGGTGAAGTATTAGAGTGAAGTAAGTAGAGTAGACTAAATTAGATTTGAGTAGATTAGATTTGATTTGAGTAGAATACGGTTTGGACTATGGAGTGGGAGGTTTGCGGCGTTTGATAACAGGCAGCTTAGTACGGGATTACTGTGTGAGGGTGTTTTTACAATGCACTTTTTTGGACAATGTTTTCAAACTGCACTTTTCTTGACAACTCCACTACTCTAAATCCTGCAAATCCGCAGCAATTCAGGCCTGTGACCTTGGAATATATTCAAATTGATGTAGAGTGTGCAGGAATATAGCCTGTTGGTGGTCGGTAAATGGGTGGTTCTGCTGAAAATGATGTACAATCGCAGCAATCCCCCTCTTTTGAACATAAGGGTATCCAAAATAATGTAAAATCGCAGCAATTTCCTTCGCTTGAGCCAAGGGATGCAGAAACTCATGTATAATAGGATCAACATGTACACGTCACACCGCGCGTATCACACCGCACGTATCACACCGCATGTAAGGCAATAGCCGGCTGAGGGAGATTGGAATAATAAATCCGCCGACAATAAAGGAGAGTGGCTCGATTGCAATTTCCCGTGATAACCAAGGCGTTATCCGAGCGGCTGGAGGAGTCGGAATTGGATTATATGACCTCCAGAGTGATTGCCATCAAAGAACGCGACGGCAATCCGATGGGTGCTGAGGTGAAGAGATTTGGCGGGGCCACCGCCTTTTATGTGAAGGAAATGCCTTGGGGGAGCTTCAATACGGTGAAGGGGCTGGGCTCTGAGGATATCGGCTACGTGGATGACATCATTCGTTTCTTCCGAGAGCATAATAGGCCGTTTCAGTTTGAGATTATGCCCGCCAAGGCCAATGGAGAGCTGCTGGGTTACTTGTCTCAAAGGGGCTTCTATCAAAATGGCTTTCATACCACCATGTTCGGCGTTCCAGCCTTGCACTTGCCATCCTTCTCAAGCGGCATTACGATTCGTGAATTGAATAGGGATGAATTTGCCCTGTACGGACAATTGCATTGTCTAGGAACGGGATTAAACGTAAATGGAGCAAGCCATGTAGCGGATAACAATTCCATATTGTTTGACCGCCCTGGGTGGCGTTTCTTCATTGGCTTCGTAGAGGATCAGCCTGCAGGCGTTGCGGTTATGTATATCAACCATAATGTCGCGTCCTTGACCTTTGCCGCTACTGTTCCGGAGCTTAGGCGACGCGGGCTGCAAACGGCCTTCGTGCAGGAGAGGATACGTGAAGCTGCACGGGCGAGCTGCGAGCTCGTAGTCAGTCAATGTGCTTATGCATCCACCAGCCAAAATAACATGGAGAGATCGGGAATGAGGGTTGGCTACACAAGAGCGACCTGGGTAGGGAAATGATAATGGGATCGAGCTGCTAAGCATAGCCCAATAAAAAGCGACAGTCCTGGACGTCTAGCTCCTTGTCCTCGGCTGTCGCTGTTTCATTTCATCCTCAGGGCTGTGATTGCCGATAAGCCCAGTGGTTGGTTGGGCCGATGCCGCCGCCGATATGAATGCCGTCCTCGATCGCTGCCTGAATGAAGGCTTTGGCTTGGCTGACCGCTTCATGGGCGCTTAGCCCTTGGGCAAGTCCCGCTGTTAAAGCAGCCGAGAAGGTGCAGCCCGTTCCATGCGTGTGCATGGTGCAGACGCGCTTGGAGGAAAACTCGGTGAAGCTGGTTCCGTCATACAGCAGGTCAATCGCCTCGTGGCCGGTCTCATGACCGCCTTTCATAATCACATGGCGAATGCCGAGGTCGGCGAGCCGTCTGGCGGCGTCGCGTTTATCAGCGTCGCTCCTTATTGACATGCCGGTCAGCCGCTCGGCTTCAGGAATATTCGGGGTGACGAAGTCGACCAGGGGCAGCAGCTCCTTCTTGAAGGCCGCAAGCGCGGCGTCCTGAAGCAGCACGGAGCCGCCTTTGGCTACCATAACGGGGTCGACGATGACACGCGTCCACTTGAACTCTCTTAGGGAAGCGGCTACGGCTTCGATGATATCATGGCTGAACAGCATGCCCGTCTTCAGCGCGTCGACCCTGATATCGCTGCCGATGGACCGAATTTGCTCCGTTACGGCTTCGGGACTAAGCGGATAGACGGCTTGCACGCCCGTCGTATTCTGCGCGGTCACGGCTGTAATGGCTGACATGCCGAATACGCCGAGCTCCTGGAACGTCTTGAGATCGGCCTGAATGCCGGCGCCGCCGCCGCTGTCCGATCCGGCGATCGTCAGCGCGCAGGGAACCTGACGGCGCGAAGCATGCTTATTTATGCTCAACATGGTGGGAACCCCTCTCTCCTTACGATATAGCAAAGCGACGCGGCGAGAAATACGGATAATAGCTTGGCAAGGCGTTGTTCTGAATACGGTCGGCGACCAGCTTGGCTGTAATGGGACTCAGCAGTATGCCATTGCGGTAATGGCCCGCCGCGAACATCACTTGAGCTGTATGGTCGAGCTCGCCGAGGAACGGATAGCCATCCTGCGTAGAGGGTCTAAGTCCCGCCCATTGATGGAAGGGGACTCGAGACTCCAGCATCGGGACGGCGAGCTTGTTCCAGCCTCGCAGACGCTCGATGCCGCGTTCCGTTACAGTCGTATCGAAGCCCGCCACATCCTCCGAAGCGCCGCATACAAGCGTGCCGTTCGCTTTGGCCACCAAGTAGCCTTGATTGCCGAACAGCATATGGCGTACGGCTTGCCCGTTATGAGCAGCGTTGACTTCATCGAAGGCATAAGCGCATATTTGCCCTCGGATAGGATAGATGGGCAGCGGGATGCCGAAGGTGCCGGCAAGCTCCTGCGCCCAAGCGCCCGAGCAGACGACAAGGCGGTCGCCTTCAAAGCGTCGGCCATCCTTCGCCGCGAGCACGATGCCATCCCTCCACTGCTCTACCGACACTCCTCCCAGCTCATCGTGAATGGCGACGCCTAATGTCCGGCAGCCATCCTCCAGCGCTCTGACATAGTCAGGCGCATAGAGGTGGCTTTCTTCGGGCGTATACAGCGCCGCCTTCACCTGACGGGACAGCAGAGGCTCCATGTCGAATAAAGCGGCGCCATCCACGATCGTCCCCGTTGAGCCATGCTGCCGCTGCCATAGCAGCCTGCCCTCCAGCGCAAGCCGGTCAGCCTCGTGATAGGTCAGATAGAGACTGCCGGATTCCGAATATTGGAACGGTATCGCAGACTGCTCCCGAATACCCTTAATCCACGAGAGATAGAGGCGCAGACTGTCCAAGCATAATTGGAAAAAGGGATCGGGACCCTCCACGTTCTCTGAATAAGGCGCCAGCATGCCGGCCGCCGCTCCGGATGCCTGGCCGCCGCAGCGCGCGATTTCGAGCACCGTCGTTGAACAGCCTCGGCGTTGCAGCTCGAAGGCAACGGATAATCCGATAACGCCGCCGCCCATTATGATGATATTCTCGCTCATGTGCGTAACCAGCCCTCTATCTTCTGTCATAAGAATAATCAGTCTAAGTCAGCTTTAAGGAATCGTATCCACTGCTCGCCGTAGCGTATTTTTTCTTGGCGATTCGACCGGAAAGGTAGGATAGACGGCCGGCTTCAATCGCAAGCCGCATAGCTCTCGCCATACCGATAGGATCGCGCGCTTTGGCGACGGGCGTATTCATCAGCACGCCGGCGCAGCCGAGCTCCATCGCTTGGGTAACATCGCTTGCAGAGCCGAGCCCCGCATCGACGATAATAGGTACGCCGGCCTCTTCCACGATAAGGCCGATATGATAAGGATTAAGGATGCCGAGGCCAGTGCCGATCGGCGCTCCTCCGGGCATGACTGCCGCAGCCCCCGCTTCTTCAAGCCGCTTGCACAGAATAGGGTCGTCGGATGTATAGGGCAGCACGGTAAAGCCTTCCTTAACAAGCTGCTCCGTTGCTCGAAGCGTCTCGATGGGATCAGGCAGCAGCGTCCGTTCGTTGGCGCTGATCTCGACCTTCACCCAGTCGCTTAGCCCTGAGGCGCGGGCCAGCCGCGCGATGCGAACGGCTTCGTCAGCTGTACGCGCGCCCGATGTATTCGGCAGGAAGGTGAATTGCCCCGGCTCGATATGCTGCAGAATGGAGTCGTCCTCCGTCGCAGAGAGGTTGACGCGCCGAATGGCGAAGGTCAGCACCTCCGAGCCTGACGCCCGGATCGCTTCCTGCTGCACGTAGGGATTGGGGAACAAGCCGGTACCGAGGAACAAGCGGGAGCTCAGCTCCCGGCCTCCGATTTGCCATGTATCTGGTTGTGTCATCGTTTGCTTAACCTCCTCCTACAAAATGAACCAGCTCAACCCGGCTCTCCTCGCGGACATCGGTGGATGCCCATTGCTCTCTCGTCAGGACGACACCGTCGGCCTCGACGACAATCGGTTTGGCCAGCAGGTCGTAATGGGCCACAATATCTTCAATCGTTCGAACGTTCTCAAGCTTCTCGGTCTTGCCGTTGATGATGATGTTCATGGCGTCCCATTCCCTCCATTCAGCTTGCGCAGGAAGGCTTCGCAGGTGCCCTTGACATCGGGGCTGCCCACAATTTCGCTTACCGCACAAATTCGGGTAGCGCCGGCGGCGATAACCTCGTCCACATTATGCAGCTTAATGCCGCCAATCGCCACAAAGGGAATGCGAACGCGCTCTGCAACCTCGCGGACGTAGGCCACCGTTACGGGATCGACGACATCCGCCTTTGTTGCCGTAGGGAAGACGGGGCCAACGCCGATATAATCGGCACCCTGCTGCTCCGCGAGCAGAGCTTCCTCAATCGCATGCGTCGAGATGCCGATTATTTTGTCGCCGACCAGTCTTCGCGCCTCCACAAGAGGCACATCGCCTTGACCGAGATGAACGCCGTCGGCGTCTACCTCAAGCGCGATATCAATATGATCATTGACGATAAAAGTAACTTGGTATTGGCGAGTCAGCTCCCGAAGCGCCTTAGCCTTCTTCAGCAGCTCCTCGCGTCCGCTTGTTTTGTCGCGCAGCTGAATGATGTCGACGCCGCCCTTGATGGCCTCTTCCATCACGTCAATTAACTCCCGTCCAGGATGGAATACCTCGCCGGTAATGGCGTACAGCTGAAAGTCCTTCATGCCCTTCATCTCCTCTCTATGCTCAACTCAACTGCCGATATAACGGTCATAGATGACCTTGGCCCGGGTCAAATCGTCGGTTCCCTGCACCAGCACCCGGCCGTCAGGGAAGAGAACAAGCTTCTCCCCGTCCCCCAGCTCCGCGCGGAGCAGATAGGCATTCAACAGCAAGCTTGCCGCAACCGGCTTCAAGCGCTGCTCCCAAGCGGACAGATCGAGAGGGCCTTTGCTCGCGAACTGCACCGTTTCCCTGCCGCATAATGCGAGGGCTTCATCGCCTTCAGTCTGAAGCGCGGGGTATTGCTTCAACTGGCAGCAGGGGCAATCCTCGCGGGGCGCGCCGAGCTTCATCTCGAACAGGCGGTTGCCCCAAGCGTCAATGGAGAGCAGGCTGTCCCTGCGTGCTTCATGGTCGCCGACGAGAAACTTCAGCGCTTCGACCGCTTGGAAGGAGGCGACAATATCGACAATCGGCGAGATAACGCCGATCATATCACAGGTTTGCCCGCTGGAGTCGCCCGATGGCACGAAGCAGCGGAAGCATGGCGTCGCGCCAGGGACAAGCACCGCGCTCATGCCTCGGCTGCTGACGGCGCCTCCGTATATAAACGGTATACCTCGCTGGAAGCAGGCGTCATTCAGCAAGAAACGGGTTTGAAAATTATCCGTGCCGTCCAGCACAAGGTCTATATCTTCCAGCAGCGGCCCGATGGTATGGGCGGTCACATCCATGACGCGAGCGTCGATCCGCACATCGGAGTTGATGCGATTCAGTTTTTTTTGAGCGGCAATGACCTTGGGGTAGCCTTGTCTAACGTCGTCTTCATCATAAAGCAGCTGTCGCTGCAGGTTGCTGGCTTCCACGTAATCCCGGTCGACCATTCGGACGAAGCCGACGCCGGCTCTGACCATATGATTCGCGAGCACGGTGCCCAGCGCGCCCATGCCGATGATGCATACCGAGCTGCCCTGGAGCTTCAGCTGTCCTTCCTCTCCGATCGGACGGAATAACATTTGTCTTGAATACCGTTCCTTCATGGGTGCATCCCTTCTTGCCTACAAGTTCCGGAACGCTTGCTCCGGGTCTACCTCTTGCTTCAGCTGACCGTGCTCCTGCAGCCATTCCACAACCGACTGCCAGGTCTCCAGCGACTGGGAGCCGAACGGCTCATCGCCCGCATCCATAAGCGGCAGCAGCATGTCTAGGCTCAGCTTCTCGATGTCGGCGTCGAGCGGGTATTCGGTTTTTTGCTGATCGAGCAGTACTCCCAGCGCTTCCTCCGGATGCTCCGCTGTATACTGCTGGCCTTTGGCTGCGGCATCCAGGAATTTGCGGTACAGCTCCTGCTTCTCCTCCGCGCCGTCCTCGCTTGCGATCAGCACCAGCTCGTAGTAGCTTGGCACGCCGTATTGTGTGGGGTCAAAGGAAACGAGCTCGACGCCTTCCTTCTCCAGCAGCAGCTTCTCGTGATTAATGTAGCCGCCAACGATGGCGTCTACCTTGTTGGTCGTCATAGCCGGGATAAGGTCCCATCCAATATCCTGCAGGCCTAGAGAGGAGGCGTCTCCGCCGTCGGCCTTCACCATTGTGCTTACAATGGCTTCGTTCAGCGGGATGGAGGGAAAACCGACTCGCGCGCTGGTCAGCTCCTTCGGACTTTGAATGCCGCTGGACTTCAGCGCGAGGACATGGCTAAGCGGATGCCGAACGAATGCGGCAAGCGATACGACCGGGATATCCTCCGAGCGGGAAATCGCAACCTGCATCTGATAGCTGAGCGCCAGATCCGCTTTGCCTGTGGCGACGAGCTTAACGGCATCGTTGGTGCCTGCCGGCGTCTGCAGATTGACCTTCAGCCCGGCCTCCTCGAAGTACCCTTGCTCTTCAGCGGCGTACAGGAAGGTGTGTACGGCATTGGGGTACCAGTCCAGCAGAAGCGTCAGCTCCTGAAGCTCGCCGGCCTCTTGTTTGTTGGAGCCTGCCGAGCAGCCTGTGAGCAGCAGCGCGCCTGCGACGGCCAGCGACAGAGTGGTGCGAAGGAACGATAATGGATGCTTGTTGAATTTCATGAATGATTCATCTCCAGTTTCTATAGGTCTAAGGTTCAAAAATCATAGAATTAAGCGCGGCGATGGCCGAGCAGCAGCCGTTCGATTGCCAACACAGCCGCAAACAATCCGATGCCCATCAAGGAAAGCAGCAGCACGCCCCCGAATACGGCATCGCCGGCCAGCATATGGGAGGCTCGCTTGGTATACATGCCGATTCCCGCCTGGCCGCCAAGCCATTCACCCAGCGTCGCTCCGCCTACGCTGATCGCGGCCCCAAGCTTCAGGCCCGTGAAGAAGCCGGGCATGGCGGAGGGGAGCTTCCACTTCAGGAACAGCTGTCCTGCAGTCGCGCCCATCGTCCGAAGCAGATCGCCAGTGTCTGCATCGGCGCGGCGGAAGCCAGCCGCAGTGTTCACCGCAATCGGGAAGTAGGTGAACAGGATAACGACAGCTACCTTGCTGCCAAGCTCATAGCCGAACCACATCACCATGATCGGTGACAACGCAACAATCGGAATCGTCTGGGAAGCGACGATTAGCGGATAGAGCGTGCGCTCGGCCAGACGGGACCGATCGATCCAGATGGCCGTCAGCAGCCCCAGCAAGGTGGAAAGGCCGAGGCCAAGCACCGCCTCCCACAAGGTAACGAAGAAGTGTCGCAGCAGCGGCTGACGATCCTCCCAGATGGCGGCGAGCACATCGGACAGTCTAGGTATCACATAATGCGGGATGCCTGCCAGCGGAGGGCCAAGCTCCCACAAGCCGGCAAGCAGCGCGGCGAACAGCAGAAGCGGTCCATTCGCGCGAGCCGCCGGAAGCAGCTTCTTCATCATCATCGCGTCACCGCCTCCTTGGCGGGCGGGCTAAGCGGATCCCGCTGCTCATACAAGTGAAGCAGCTGCCGCTTGAGCTCGATGAAGGCCGGGTCCAGCACCAGCGATGAATGACGAGGGCGCGGCAGCGGAACGTGAAGCTCGCGGAAGGAAACCACCGGCGCATGTGAGGCGACGAGCACCCGATCCGACAGCAGCAGCGCTTCATCCACATCATGAGTAATAAATAAGACCGTCTTGCGATGCTGCTCCCAGGTTTGCAAGAGCCACTCCTGCATGGAGGAGCGCGTCATGGCATCCAGCGCACCAAACGGTTCGTCCAGCAGCAGCAGCTCGCCCCCTCCCAGCAGGGAGCGGAGGAACGATACGCGCTGGCGCATGCCCCCGGACAACTCATGCGGATATTTGCGTTCCGTCCCGCCAAGTCCCATGCCCGGCAGCAGCTCCAGCACCTTGCGCCGCGCTTCTCGGCGCGCCACGCCTCTGAGCTCAAGTCCGATCGCAGCGTTATCCAGTACGGTACGCCAGGGCATCAGTCCGTCACGCTGCGGCATGTAGCCGATTCTCCCTTGCCTGACCGCTTCGGCGATGTCCAACCTCTCTGCGCCGAAGCCAATGGAGCCTTGCTCGGCAGGGAGGAGACCGGAGATGAGACGGAACAGCGTTGTTTTGCCCAGACCGCTCGCAGCCAGCAGGCTGACGAACTCTCTCTCCTGAAGCTCGAAGCTTAATCCCTCGAACAGCGGCCGCTCATCACCGGGGTAACGGAAGACGAGGCCGTTCACGGCTAACGCGGCAGGTTTCTTCCATGGCGCTAGGCCGTTGTGGCTCACACCGGCCACTCCTCAAGCCGGTATGCCATATCCCAGAACAGATATTCCAGCCGGGAGGTCGTCAGGAAATGCTCCTCCAGCAGCGCCAGCTCACGCTCAGGCAGACCGTCGGCCAGCTTGTTCATCTGTCCGATGCACCAGTCGGTCAGCTGTCCGAACTCCTCCGAGCTGTACATCAGAATCCATTCCCGGAACAGCGGATGCTCCAGCGCTTCTGGAATGGCCGCCAGCGCGACGCCAATCTCGCGATAGCTCCACATGCAGGGCAGCAGAGCGGCCAAAACCTGGGCAAGCGAGCCGCTCGCAGCCACATCCAGCATGTATTTGGTGTAGGTGATGGTTGTCGGCGCAGCCTTGGTCCCCTCCAGCTCCTCCCTGGTGACTCCGAACCGCTCGGCGTATTGGCGGTGAAGCTCCATCTCGACATGCAGAGTGGAATGGTACAGCTCCGCGAATTTGTGCATCGTCTCCAAATCAGGGGATTTGACGCTTGCAAGCGCGAACAGCTTGGCATAGTCAATGAGGTATACGTAATCTTGCTTCAAGTAATAGATGAATCGGTCAGCGCTTAACGAACCATTCCTAAGCTCGGTCAGGAACGGGTGCGCGTGGCTGCGATCCCAGATCGGCTTGCTGGCTTGATAGAGCCGCTCGCTGAATAAGGTCATGACAATCCCATCCTTTCTTGTGAGTAGCTTGGTTGAGGCGAGGACGGCTTCGGCGTATTACACCACTCCACAATAAAAGCCAGCATCACTTGCGCGTACCGGACAAGCTCCTCCATACTTGCGCTTTCATTAACGGCATGGGCTTGGCGCAGCTCGCCGGGACCGTAGATGACGGTTGGAATGCCCGCTCGGGCGATCCATCCGGCATCGGTGACGGTAGGGCTCATGCCGATCTCCGGGGCGGCGCCGACCAGCGCCTCATGGCTGCGGGCGAGCCCCTGCAAGCCTGCCGCATGACGGTCCAGCGCGAGCGACGGGAATATCTCGCCGCGTTCCTCCAGCATGGAGCGTCCGCCCCAACGGAAGCTTGGCGGATGGCTGCGGAGCCATGGGTCTCCATCTGCTACTCGCAGCAGATGGTCCTCAATCTCTTGGGTAACCTCTTCGAAATCCTCATCGGGGTAGAAGTGAACCGTGATCCATAACGCGCAGCGATCCGCGATAAAGGCGGCATGCCGTCCCCCTTCAATGACGGCGGGGTTAATCGTGTTGGAGCCTGCTGGGAAGCCGGGGTAAGACTTTGTCACGGCCCAATGCCTCTCCAGCTCCTGCAGTCCGTTAATAAGCTTCATCATCTTCTCGATGGCGCTGGCTCCCTGGACGCCGCCGCCTGCATGGATGAGCTTGGCGCGCATGCCGTCGTGGAACGTCTCCGGGCTTTGAATCGTAATCCAGCCGGTAATAACGCCGCCCTGCCCCTGAATCGCAAGGGAGCTTGTGTCGGCCACAATCGCGAAGTCGGCCTCACAGCCTCTTTCCATGCAAGCCCGAGTGCCGGCTTCGCCGGCTTCCTCACCAATAACGGACTGGAAGAGCAGGTCTCCACGGAGCTCGACCTCTTGCTCCCGCAGCAGTCCAAGAACGAATAAGAGAGCGGCAAGTCCGCCCTTCATATCGGATACGCCTCTGCCGTATAGGCGGCCATCCTCCAGAGACAGCGTGAAGGGATCACGCTTCCAACCGGAGGGATCGCCGACCTCGGCAACGTCAATATGGCCGTTAAGCAGCAGGCTGTTGTATTGGGCGCTGTGGGAGCCGCACTTGACAGCCGTTACATTAGGATCGCCGGGATAGACCTCCCAGAGTGAGGTTTCGAACCCGCATGCCGCGAGCTGGGACTCTACATATTGCTGAGCCTCCGCGGTGTTGCGGGCGGGTGGACTTACTGTGGGGAAGGCGACCAGCCGCTCCAGCAAGGCGAATAATTCGTCTTGACGGGATTCGGCGAGCGCCTGCAGTTGTTGAATGAGCTGCTGCGAAGCTTGTTGCTGCATAATTCCTCATGCACCTCCTAGATCGATGACCAGGACAGCGCCGGACATAGAAAAAACCATTCGAGAATAAACGAATGGCTTCAATTCGACTTGTTCTCTACGCCAGCATTACCTGGTTCAGATTAACGGTCAGGGAAACCAGTTCCCAATCTCAGCCAGACTTCATCCAGCCCCCGTACGATATTTAATTAGCTGTCACCACTATAAACCAGGTAACGGGAAAATGGCAATAACATTTTGGAGTAATATGCTATAATGAGCTTTAACGATGATAGGTTTGGTGGGATGGGTCATGACGATTACGGAGAACGGCACGCGGTCAGCGGCTTGTGATGATCCGTGCGGCGGTACGGAAGCGGATATTGGCAGCGTAAAGGACAAGCTGGTGGACGACCATACAGCCGTGGAGCTTGCGGATCTGTTCAAGGCGCTGGGAGACCCCACGCGCATACGGATTCTGCACGCCCTGCTGCAGTCGGAGCTGTGCGTGCATGATCTGACCGAGGTGCTGGAGATGGGGCAGTCGGCGATCTCCCACCAGCTGAGGCTGCTTCGCAACATGAGAATCGTGAAACGGCGCAAGGTCGGCAAAACCGTCTATTATTCACTGGACGACGACCACGTCGAGCAGCTTATCGTCCTCACGCTTCAGCACCTGAGACATGAATAACTGCAGAAACGGCCGCACGCCATCGCTTAGCGCTTCTAATAGAGGCTGGGCGATGGCTTTTTTTGGCGCGTTGGCAGAAATGGTGACTCACGCAGTGAAACTAATGGAAACCTCCTCGACTGATCCACTCATCCTCTACATGCAGTTGTGCAGTTAATTTCCTGAAAATGCTTATTATGCTTCAAATTAACTGCAGGTTCTGCAGCTCATTATCGCATTTGTGGCCAACTTTGTAATGTGAGCATTTCCATTCCAAAGCTGCTGCCTCACTTCCTCGGCTTAACTAAGGGAAAACCGCTGGCGGTACTCGCGAGGAGAGAGCCCCTCAAATCGGGAAAAGCAGGTCGCGAAGTAAGCCGCTTGGTTGAAGCCGACCTCCTCAGCTACGCGCGAGACGGACAAGTCCGTCTGCAGCAGAAGCAGCTTGGCTTGCTGGATGCGGAACCGCAGCAGATAGTCGAACGGCGAGCAGCCGAATTCCTGCTTCATGCAGCGGGCGATGTAGACGGGGTGGAAGTTGATGCTCTCCCCCAGCGATTGTGCTGTAATGTTTTCTCGGTAGTGCTGCCGCAGGTAAGAAGCGGCCCTCTCCGCACAAGCGAGCGCCGGCGTTGGTGAACGGGCTTCGACGGAGGCGGAGAGCAGGTCGATCACCTCCTGGAACACGAGCTGCTGCTTCCAGCGCACGCCGTGGATATGGTCGTTGATGCTCATCTGCGCCAATTGCGGAAGCTTGCTCTCCAGCAAGGCAAGGCTGGCAGCCTTGGCGAATTGGGGCAGACGCTTCACGAATGTGCGCGGGGCGAACTGCTCAGCCGCGGGGATCGGCTCCGCCGAATCGCTGAGTCTGGCCGGCGTCAGGGGGAAATCCGCATAGGACCATTCGCCAAGAGTGCGGAAGTGCGCCCAATAATATTCGGTATCCTCTTCACATGCTTGAGTGGGATAATGCTCCGCGTCGGGCCTCAGAATGAGCATATGCCCCGCGCGCACCTCGTAATGACGATCCTCTTCCCCCATATACAAGCAGCCCTTCATGACAACAATGAGATCAAATACGCCAATTGCTCTCCGGCTGGGATGCCGTCGTCCCGGAGGCATGACGGTGTGTCCGCCTATAATGTAGTGAGGCAGCGGTGGAACAGTCAGCTCAATTAGGCTCAGTTACAATCCCTCCACGTCAGGTTGGAATAATGAAAGTTTCGGTTGAAAATTTGAACCATCCTTTTCAGTATACCATTTATCATAGACATCGAGAATACCCCTGCATCTAAGCTACCTTACTAACGAAGTGAGAGTGTAGGCAGGGGATGAATCGGGAATTTTGCTCATGGATAGACACGAACATTTGTGCTATAATTGGAATGAGTTAACATTCATCTCTTTTGCAGCGAGGTGACGAATCAGACGATGCTCCAGCATAAAGCCTTCAAATTTCGGATCTATCCTAGTCATGTACAAATCATGCAACTGCGCAAAACGTTGGGTTGCTGCCGTTTTGTGTTCAACCACCTCCTATCAAAATGGAGTCAGATCTATCAGGCTACAGGCAAAGGTTTGTCTTATAACGCCTGTGCATCTCAGCTTCCTGACATGAAGCGCGAGTGGTCTTGGTTGAAAGAAGTGGATAGCATTGCCCTGCAGTCAGCTGTGCGAAACTTGGCTGACGGATATCAGCGCCACTTCAACAAGCAAAATGAACGACCTCGCTTCAAGAGTCGAAAGCATCCCGTACAAAGCTATACGACGCGATATACGAACGGGAACATTGCCGTGAAGGGAAACCGTCTGCAACTTCCCAAGCTAGGCTGGGTACCCTATGCCAAGTCAAGGGAGATCGAAGGCCGGATCCTATCCGCTACCGTACGACTAGCCCCAAGCGGCAAATGGTTTGTATCGTTGGTATGCGAGGTTGACATCCAGCCTCTTCCTTTAACGGACAGCATACTTGGCATTGACGTGGGTATCAAGTATCTTGCCGTGCCTTCGGAAGGTCCTGCAATGGATAATCCAAGATATACATTGCGATATGAACGGCTGCTCACGAAATGGCAGCGCATCCTTGCAAGAAGGAAACAAGGCGGAAGTAACTGGTCTAAAGCGAAAAGAAAAGTCGCCCTCATCCATGAAAGGATTCGAAATAGCCGATTAGACGCGATGCATAAGCAGACGACGAAATGGATCCGTGAAAACCAAACGATCTGTCTCGAGGACTTACGCATTGCTAACATGATGAAACAACAACACCTCGCCAAACACATAGCAGATGCTTCCTGGGGCGAAATGAGCCGACAACTGCATTATAAAGCCAAGTGGTATGGCCGAACGGTCAAAGAAACACCGGTTTTTGCGCCAACGAGTCAAACCTGTCACATCTGTGGGAACAAGCAAGCAGAAGTGAGAGATTTGAGCGTGCGGGAATGGACATGTTCATCCTGCCAAACACCACATGACCGAGATTGGAATGCGGCACAAAACATAAAGGCCATGGCCCAGTAATGAACAAAATAGGAACTGTGGGAACCGCAGGGATCGCTTGGTGTACGATATTTTGAAAGGAAATATCGCTACGACTTTGCTCCGTGAGGAGCAACAACCCAAGAATCCTCCACCTCTTAGGTGGCGGGAGTGTTCAAAATTCAATATGAAATGGAGCGAAGAAGAGCCCTCCGCCGGGCTTAGCGATTCGCGCTGGAGGATGGGGAGCATGAAGGATAACGTCAAAAAACTGACCCTGTGGGCGCTCGCCTGGCCAATCTTCATTGAGCTGTTTCTGCAGTTTCTGCTTGGAGCGGCGGACACGCTGATGGTCAGCCGCATTTCGGACGACGCGGTTGCCGTCGTCGGTTTTTCAAATCAGTTGTTTTCAGCGATGATGACGTTGTTCGTGACGGTGGCGAGCGGAGCGGGCATTCTGATTGCACAGAAGCTGGGGGCGGGCAAAGCCGAGGATGCCCGTACGCTTGGCATTATGTCCTTAACTGTAAGCGGCGGTATCGGACTTGCCATTAGTGTCTTGCTTTATTTGTTCCCCCGCCAGATCTCGGCATGGCTGCAGCTGCCGGAGGAGCTGCTGCCGCTTGCGGAAACATATGTCTCCATCGTGGGAGGGGGCATGGTGCTGGTCGCCATGATGTCGGCGCTCAGTACAGCCATCCGCAACACCGGCAATACGAAGGGACCGATGTACATCGCGATTGGCATGAACGTGGTGCATGTGGCGTTGAACTACGCCTTTATTTTCGGAGCGTGGGGATTTCCCGAATGGGGCTTGCTGGGCGTTGCATTGTCCACCGTCATTTGCCGGCTGCTCGCGGTGCTGGTGCTCTTATTTATGTTCCTGCATACCTTCGCCCGTCCTATTCGAATTCGCGACTTGGCGCTGTTCGACCGTGGTTTGTTCGGTGAAATTATCCGGATTGGGTGGCCGCTCGGCGTCAATATGTCCTGTTGGGTATTCTCGCAGCTGGCTATCTATACGTACATTGCAATGATTGGTGCGGCGGAGCTTGCGGCGCGAACCTATATGAATACGCTGGAGTCGTTCTGCTTCATGCTTGGCTATTCCATTGCGTTGGCGCTGCAAATCCAGATTGCCCTCCTGTTCGGGGCGGGGCGAATGAAGGAGGCGTATCGGACGTCGTTCCGCGCGCTGGGCATAGGGCTTGGCCTCGTATTCGTGAACGCGGTCGTTATCTATGCGATCGGCAAGCCGGTGCTTGGGCTGCTCACGGAGGATGAGGCGATTATCGCATTCGGCGTGTCGCTGCTGGGACTTAATATACTGCTGCAGCCGGGCAAAATGCTTAATATGGCGATTCAAAACGCCCTGAACGCTGTAGGCGACACCAGATTTACGATGTGGATTTCGCTCGGCTCACTGTCAATCGTCGCAACCGGTGTCTCGTATTGGTTCGGAATCGGGCTTGGCTGGGGGCTGGCCGGTATTTATGCCGCGATGATCTTGGACGAATACATTCGCGGAGCGCTGGCGCTTATGAGATGGCGAGGACGCAAGAAGCTGCGCGCTGCGGCCGGCGATATGGCGGATGAGAGAGCGCCGGTGTCGAGCATTCGCCATGATGGGGTATTGGAGGTATAACGATTTGAACCCGCAGAGATGCGGGTTTTTTTCAAATTACCAGAAAGTATAAGTTTTCTCTATACTGGGCTTATATTTCAACGCGAAACGTATGATTCACACGGTTTAGGGGATTAGTAAAAAGTGGTTGCGGGATTGGTGAAGCAATTATATAATACATATGAGCATGTATTCATATATTAGCAATGGCTGGTCAGCATGCAAGCTGACGGCAAGGAGGGATAGTCGTGAGCCATCATAACGATTCTGTAAACACTCATACACACGCCCAAGGCGATAGCTGCAATCACTCACATAGTCAGGAACAGACACATAGCCGTGAGCAGACTCATAGCCATACACACGCACACTGTCACGGGGACGGGCACAGTCACAATGGCGCGCACAGCCATGACCACGGCCACCATCATGGCCACCTCGGCCATCATCATCACGGGCCGAACAACAAGGCGGGGCTGACGATCGCGCTTCTCATCACCTCAGGCATTATGTTTCTTGAATGTATTGGAGGTCTGGTGACCGGCTCGCTGGCGCTGCTGTCCGACTCCGGCCATATGCTGAGCGACGCGGGGGCGCTTGCGCTGAGCCTCGTAGCCATGTGGTTCGCGGCGAAGCCGGCTTCGCCGAACAAGACGTACGGCTATTATCGGTTCGAAATATTGGCGGCGCTGCTGAACGGCGTCACGTTATTCGTTATCGCGGGCTTCATTATAGCGGAAGCGATCGAGAGGTTTCAGCATCCCCCTGAGGTGGCCAGCGGCACCATGATGCTTATTGCGTCAATCGGTCTGTTGGCTAATCTAATCAGCGCGTGGGTGCTGATGCGCAAAGGCGATGTGCATGGCAATCTGAACGTGCGAAGCGCGTATTTGCATATTTTGGGCGATGCCTTAGGCTCGGTTGGGGCGATTGCTGCAGGGCTGCTTATGCTAGCTTTCAATTGGTACATTGCCGATCCTATCATAAGCGTTGTTGTCGCACTGCTTATTCTGAAGAGCGCATGGGGAGTGATACGCTCGACGATTCATATTCTGATGGAGGGCACGCCTGTTACAATTGATACCGCCAAGGTGAATGAAGCGCTGCTCGCAATTGAGGGCGTCAAGGATGTACACGATTTGCACATATGGACCATTACGTCAGGACTGGATTCCCTATCCTGTCATCTACTCATCGAGGACAGCGCAAGCAGCCAGAAGGTGCTGCAGGAGGCGGTGAAGCGAATCGAGGAAACGTTCCAAATCCAGCATACTACCATTCAAGTGGAGAAATCGCAGCTGCAGCATTCGGAAATGAAGGTTTGACCCTTGGAAAAAACGGCATTCCACTCGCGTTAAGCGATTCGGAATGCCGTTTCTTTTTTTGCAGCAAATGGACTTACCTCGTTGCCGCATTTGATTTGGATTTGTAGACTATCGACCCAATCAGGTAGCTGACGATGCCCCAAGTGCTCATGATGGCAACGCCCATCCAGAAGCTGCCCGACAAAACGCCGTTTGCGTAGATCAAGCCGTCCCGCATTCCGTCAACAAAGTAGGTAAGGGGGAGAAGCTGAGGTACGATTTGGAGCCAGTCTGGCAATGTATTGACGGGAAAAAACACGCCGCTCAGGAACATCATCAGCATACTGGCGATATTCGCCATGCCCATGTAAGCCTCCATCGTCTTGCTGAAGGAGGAGAACAGATATCCCATCGCGCTGAACGCTAATGCGCCAACAATAAACGCAATGAGCAGACTGAATAGGTTGACATGCAGCGTTGCGCCAAAAGCGAATACGCCGACGAGCGTAAGGCAGAAGATCTGAATAACGCCAAGCATCAGTCTTACGATCATACTGGCGAGGCCGAATAGCCCCATCCTGGCAGGGGTCATCCGAAGTCGCTTCAGAAGGCCCCGCTTGCGCATGTCAACGATCTCGACCATGCCGAACAGGCCGCCCTGCGCAACAGCCAAGCCGATCATGCCCGTCAGCAGGAAATCCTCATATTGCACATCATCCGCGGCGGTTGAGATGGATTCCATACTGACTGTATAGGTGGCTGTGGCGCCCGCAGCCGCGAGATTGGCCTGCTGGATCAGGGTGTTCAGAATGCTGGATACCGCCTGAGTCGATGCGCCGCCTTCATTCGCTCGATTGACGATTAAACCGACCTCGGACACTCCTTCTTGCTCAGGCAGCACAATAAGCGCGTCAACCTCCTCGCTTTGAATCCAATCCTTGCCTTGCTGTATGGAGACGGTCCCGCCGCTCTTCACCTCAAATACAGGAATTTGCTGAAGCTGGCCCAGCAATGCGCTTGAGGACGCGTTAGGCGAAGGATCCGCGACGGCAATCGTCGCCTTGAATGGGCTGGAGCCGCCGCCTCCAAAAATAACCATAAACAACACCATTAAGATAATAGGAAAAAACAAATTCCAGAACCAGACCTGCTTGTCGCGGAACATCATTTTGACTTGAGCGGTGAACATGCTTGCGAACTGCTTGGCAGCCATCCTCAGTCCCTCCATTCCTTGCCCGTGAAGGCGATAAATACGTCCTCCAGGCTCATCTCGCGAATCGAA
The DNA here is from genome assembly GCF_040834005.1 of Paenibacillus sp. PL2-23. Classification (NCBI taxonomy): domain Bacteria; kingdom Bacillati; phylum Bacillota; class Bacilli; order Caryophanales; family Paenibacillaceae; genus Paenibacillus; species Paenibacillus sp. PL2-23. Next base: position 1,527,839 of record NZ_CP162129.1, read on the forward strand.
ATCTGCTCTACCCGATACCCATTATTCTTCGTAAAACCAAACAAATGATAGAGTGTTTCCTCCGGTTTTGTCGTCCACAGCTTAAGCGACGTGCCTTCGAGCTCTGTACGAACGACGGCGTTATCCTGCAGGGCAGACAGCTCCGTCTCTGCTGCCGCTGCAGCGCCGTCGAGGAACGACAGCCGGACCTCGCGCTCCTTGGTCAGCCGGTCTATCAGCGCAGCGGGCGTGTCCAGCGTTACGATTCGGCCCTGATCTACAATGCAGACGCGGTCGCTCAGCTTCTCCGCTTCTTCCATGTAGTGCGTGGTTAGTATGATCGTCTTGCCAATCCCCTTCAGCTTGAGAATGATATCCCATATGTTGCGGCGGGCTTGGGGGTCCAGGCCGGTTGTAGGCTCGTCGAGAAAAATAATGCCGGGATCATTAATCATCGCCAGTCCGATTGCGAGACGCTGCTTCTGTCCCCCGGACAGCGTCTTCACGTGCTTGTTCCTCTGCTCCGTCAGGTTAATCATCTCCATTACTTCACCAGCGGGACGGCAATGGGTGTAGAAGGTGGAGAACAGCTCCAGGTTCTCCTGAACCGTCAGCAGATCGAACAGGGCGCTGGATTGGGGCTGTACGCCAATCTGGCGTTTAATACGATCCTCGTCCCTGGCCCAGGTCAAGGAGCCGAAGCGAATGTCGCCGGAATCAGGCGGCAGCAGCCCTTCAATCATTTCGAGCGTGGTTGTTTTGCCGGCGCCGTTCGGTCCGATAATGGTAAAAATTTCGCCGGGCATCGCGGTGAAGCTAATCTCCTGTACGGCTTTAACATCGCCGAACGACTTGCGCAATTGATGTACTTCCAATACGGGCAAGGCCATTGATGGATCACTCCTTTTTTTGGCATAAGCGTCAACTGGGATCTCTGCTAAGTCACATTGTAGCAAACACATGGGGGAGTCGATTACGGTCCAGGGAACGCAGTCATCTCCGTCTGAAGACTGAGATTGGCAGGTTTTGGCGGCGCTTTAGCGAATGTAAGTAGAGTGGATGTTGAATAATGGGTGCGGGAGAGGGGAAGCGCAATGAAAGCTATCAGATGGGGAATTATCGGCTGCGGCAATGTGACGGAGGTGAAGAGCGGGCCCGGATTTCAGAAGGCGGAGGGAAGCGAGCTGGTTGCGGTAATGAGGCGCAATGGCGAGCTTGCTGCGGATTATGCCGCCAGACATGGCGTGCCAAGATGGTATGATGATGCGGACAAGCTTATCCAGGACCCTGAGGTGGACGCTGTGTACGTGGCGACTCCACCTTCGTCGCATAAGGAATACGCGATCAAATGCGCGGCGGCCGGGAAGCCGGTCTATGTCGAGAAGCCGATGGCTCTGGACGCTGAGGAATGCCAGCACATGCTTGAGGCTTGCGAGGAGAAGGGCGTACCTTTGTTTGTTGCATTCTATCGGAGGGCTCTGCCGTATTTCACACGGATCAAAGAACTGCTGGAGAGCGGCGCGATTGGCGAGATACGTTATTTGACCATGACGCAGCATCAGCCAGCAGGAGTCAATAGTGGAGCGGAAGTCCTGCCGTGGCGCCTGGACCCCGCCGTCTCGGGCGGCGGACTGTTCGTCGACCTCGCGAGCCACACGTTGGATATTATGGACTTTCTGCTCGGGCCGATCCGCTCCGTTCAAGGAGCCGCGGGCAACCAAGCCGGCTTGTACGCGGCGGAGGATATCGTGACGGGAAGCTTTGTGTTCGAGAACGGCGTGCAGGCGACGGGTACATGGTGCTTCAGCGCTTACGACTACTGCGATCGGAACGAGCTAGTGGGGAGCAAGGGAAAGCTTGTATTCTCGACGTTCGGCAACGAACGAATAGAAGTGATCACCGCTGAGGGTGTGGAGGTCATTGAACTGGAGAAGCCGCTCCATATTCAGCAACCGCTTATCCAGCTCATTGTGAACGAGCTGCGCGGCGGCGAGCCAAGCCCGAGCAATGGCCTCAGCGCAATGCGTACAAGCAGGGTAATGGATGAGCTGCTGCGGGACTACAAGACGGGGCGACAATAGAAGGGGCGGTGTGCATTTTTGAATCTTAACGGCACTTGTTGAAGCAATCGACTGCCTAACGGACAAAATGTAATCTTAGCGCACAAATTTGACTGGTGCAGATCGTAATTCGCGCGCTAACGATGCATTTTGTCCGTTACAGATTCAATCGCGTTGAAAACTGGCGCTAACGTTAAGAAGTGAACGTTAGAGATGGCTGCTCCCAGAGAGGCTAGTTGCCGATGGCGCATAGCCTGGCTGAATGTTCGCTCCCAAGCTACGCCAATAGTCCGTCCGTTACAAAGTCTTGAAGTCGCAAGCTCGACTCATTCGTGTTCATCTAATGATGGTTACGCCAGCACCAGCACGCCGAAGCCTTCGAGCGAGATGGTGCCCTGGAGCTTGCGGCCCGTCAGCAGGTCCGTCTTGGCCTCGCGAAGTGTCATTTCGGCAGGCTCTTCCGCATAATTCAGCAAGAAATAGAGCGGGCCGGCGGCATCCTCACGAATGGCGAGCTCAACCTGCGGCGGCAGCTCCAGAATGCCCTCCGCCGGAGATTGCAGGCCGATGCGTGAGATGACCTGCGCCGCGGACGCTTCGTCGAAGACGGCGCCGTAGTACCAGGCCTCGCCTTGGCCAAACGCGTTGCGAGTCACCGCTGGCTTGCCGGCGTAGTGGTCGCTAGCGTATGTCGCGATGATCTCCACCGTGTCGCTCTCCGGCAGCAGCACGTCGTTGAAGCGGTCGGCTGCTGTGTCGGCTGCGGCGATGCCGGCAGACTCATCCGACAGCCAATTCATGCGGACTGCGGCGCGTGTACCCTTCACCATTGTAAACTCCTCGACCGAAATACCGCAGAGCTTGGCTGCCGCGCCCGGGAACGGACGCATATAGCATTGCGCCCGATCGTCCTTGTAGCCGGTACGGCAGGCGAACACGACAATACCGCCTTGGCTAACGTATTCCTCTAACAGAGCTGCGGCTTCGTCCGTCATAATTGCTGCGTGCGGGTAGATCAAGGCTTTGTACTTCCGCAGCTCCTCAAGCGTCGTTCCTTGGCGCAGGCAGAGGGTATCGCACGGAATGTGCCTTCTCGTTAACGCCTTGTACCAAGCGGTGCGGCTCTGCCAATAGAACGGGCCATGCCATACATCGTATTCGCCGTCCCACTCGTTGTCGTAATCGCGGACAATGGCGACCTCCGCCTTGTACAAGGTGCTTGCGATACGCGCTCCGGCTTCAGCAAGCTCACGGCCAATCCCTCTTGCCTCACGAATCCGTCTGTTCTCACGGTTATGGTAATCATTCAAGCCGTGCCAATACATCTCATGGCCGAACGTCGCGGTGCGCCAGCGGAAGTAGACGACCATGTTGGCGCCGTGCGCAATGGACTGGTACGTCCACAGCCGCATCTGGCCAGGCTTCGGCGATGGCATATCCAGTCGGTTCACCCAACCGCCGGGACCGGCTTGCTGCTCCATGACGCAGAACTGCGGGGAGATGGAACGCACGGTGCTGAGTGTCTGGCTCCAGCCTCTGTCCGCCAGCGGGCTCTCTTCATTGGGATCCTGGAAGATGGTTGAGAACTGCGGATACGAATCATAGCTGAAGAAGTCAAGCAGCTCGTCAGTCATACGGTGGCTGTCCAGATGTCCGAACAGGCCGTTGGTCGTTACCCAGTGCCGGGGCGCGATCTCCCGAATGATATCAACCTGAACCTTGGCGAAATCGATGACGCTGTCGGATATAAATCTTTTTTCGTCCAAATAGAGATGAGGATTCGGCTGCTTGCCCGCTGTTGTCATACGGGACAGATGGACCTGGGACCAGTCCGTATAGGTTTGGCTCCAGAACACTGTACCCCATGCCTCGTTCAAAGCCTCAAGACTGCCGTATTTGCGCTGCAGCCATTCCCGGAAAGCCGCGTGATCAGCAGGCGAATAAAACTCCGAAATTTCACAGTTGAACTCGTTGTCAATCTGCCAGCCGACAATAGCGGGATGATCGCGGTAATGCTCTGCCATCCTCCGTACGATAATAGCGCACAGCTCCCGGTACTTCGGGCTGTTGTAGTTGTAATGGCGGCGCAGCCCGTGTTCAATCGTCTGTCCGTTGAAGTTGACGTTCAGCACCTCCGGATACTTCTGCGTGAGCCAAGCGGGCGGCGTTGCTGTTGGTGTGCCCATAATGATCTGCAGTCCATGCTGATGGGCGAGCTCCAGCGCTTTGTCGAACAGCTCGAAGGAGAAGACACCCTCCCGGGGCTCGAAGATCGACCAGGCGAATTCGCCGACTCGAACGATCGAGATGCCGAGCTCCGCCATGCGGCGGAAATCATCCGCCCAGAGCTCCTCCTTCCAGTGCTCCGGGTAATAGCAGACTCCAAGTCGTAAATGGTCAAGCGCGGTTGTTGGCTGATTCATGCATGCTCCTCCTACATCAAAATATTGCGATTATAATTGGAATAGATATAGTGTAAGATGCTTTTCGACTCGCGTATATGACAATATCCTGCGACAGATAGTACAATATTGCTAAACGCTGTTTCAAAAGGAGAGTGCGCCTGCATTGCATATCCACTGTATCGTTCCCAAGCCGTCGTATCCGCTGTATGTCTGTTATCCCGACATGTTCGGACGTTACTCTGACTTCCCTCACCATGCGGAGCGAAGAGAAGAAGGCGTTCTGAAGGAATATAATCTTCATCTCATATTTGGGGGCGGCGGGTATGTGGTAGGAGAAGACGGGGAACAGGTTCAAGTGAAGGCGGGAGAAGGCTTTCTATTCGCGAAGGAAGCGTTCCAGCAATATGGTTCAAGCCAGTCGGACCCATGGGATGTCAGGTGGATTCACTTCACGGCGTCCATTCCTTCTGCAATGCTTAGGGGGGCGGATGAGGCAGGAGCCTGGCTGTTCTCCTTCTCGGAAGGTGCGAGAATGCAGGAGCTGACGGATCGTATGTATGAGCTTAGCGATTCGTTCGGCTTGGGGAGCGAAGCGGCCATTTCGGCTTTGCTGTACGAGCTGCTAGCTCAGTTGGATCAGCATACTGAAAGTCTGGAGGGCGCTGCGGCGCTCCGGAAGCGCCGGGAAATGCGGGAGGCTGCCGATATCATTCGCAGCCGGTGCCGGGAGGCCTGGGATATCGCGGGCATGGCGAAGCTGACCGGGTATAGCCCTTATCATTTTATCCGAGTGTTCGGAGATGTCATGGGGAGGACGCCCATTCGCTATCTGACGGAGTGCCGCATGTTGGAGGCGAAGCTGCTGCTTGCCACCTCGGGGCTGCCGATCAAGGACGTTGCGCAACGGTGCGGCTTCTCGCAAGCAAGCTATTTCATCCGCGTCTTCCGAGGGATGGAGGGTCTGTCGCCGTCCGCTTATCGTGAGCTCCACGGCCGACATGGCCAGTCGTAACAGGAGGTTACGGCAATCTGGAAGTGCCAAGCATGCCATTCGGTGCTAGAATGGAGGATATGACTTCTGCCGGATGGCGGAGGAAGCTTGAGGGGAGAACGTACGGAATGTGGCTTACCTATTCAATACTTGCGGCAATCAGCTTTGGGCTTCGAGGCATCCTATATCATTGGACCAGCCAGAAGCCTGTGAGCCGCAACGCGCTTCTATGCGGCACTTTTACGATGGGAGCGGTTATTAACCTGGCATTATGGCTGCTGCTGAGCTCCGAGTGGACGACTGCTTGTCTGATCGGGATGCAGATGGGGCTGTTTTCCTTCGGCGCGAATGCCAGCATGTTCAAAGGCTTTGCGGTGGGCAAGGCGTCGCTTGTTGCTATATTAACGGCACTGCCGTCCGTTGTTGTGGTGGCGCTTGCTTATTTGATGTGGGATGAACGATTGTATGCCGCGCAGCTTATCGCGTTTCTTATTATCGTAGGCGGCGTGCTGCTGGTTCGGTATTCCAATGATCTGTCGCTTCGCAATCTGCAGGGGGCACAGTGGGGCTTGCTGGCGCTGCTGCTGTTCGCCGGCAATGATCTGTCGGGCAAATGGTCGACTATTATGGAGGCGTCGTTATATCCGACTTTGTTTATGATGTTCTCGACTGGCGCGTCCTGCTTTGGCCTGTGGTGGTGGAAGGATACAAGGAGCGCAGCAGCCCGCAGCCGGGCTGCCGCTGCTTCGGAGGCGGCGGTGACGGAGGAGGTTCGTATAGCCGCGGCAGCCGCGGCGACGGCAGGCTCGACCCCGGGTACGACGATCGCTGCTGCTGTACCTCCTGTTACGCCGGAAGCTCATGGGTGGAGCGAAAGCCGCGCCTTCCTGGTCGGCATGGCCATCGGCATAACGAACACTGTCGGTATGATGCTTATTATTGTGGCTTTTGATCTGGGCAAGGCGGGCCTCGTCTCGGCTGTTGTGGCGGCGAACGTGCTGCTTATGCTGCTGTATACGCGCTTCGTCGTGAAGGAGAGGTTCAAGCGAACCGAGCTGATCGGCATTACCCTCGCATTCGCAGGACTCGTGCTGATGCGGCTGTTCGGGGAGTAATCGAGAGGGGGAGGGCAAGCGCGATGAGATTTTATACGGATCCTAGAGGGACGGCTTACGAGCAAATTATAGATGTGGCGATTGCGGAATCGGAATGTTTTATCCTCAAGGAGCATACAGGCGGCTGGGCAGGTATGTTGAGAAGCGACAGCTATAATAAGGTGCTGGAAGAGCTGAAGCCTTACCTGATTGACACCATTGACCTCAAGGATGCTGATATGGACGAAATCATGCAAGCGCAGAAGCTGTTTCGCAGCAATGCCTATTACACAGCGGGCACCTATCATAAGTATCGCTGCTGCGAAGCTAGCGGCTTAATACTAAAGGGTGCCGCATATCGTCTATCGGATTGGATTTATCCGCAGCTGCCGGAGGATTTGTGCTTCGTGATGGAGGGCGGCGGGGATTACCTCTACTCCATTGTCCATGAAGGAATGTATGGCCTGGAGGTTACGGAGGAGCAAGCGCGCGAGCTGATGGAGCGAATTACGGGGCTGTTTCTGGAATTGGAGGAGCATCGGGCTTTGGAGCGATTGCTCGACGATGCCATCAAGCATCGGTCCGACAAGCTGTATATCAGCGGTCATCGGCTCGCGGAGCTGCCAGGACGCATTAGGGAGCTTACGGAATTGCGGGAATTGGACATTTTCGAACAAGATGTATATCGGCTTCCAGAAGAGCTGTTCGAGCTGAGCAAGCTGGAACGGTTGGTTGTTATGACAGCTGATCTGGCGTGTATTCCCGCTTCCATCGCCAAGCTGCGAAACTTGAAGGAGCTGAATATTAGCTGCGGCAGCTCGGATCGGCCTGCCCCGGGCTGGCAGGTCAAGCCGAAGGAGGCCATCAGCTTGAACCGAATACCTCCAGAGATTGGGGAGCTGGAGGAGCTGGAGCGGCTGTCCATCCAATATTGTGCGATTGAGGAGCTGCCGCCCGAGCTGGAGAAGCTGAAGCGCTTGAAGTCGCTGTATTTGAGCAATTGTATGATCAAGACAAAGCCAGCTTTCCTCAGGCGAATGAGGAATCTGGAGCATGTTCATTTGTCGCAGGGTTTATTCTGAGGTGTCAATTCGTTAGCTATCAGATTCACAATAAACTGCGCCACACCGTCAGCGTTATTGCTTTCGGTGAGATGTGTGGCCATCGAAGCAAGCTTCGGATGGGCGTTGGATACAGCTATCCTGGTTCCTGAGGCTTCGAATAGACCGACGTCATTCAAGTTATCTCCAAACACAATAAGCTGATCCGGACTGCAACCGACGTAGGCAGCCCACTTTCGAGCACCCTCGTATTTGTTGGCGTCCGGATGGCTGAATTCCAGAAAAAAATGGTCTTGGATATAACTGTCTTTCATGAGGTGGATACATACGCTTTCCTCGAATTGTCTCCGAATTTGGGCTTCAAGCGGCTGCAGCTCCTCCAATAAACCGATGTAGGTTATAATCAATGTGCGGCATGCGTCAGGACAGATGAGCTGATCAAGCTCAACAAACCTGGGATCATTAGGCCGACTGTTATAGAATGCTGTATCTCCCGAACGGCTCAGTCGTTCATGGAACACTTTTTCTTTATTCTCTGAATCGAGGGCAAATAGTAAAGGGGTAAGCCCAAGAGATTTCCCAATGCTTATTATCTTGTGTGTCACGTTTCTGTCCAGCCAAGCTCCTTCGATAACCTGTCCTGTCAGCGGATCGAACAGCATTGCCCCGTTATATAGAACCAGTGGATGCTTCCATGGAATATCGCCGACAACTCGGTTTGAGCTTATGTAGCTTCTCGCCGTTGCATAACCAATAGCCGCCCCAGACTGAATTGCTTCAGTAATGACCTGTTTCGTGTATGGCGATAACGTGGCGTCCGAATGCAGCAGTGTCCCGTCAAGATCAGTGAGAATGTACGAGGTGGTCATATAGACTTAGCCTCCGTTTTATATTGGATCAACACCTATTAAGCATCGCATAGTGCCGATTGAGGCGTCAATATCTAGTGATTCCCTTTTAATTCTCGTGGGGCTACTTGAACTTGAGGAGCGATAGCGACACGAGAGATCGTTATGGGGGCTGATGGAGCGACTTGAGGAGCGATAGCGACACGAGAGAGCGTTATGGGGGTTGAGGGAGCCACTTAAGGAGCGATAGCGACACGAGAGATCGTTATGGTGGCTGAGGGAGCGACTTAAGGAGCGATAGCGACACGAGAGATCGTTATGGTGGCTGAGGGAGCGACTTAAGGAGCGATAGCGACACGGGAGATCGTTATGGGGTCTGCGGAAGCGACTTATGGAGCGATAGCGATACGAGAGATCGTTATGGGGGCTGAGGGAGCGACTTAAGGAGCGATAGCGACACGAGAGATCGTTATGGTGGCTGAGGGAGCGACTTAAGGAGCGATAGCGACACGGGAGATCGTTATGGGGTCTGCGGAAGCGACTTATGGAGCGATAGCGATACGAGAGATCGTTATGGGGGCTGAGCGTGCGACTTGAGGTGTTTGGTAGCTGCACCACTACGCTGAGCTGCTGGGCAATTAATTGGGATAGGGGCGAACAAACGGCGAGGGCACCCATAGAGGCGCCCTTCTGCAGCTTAAGCTTACACCGCTGGCAGCTCTGCCTGCGCTGCTTCGCGCTTTCGGAAGGCGGAATGGGACAATAGAACGCTTAACTCGAACAAAGCGGAGAGCGGGAGCAGGATAATGAACGACGATACGAAGTCAGGCGGCGAGATCAGGTTCGAGACAATGACGAGCACCAGATACGCGTATCGGCGGGACTTGCGCAGACGTTCAGGCGTGAGCAGGCCAATCCGCGTAAGGAACATGACGACTATTGGCAGCTCGAAGGCGGCTCCCATGGGGAGCACAATATTCATCATGAAGCTGAAATATTGGGTAGCGCCGTAGGTCTCCACAAGGTTCAGCTTAGCGGAGATGTCGCTGACGAAGGAATAGCTGATGGGCAGCAGCACGAAATAACCAAAGGCGAGACCAAGCAGCAGGCCAACTGCGCTGTAAGGCACATATCTCAAGGCAGCTGAGCGTTCATGGGCATGCAGGCCTTGCTTGACGAAGCCCCACAGCAAGTACAGTGCTGACGGAATCGTAACGGTGGCGGCGACCACCATTGCGATGTTCATATACATCCGTACGCCGTCAAACGGGGAGAATACATTCCATTCCAGCTCGGAGGCGGGCGGCCGGCTCTTCAAATAGTCGAGCAAGTATGGCGCGGCCGCCAGGCCCCCGATCAGACTAATGGCAAAAATAATAAGAATAGCGATTAACTGCTTGCGAAGCTCTGCGATATGGGTAAGGAGCGGCATGATCGGCAGCTTGTTCATGAGCGAAAACGCCTCCTTGTACCCCCCTCGTCACTACGATTATCCAGACCTTTGCGAAGCTCGAATGTATGGAAGCCATCCCGCAGCTTGCGATGAATTTCCTTCAGCAGCTCGACGTCCTCGAATGAAAACTTTCTTGCCCCGCCATTCGTTCTCTCCGGAAATACCAGCTGCTTGTCCTCATAATAGCGAATCTGTCGCTCCGACAAACCTGTCAGCTGCTTCACAGTACCAATGCCCATTACCTTAAGACTCATAGCTCCGCCTCCTGGAACGATTAGTGAACAGCCGCTGGAGTGAGATCTGGATGTCACAACTGTGTAATATTATTTCACATTAACAGCTGTTGGGTGAAATTTTAGCAAGGATCGGAAGCTTTTGACAATGGTAGAAACGAACTATCCTTTATAAAGTTGGTATTAATTAGGTCATAAATCTAGGTTATTCAGCCTATATTCAGGAAGTTTATCGAACTGCGCTCATGGTGAAAAATTAATTTATGTTAGGTATCCTTACAAAAGTTTAGATACAGCCGTAAGCTCCGTGTTATCGTTTCGGTGTGTCCACAACGAAGCTGATGAATAGGAGTGAGCGGGATGGAATCGACCAAAACGCCGGAGATGTCAAGGCGGCAATTCTTGAGCACGGTTGGCAAGCTGGGAGGGGGAGCGGCAGTATTCAGCGTCATGGGGACAATGGGGCTGCTGTCGCCGGAAACGTTGAAAGCGGCGGATTTTACTCCGCCAGATAAGAACGAGCTGTCCATGACGAACCGGAATGGCAAAAAAATTATCATTCTGGGTGCCGGCATCGCAGGTATGACCGCAGCCTATGAGCTGGGGCTTGCTGGATACGACTGCACGATTCTGGAGGCCCGCGCAAGATCGGGCGGCCGCGCATGGACGGTTCGCCGCGGCACGACGGTTGCGGAGATCGGTGCCGCCAAGCAGGTGGCGAGATTCGATAACGGGCTTTATTTCAATGCCGGACCGATGCGTATCCCGCAATTCCACGTCACAATGGAGTATATACGCAAGTTCGGGATACCGATCGAGCCGTTCGGGAATGTCAATGATCACGCGTATTATTATAACGAGAAGGTCGGAGAGCTGTCGGGCCGGAAAGTGAGGAAACGCGAGGCGAAGGCCGATGTTCGCGGCTACGTCAGCGAGATGATGGCGAAGGCTGTGAACCAAAACGCGCTGGACATGCCATTAACCGCCGAGGAGAAGGAGAAACTTGTCGCTTATTTAAGAGCGGAGGGAGGCTTGAATTCGGATTTGTTTTATAAGGGGTCGTCGCGAGGCGGCTACAAGGACGAGCCCGGCGCTCGCCTGGACGCCGGCGTGATCCGTGATCCCTTCAGCCTGAAAGCCATCATCAATTCCGGCTTCGGCAATTTCTTCAGCAGTGAATACGGCTATGATCAGCAGATGATGATGTTCCATCCGGTCGGCGGCATGGATGCCATTCCACTGGCGTTCGAGAAGCGGCTGAAGGGCAAGATTAAATTCCATACCGAGGTTACCGAAATTAAGCAAAGCGACAACGGCGTTACGGTCAGCTGCAAAAATCTCGCTACTGGCGAGACAAGCCAGCTGGAAGGCGAATACTGTATCTGTACGATTCCGCTCTCCGTGCTGAAGAAGATTAAATCCGATTTCTCCCCGGAAATGAAGACTGCTATTGACAGTGTCGGCTATGCCTCCGCGGGCAAAATAGGCTTGCAGTTCAAGCGTCGCTTCTGGGAGGAGGATGAGCAAATCTACGGCGGCAACACGCTGACTAACATGGACATCTCGTCCATCTACTACCCGCCCACCGGCTATATGGAGAAGAAGGGGCTGCTGCTTGGCTATTATTCATTCGGAGGCAACGCGGATACGCTGGGCGCCATGACCTTCCAGCAGCGAGAGGCGCATGCGCTGAAGCAGGGGGCCAAGATTCATCCTCAGTACTACAAGGAATTCGAGGCGTCCTTCTCCGTTGACTGGAAGAAGGTCAAGTATAATGAGGGCGGCTGGGTGTCCTACTCCGGCGATCAGCGCCAGACGCTGTACCCGACCTTGTGCAAGCCTGATCGCCGAGTGTATCTAGCGGGCGAGCATATCAGCTATATCACCGCTTGGATGGCGGGGGCTATCGAATCGGCGCGCGCGGTTGTCACGGATATTAACGAGAGAGTCATGAAGGCTTAGAAGCTCAGCACTAATTCTTATGATGAGAGGTCGTGGAACAATGGAATGGAACCGCAATTTGAAGGTTATACTGGCAACAGCTTTGGTATCGTGCTTCGTCGGAGCTACCGTCTATGCGGCAGCAACTCCGAACAAGCTGCCGCTGACTCCTATTCATGAGCCTGAATTTTATGGAAGCCCGAGCTCGTCCATCTCAAGCGGGGTGGCTGTTCCGGAGGGTGTGGCGACGTTCTCGACAAGCGGTACGGTCCCGCCCATGCTGAACAAGGAGGGCAAGACTGTATATGAGCGATATGGCAATACAGAGAAGCAAGCGGAGGGCGTGCTGCTCAACATCGAGAAGCAGTTGAAGGAGCAGGGGCTGTCGCTCAAGGATGTTGTCTATTTGCGGGTGTACGTGACGCCGGACGCAGCATTAGGAGGGAAGTTTGACTATACGGGCTGGTTCAACGCGTATGGGAAGTTTTTTAATACAAAGGACAATCCAGTGAAGCCAGCTCGCTCAACGGTTGGCGTCGCAAGCCTTGTCAGCTCTGATTGGCTGATTGAGATTGAGGCCGTCGCGGTTTATCCCAAAGGCCATAATAAAGATTAGAGTCTAATGAATCCTATATGAACTCATAGATAAGGGGAGAATGTAGATGCTGCAAAATATAGGCCTTCCCGGTCTGCTCATGATTCTGGTTGTTGTGCTGATAATCTTCGGTCCTTCGAAGCTGCCGGAGCTCGGCAGAGCGGTAGGACGGACGCTTCATGAGTTCAAATCCTCCGCCAAGGAACTCGTCTCTGATACGAAGGAAGAGGTGATCGAAAAGCACGAAACGATCAAGCAGAGCTGAATAAGAGTTTAGATGGAATGAGATAGAAGCAGCTGGGCCTTCCCGCAGAGGGCCGCAGCTGTTTCTTTTTTGCGTGCGGGGGGATTTCTTTTTGCTAATTGGATTGTGTATAGTAGTGGCTACGGATGCATTAACGGGAGGAAGCGGGAAGCATGCTGAAGAGCTGGGGGACCATGAACACGCTAAGGAATCAAATATTTGTGGGATTTATGCTCATAATGGCCATGGTGCTCGCATCGGTAGGCTTCTACGCCTACAATCAAGTTTCGGTTCTGCTGCGCAATAACGCGGAGAAGCATATACAGCAGACGGCAGTTCAGGCAACGGGCAAATTAGACGTTCTTCTGCGGGGTGTCGATACATTCACAGCGGAAATCGCCACAAGTGCAACGGTGCAGAGCATGCTGGAGAGCCGGTTGAACGGCAATGAGATAAGCTTTGAAGCCAGACAGCTGCTCCAGCAAGAGGTGCGCAAGGAAGAGGCGTATATGACGGGCATTCGTTCTGTTGAGCTGTATACGACAGACTTTGAACGTCTGCTGCCGCTGACAGATGTCAATTTATTAAGCAGGGTGCCTACGGAATGGATTTCGCGCGTGAACGCTGCGAGGGGAGATATCGTCTGGCTTGGGCTGGACGAGCAGTTTCCAGGTGTTGTCATTGCGATAAGACAGGTGCGTCTGATTGACCGCTCCTTCTCTCACGGCGGTTATCTGATGGTGCAGATTGAGAAAAGTTATTTTGAGCTGACGGAGGCTATAAATCTGTCTGTTGATGATAACCTTATGAGGGAATCAATGGGGCTTATGGACGGTGAGGGCCGAATTATCGCGTCCGACTTCACCGATGAGGCGTTTGTTGCGGAGCGGCTCCGGGAGGAGGAAGGACAGACGGCCGTATTAAGCGGCGAGGATTATTTTGTCGTGAGGAAGAGCTCAGAGGCGACGGGCTGGAGCATTATCATTCTGACGCCTGTCTCCTATGTGATGGAGGGCATAACGGTGCTCCGGACGGCGATACTTGTGTCTGTTGTGGTAGGCGGCCTGCTGTTCCTGGTCCTGACCTTTATTCTGTCGAATATGATTACAAGACCGCTTCTCCATCTGATCAAAGCGATGCGGGGCGTTCGATTGGGTACGCTTAAGCCAATTCCCGTCACCTCCTCTACGATGGAAATCGACGAGCTTGGCAACACATACAATGGGATGGTCGCGTCGCTGAACGAGCTGATTGAGGTTGTCTACCAGAAGGAAATTATTCAAAGCCGAACCGAGCTGAAGGCGCTGCAAGCGCAGATTAATCCTCACTTTCTGTTCAACACGCTGGAGGCGTTCTATTGGGCGCTGGATGAGAAGGGAGAGGAGGAGCTTGCGCAAGTGGTCCTTGCTATGTCGGGGCTGTTCCGTTATGTGATTAGTCGGGCGGATGAGGATGAATGGGTGACGATTGGCGACGAGCTGGATCATGCGGAGCGGTATTTGAAAATTATGTATATGAGGATGATGGATAGGCTGTCTTGGACGATTGAAGCCGATGAAGGGGTCAGAGGAAAGGCGATTCCGAAGCTGCTTGTGCAGCCGCTTGTGGAGAATGCGATTCTGCACGGCGTGGAGCAGAGACGAGGGCAAGGGAAGGTCGTTCTGAGAGCGGTATCCATGGCGGATCCGGGCTATACGCGAATCGAAGTTTCGGATAACGGACCGGGCATGAGTGAAAGCAAGCTTAGCGCCTTAATGGAAAAGCTGGATGCCGGCTCTGCCGATCATACGGCTTCCAGAGGAACCGGAGTTGGGCTTGCCAACGTTCAAAGAAGATTGAAGCTTTATTATAACCAGGCTGTGGACGGACTACACATTCAGAGCGAGCAAGGCCGGGGAACAACGATGGCCTTTGTCATACCGGATAAGCCGAGAGGGGAGCATAAGCGTTGAAAACGATATTAATCGTCGATGATGAGCCGAGAACGAGGGAAGGGGTTCGGAAAGCGCTGGAGGCATGGTCGGGCGGCAAATACCGAATCGCCGTTGCGGAGAGCGGGGTCGAAGCGCTGGAATGGCTGCGGCATAACGAAGCGAATTTGCTTGTGACTGATGTGCGGATGCCGGAGATGGGGGGACTGGATTTGGTAGAGGAGGTCAGCTCGTTCCCTCATCCTCCAGTTACGATCATTATTTCAGGGCATCCGGAATTTGATTACGCCAAGAGGGCGCTTCAATTCGGCGTAGTGGAATATCTCGTCAAGCCGCTGGACAAGTCTAAGCTTGTTCAGGCAGTTGAGCTGGCGCTGCAGCGGGAAGAGGAGCTGAATCAGATCGGCCGCATGAAGAAGCTTGTAGATACGAAGCTGCTGGAAACCTTCCAGAATAATAAAATCTACAGTCCTCCCGTGGAGGAAGGCATTCGATATATCGAGGAGCACTTGGGGGAGCCGCTCTCCATGAAAGAGGCTGCTGAACAGCTTCATATGAACGCAAGCTATTTCAGCGTATTGTTCAAGGAGCAGACGGGCCTGTCCTTCACCGAATACGTAACTCGGCGAAGAATACAGCGAGCGAAGGAGCTGCTTGGCGGAACGGGATTGTCTATCGGGGAAATCGCGGAGCGCGTTGGCTATCAGACGGACAAATATTTTGTGAAGGTATTCCGAACCTTGGAGGGAATGAGTCCTGGCCAGTATCGGAAGCATGTCTCCGCACCCGGAGAGACAATCCAATAAAAGTGGTACGATTCCCAATGGCTATGACCTTATCGCTGTGTAGGCAGGTTGCTACAATGTACATGTGAGAGGAATTCCTTAACCTATCAGCAGAAAAGGGGATGTAAACGTGTTCAAGAAAAAGTGGGCAACATGGATGCTGTCTCTCAGTCTTGCAATTGTTGCAGCCGGCTGCGGCAGCAACGCAAGCGATGGAGGCGAGGGCAATGGCTCAGCTAACGGGGGCAGCAATGTAAGCGGTGACAAGGTGACGGTCAGCTTCATGCATTTATGGCCGGAGGGTGTGTCTGCAGGGCAGAACAGAATTGTGAATCAAATTATCGATGAATACCAAACGGATAATCCGAACGTTACGATCAAGCAGGAAGTGCTGGATAATGAGCAATATAAAAATAAGCTGAAGGTGCTCTCCGCTTCAAACCAGCTGCCGGATGTAGGCGTTACCTGGGCTGCTGGCTTCATGCAGCCTTATGTGGAGGGTGAGCTCTTCACGCCGATTGATGATCTGCTAAGCGGCGAGCTGAACGGAAAATTCGTGGCGGGTACGACGGAGGCTTATGCGATGAACGGCAACACATACGCTCTTCCGCTTGAGTTCAATATCGCGCCGGTCTATTACAACAAGGCGATCTTCGAGCAATACGGGCTTGAGGCTCCTGCAACCTATGAGGAATTCAAAACCGTTGTGAACACACTGGCGGCTAACGGGATCGCCCCGATTGCGCTGGGCAACAAGGACCGCTGGACGGGTTCGCTGTGGTATATGTATTTGGCCGATCGCATAGCGGGCCAAGAAACGTTGGCGCAGGCGATTACTGGCGAAGCCTCCTTCACGGATGAAGCCCTTGTGAAGGCGGCTGAGGAAGTGCAGGGGCTTGTTGAGGCGAACGCGTTCGTCAAGGGCTTCAACGGCTTGTCGAACGAGGAAGCGAAATCCGAGTTTCTGAACGGCAAAGCTGCTATGTTCCTGATGGGTACCTGGGAGCTGCCTAATTTCACAACCAATGAGGATATTCCGCAGGAGTTCCGCGACAGTGTAGGCTTCTTCAAATTTCCTGCCGTTGAAGGCGGCAAAGGCAATGTGGACAGTTGGGTAGGCGGTCCGGGAGTGGGGCTGTTCGTATCGGAGAATTCCAAGGTGAAGGAAGAAGCGAAGAAGTTCGTGGAATACTTTGTGATGAGATGGGGCGAGCAATCCGTAACAGGTGCAGGCGTTATCCCGGCCACGAAGGTCGATACGTCAGCGCTGGAGCTGCCTCAGCTGTACATCGATCTCTTCACGGAGATGAACAAGGCCAGCAGCGTTACGCTGTTCGCGGATGTTCAGATGAAAGCGGACGCGGCTGAAACACACTTGAACCAAATTCAATCGCTGTTCGGTCAGGCGTCCACTCCTGATTCCTTCGCCAGCGAGCATGATAAAGCGATTTCGGCAGGCAAATAAGAAATACGGCGCCTGAAGCCGCACAAGAGAGAAGAGTAAACGCTTATCCGGTCTGCCCGACTATGGGGGCCGGATAAGGCTTTCCTTATGAAGGAGAGAGAGGAGTCGGATTAGAAGTGAATACGGTCATGTCCAACAAGAAGGTCATTGCGCTCTATGTGCTGCCGGCCTTGGTGCTAATACTCGCTATCGTCTATATTCCTATTATTCTGACCGGTTATTACGGTTTAACGAAGTGGAACGGAATAGGGAGCCCCGTGTTTATTGGCTTCGACAATTATGGAGCTCTGCTGAGGGACTCTATGTTCTGGAGCAGTGCATGGCATTCCTTGCTTCTTGCTTTATTCTCAGGTATTAGCCTCGTCCTGTATTTGGCTATTGCGATGGTGCTTGCCTCCAGAATCAAAGGAGCGAATTTGTTTCGCAAAATATATTTGATTCCGATGCTGTTGTCCTCAGTAGCTATCGCTCAGCTGTGGCTTCGCATCTATCATCCCACCAACGGCATTCTGAACAGCGTGCTGAGCTCTATTGGCATTGACAATCCGCCCGCATGGCTTGCTGAGCCCAAGCTTGTGCTGCTTGCGATATTTGTTCCGATTCTATGGCAATATGCGGGCTTCTATATTCTCATCTATTATGCCGCTCTGAAGAACATTCCGGCTTCCCTGGAGGAAGCGGCGAAGATTGATGGAGCGAATGCATTGCAAATTGCTTGGAAGATTAAGCTGCCGCTTGCGATGGAGGTTGTGAAAGTGACAATCGTGCTTGCGGTAGTGGGTTCATTAAAATATTTTGACCTGATCTATGTCATGACCAGCGGCGGACCAAACGGCGCAAGCGAAGTGATGGCGTCTTATATGTACAAGGAAGCGTTCAAGGCTTATGACTTCGGCTATGGCAGCGCAACGGGCTTCTTCCTCCTGGTCATCTGTCTTATCGCAACATGGATCATCCGCAAATTGACCGCATCCAAAGATACGATTCAATATTCTTAAGCAGAAGGAGGCACTGCATCATGACGTCCGAAACCGCATCGCAGCTGAGTAGAGGGGCAGAGGGCTTCGGTATCATAAAAGCTTGGAGGCTGGGCTATGCGTTGCTGTATGCTATTCTAATAGCTGTAGCAATCCTGCAATTATTCCCGCTAGTATGGCTGCTGTTCTTCTCGCTCAAAAACAATCAGGAGGTATTCCAGCTTCCGCCGCTCTCCTTGCCAATGAATCCCCGCTGGGAAAACTATAGCAAGGTGTGGAGCGCAGGCAATATCGATGTCTATTTCTTGAACAGTGTATGGATTACGCTTGCGGCGACTGCGCTGACAGTCGTAATCGCGAGTCTGGTGACGTTCGCCATTACACGGATGAGGTGGAAGCTCAGCTCCTTGGTGCTGGGGCTGTTCATGGTGGCGATGATGATTCCGGTCCATTCCACGCTTATTCCGCTGTTCAGCATGTTCAACAAAGCAAGCCTGATCGATAATCCGATTTCACTGATTCTGACTTATGTGGCATTCAATATGCCTATCACCATTATGATTCTGCTTGGCTTCTATTACGCCTTGCCGAAGGAAGTGGAGGAGGCTTCCGTCATCGACGGCTGCTCCGTTAACCGAATGTTCTTCCGTATTGTGCTGCCGATGACCAACTCGGTGCTTGCAACGACAGCTATTATCAACATTATATATAACTGGAATGAATTTATATTCGTCAATACGTTTATCAGCTCGGATCACTACAAGACGTTAACTGTGGGTGTGCAGAACTTTATCGGGCAATATACAACGGACTGGGGCGCAATCGGCGCCACGCTTATGATCAGCATTCTGCCCATTCTGGTGGCGTTTCTGTTCCTGAGCGACCGAATAGTGGAAGGAATCGCGGCAGGTTCAGTGAAGGGTTAGGAGCATTGCTTGCGCTTCTATGAATAAAAAGCTGTTTTACCAGCTAAAACTGGTAAGATGGCTTTTTTTCGTTATAATTAAAGTATTGAAAGGTTTACGACTAAAGTAAATGATAGACGGGAGCTGGATGAGGGCATGCTGAAATTGTTCCGTTTCTTGAGGCCTTACCGCGCGGTTATCGCGCTGGTCATGGCGCTCATCTTATTGCAGTCGCTGTCAGAGCTGTATCTGCCAACTATTATGGCGGATATTGTGAATGTCGGCGTCATTGAGGGGAGGACGTCCTACATCTGGAAGATGGGAGGCTTCATGCTGGCCGTCACACTGGCGGGAACAGCTGTGTCGATTCTGGCCAGCTATCATTCCTCACAAATCTCTTCGGCGTTCGGGCGCATTGTGAGAGGCAAGGTGTTCTCGCATGTGGAAAGCTTCTCGCTGCGAGAATTCGGCGAGCTCGGGACGGCCTCGCTCATTACGAGAACAACAAACGACATCAATCAGGTGCAGCAGGTGCTGATGATGATGCTGCGCATGATGGTGATGGCGCCCATGATGTGTATCGGGGGCATTATTATGGCGTTGTACAAGGACGCGCAGTTGACGCTTGTGCTGCTTGTAGCGCTCCCTGTGCTCGCCGGCGCCATATGGCTGGTTGCCTCCAAAGGGCTTCCTTACTTCCGTGTTATTCAGAAGAAGCTGGATCGATTGAACCTCGTGCTGCGGGAAGGCTTGACAGGCATCCGGGTTATTCGCTCCTTCAACCGGACCGAGCATGAGAAGGGAAGGTTCGAGGAGGCCAATCGCGATTTGATGGATACAGCTGTCAAAGTGAATCAAATTATGGCCGTTATGATGCCGCTAATGATGCTCATTATGAACCTTGCGATTGTCGCCATTGTCTGGTTCGGCGGGTTGCGAATTGACGCCGGCGGCATGCTGGTGGGCGATCTGATGGCATTTATCTCTTACGCGATGCAAATTATGTTCTCCCTGCTGATGTTCTCCATGATGTTCGTTATGGTGCCGAGAGCCTCCGCGTCCGCGGCGCGGATTGGCGAGGTGCTTCAGCTGTCGCCGACGATCGAGGATATGCCTGACGCCTCTGGCGGAGAGGAAGAGATGTTGAACGGAGAAGTTGAATTCCGCAACGTATCGTTCAGCTACCCGGGCGCCGAGAAGCCCGCTCTGTCTGGCATCAGCTTCCATGCCAAGGCGGGTGAGCTGACCGCCATTATCGGCGGAACCGGCTCCGGCAAAACCTCGCTTCTTCATCTGGTGCCTCGCTTCTTCGATACGGAGAGCGGATCGGTTATTGTAGGCGGCAAGGATGTGCGGAGCTGGACACAGGAGGAGCTTCGGCGGCATATATCGCTTGTGCCTCAGAAGGCGGTATTGTTCTCGGGTACGGTGAATGCGAATATCCGATATGGCAAGGAGGACGCTTCGGATGAAGAGGTCCGCCGGGCGGCTGCCATAGCGCAGGCTTTGGATTTCGTGGAGGCGATGCCGGAGGGCTTCGAATCCGAGCTGTCTCAAGGCGGCGTCAATCTGTCCGGCGGCCAGAAGCAGCGCCTGTCTATTGCAAGAGCGCTCGTGCGCAGGCCAATGGTCTACTTGTTCGACGACAGCTTCTCGGCGCTGGATTACAAGACAGACGCGAAGCTGCGCGCGGCGCTCAAGGAAGAGACGCGCGACGCGGCCGTGCTCGTTGTGGCGCAGAGAGTAAGCACCGTTATGGACGCCGATCGTATCGTTGTGCTTGATGAAGGGCGCATAGCAGGCATCGGACGCCATGACGAGTTAATGGAGACCTGCTCCGTATACCGTGAAATCGTTGCATCCCAGCTGTCGGAGGAGGAGATTGCATGAGTAGTTCCCATCATGAAAAAATGGGGGGTCGGGGGAACGCTGACGGACCTCCGGCCAGACCTATGGGCGGACCTCCCGGCGGGAGACCAATGGGCTTCGGCGGTCCCGGTATGATGAGCATGCCGGGACAGAAGGCTCAGAACTTTAAGAAATCGCTGCGCCGGCTGGCGGGCTACCTGCGGCCATTTCGCCTGAAGCTGGCGGCGGTGATTGGAGCGGCTATTCTCAGTACGGTGTTTTCTATCATCAGCCCCAAAATATTGGGAGGGGCCACCGATATTTTGTTCACGGGCATGATGCAGAAGCTGGAGGGCATACCGGGAGCCAGCATTGATTTCAAGGAAATTGCTTATATTCTGGCTTTGCTCGCTGGACTATATGTGATCAGTGCAATGTTCGGCTTCTTCCAGCAATATCTGATGGCTGGCGTAGCGCAGAAGGTTGTGTACCGGCTGCGGAACGAAGTGAGCGAGAAGCTTGGCCGGCTGCCGCTGAAGTTTTTTGACAGGCGATCGCATGGCGATATTCTGAGCCGTGTCGTGAATGACGTCGACAATATTAGCAATACGCTGCAGCAGAGCTTGACGCAGATGATTACATCGGTCATTACACTGATCGGCATTATCGTGATGATGCTGACGATTAGCCCGCTGCTGACGCTTATACTGGTGCTTACACTGCCCCTTAGCTTCATCGTAATCGCGATGGTGGCGAAGCGCTCGCAGGTTCATTTTGCCAGTCAACAGGCTGAGCTTGGGCAATTGAACGGACATGTGGAGGAGATGTACACCGGACACACCGTTGTGAAAGCGTTCGGGAGCGAGCGGGATTCGGTGGAGCGGTTCGAGGCGATTAATGGAAGGCTGTATGAATCCAGCTGGAAGGCGCAATTCATATCCGGCATCATTATGCCGCTGATGAGCTTTATCGGCAATATCGGTTATGTGCTGATCTGTGTTGTAGGAGGCTTGCTGGTCACGCGGGGCTCCATTACAGTCGGGGACATTCAGGCATTCATTCAATATTCCAGGCAGTTCACCATGCCGATAACGCAGACGGCGAATATCGCCAACATTATCCAGTCGACGATTGCGTCAGCGGAGCGGGTGTTCGAGCTGCTGGACGAGGAGGAGGAGGCGCCGGATAGCGCTCGCAGAGAATCCATGGCTGCCTTCCGCGGGGATGTTGCGTTCAGAGGCGTGAAGTTCGGCTACAACGCTGACGCTCCACTAATCGAGGATATGAATATCGACGTTTCCAGCGGACAGACGGTTGCCATTGTGGGACCAACGGGGGCTGGCAAGACGACGCTTGTTAATTTGCTGATGAGGTTCTATGAGGTGAACGGCGGCACTATTACGATTGACGGCAATAATATTCGAAGCATGGAGCGCTCGCAGCTGCGCAGCTTGTTCGGTATGGTGCTTCAGGATACTTGGCTGTTCAACGGCACGATCCGAGACAATATCGCTTATGGGCGCGCAGGCGCAAGCGAAGAGGAAGTTGTGCAGGCTGCCGTTGCGGCTCATGCCGACCACTTCATTCGGACGCTGCCGGAGGGATATGATACGGTGCTGAACGAAGAGGCATCGAATATCTCGCAGGGCCAGAAGCAGCTGCTCACGATCGCTCGCGCCATTCTCGCCGACCCGGCTATCCTCATCCTGGATGAAGCGACAAGCAGCGTCGATACGCGGACAGAGATTCAGATTCAGCATGCGATGAATCATCTCATGCAGGGCCGCACGAGCTTCGTCATCGCTCATAGGCTCTCGACGATCCGCGACGCCGATCTCATCCTCGTTATGGACAAAGGCTCGGTCATTGAGCAGGGTACCCACGAAGAGCTGCTGGAGCGCGGCGGCTTTTACGCCGACCTGTACAACAGCCAGTTCGCGGCGGGGGCGCAGCTGGGGGCTGGGTAATGGAGCGGGCCAGCGCTGCCCAGGCTGCTGCAGCCTATAATCTCTAAACACTATGTTCTAGATGCTGCACTTTACGCATCAATGCGCAGGAAGAAGATAACGGCCGTAACGGTTAGAATCGAGACCAGCGTCGATACGAACACTGCTTGGGAGGCAAATTCCTTCTCGTTGTCGAACTCTACGGCGAGAAGGACGCTGCTGAGTGAGGTTGGCACGGCCGATGATACGATTAGAGCAGCAGCCGTGAGCTTGTCGAGACCCATCAGCCAGACAATTAGCCATGCGAGTGCTGGACCGGCGATAAGTCTGAGAATGCCGGACAAGCTGACGTCGATAAGAAGGGAACGGTTAATGCGCCATTCCATGCTGCCGAGCTGAACGCCGAGCGTAATAAGCGCTGTCCCGATGAAGGCATCCGATAGATAGCCAATTGGCGTTGCGATAGGACCGGGCACGGGAACCTCGAAGACTCGCATGAGAAACGCAAGCGGAATGACGTAGATGACAGGCATAGATAGAATGGTTCGCCACACCTGCTTCATGTCCGCTTTATGCGCATTGACGCTGTATACACCATACGTGTTCGGCACGAAGGACTGCGTCATCATGATCAGTACCTGGATGGCGAGCGTCTCCTTGTTGCCCGAGAATGCAAGCTGGTTAAGCGGGATGCCGTAATTGGCGCTGTTATAGAACAGGACGCTGTTGCGCATCGCGCTTTTCATGCTGGGACCGTATCCGCGAGCGCGAATGGCCGCCTCTACCAAGATGTATTGACCGGCCATGAAGATGACAAAAAACAGCAGCACTTGGCCGAGCAGCCCGACCGAAATCGCTGTATGGTATATCAAATCGAACATAATCGCCGGGGAAAACAAATAAAAGTTCAGCTTCGACAGCGTCTTGATGTCTAGGGAGAAGGATCGCTGCAATATAATGCCGAGCCCCACCATAATGCCCATGGGCAGTACGTTGGTCAATAAGATATGAATGAAAATAGCCATAGCTGCATCTGCTTCTTTCGTTTGGTCTTGCGTCGTACGCGGCGCTGGTTCCCATTGTACCCCCGTTCGGCGAAGCCGTAAAGAAAAGATTGCGAGGGTGGCTGATTGTAGCCAGCCAGCCCGCAGGCTGTGGCAGCCAGCCCGCAGGCTGTAGCAGCCAGCCCGCAGGCTGTAGCAGCCAGCCCGCAGTCTGTAGCAGCCAGCCCGCAGTCTGTAGCAGCCAGCCCGCAGTCTGTAGCAGCCAGCCCGCAGTCTGTAGCAGCCAGCCCACGGGCTGTAGCAGCTTAAGGATTTAAAAAAATAATGCAATTGTACATGATTATTTGCTGCTGCTTCAGAGGCTGGATCAAATCCTGCAATTGTGCAGGAATTTGGAGCGATTTTTCGCTCAACCCCTTTATTTCGTCGAGATTGATGTATTTTTTGCAGTATTATCCTGCAAAATGCCCAAAACCCGGGGAAATAATGCACTATTGCATTATTTTGAAAATGACTGGAAGACTGAAAAAAGACGTGAAAAAAGACCTGAAAATAGACTGAAAAAAGCCCTGAAAAAAACCTGAAAAAAGACCTAAAAAAAGACGCTGCCAAGCCCTGAAAAAAGACCTGAAAAAACCTAAAAAACCTGAAAAATGACCCATTATCCATGACTGCTATAAAATTTGAAATGCGGCTGGCTGGAGCTCATACCTAACATTGTATTTGCCGCTTGCTCCCGTTATGGGCCTCAGGAAGCCCTTCTCCATAAGCGAATGAAGCACGCGAACGGCTGTGCGATGGTTTATCTGGAGCTCAGCGGCGGCGTCAATGGGACGAATGGGGCGTGCAAGCCTGACTGCTAGACGAATGATTTCTCGCTCCAAGACATAATGCGGCTCATGCGGTCCGGAATGCCCCTGATAACGGCTCATGACCATTCGGAGCAGCGTCACACAAATCTCAGGCCGCTGGGCAACGTCGTCGTAGGAGAATGAGATAAGCTGGTAGCCCATTGCGACAAGAAAGGTTTCTCTGTTCAACTCCTTGCAATACTTCAGTCGATCCATGTCGCGCACGTGCGGGCCGAAGCCCTTGATTTCAATAATGAGGCGGACCGCCCCTGAGAGCCATAGGAAATCGCAAAAATAAGATTGACCGCGCCAATCCAGCACCTCGTATTCGGGGTGCAGCTGCTCGAAGCTGCCGGTCAGAGGCCACCACACGTTCTGACAAAACAACCGTTCAGCTTCCTGATGTCCGCGCTCCAAGCGTCCACGCCGTTCACCGGTTCTACTGGCGAGATGCTGCTGGACAAATGCTTCGTGTGCTTCGTTGAAATGTACCGTCATTCCTGGATTCCCCCTTAAAAATAAAAACGTCCCGTCTGCATTCACAAGGGAATACAGCGGGACGTGCTTCGTCATTGCTTCCATTATAAAGGGATTTCATTTGGAGATCCATTGAAAATTGAGTCAGCTGAAATATCTTCTGAAATATCAGCTGAAATATCTGCTGAAATATGAATTGTGACTTCCACATACATATCGGATAATATGGGGTGAGTAAGGCCAAGGGTTGGTGGTTAGTTGGAAGACCTAATAGGAAAGAGGTGCAGCCAATGATGGGCAATCAAGAATTTCAATCGCATTCCGGCAGAGGCATGGGCGTCCGCAGATTCGGTACGGGCGAGAAGGTAAAGCCGGCGAGCATCTTTGCGATGTTCCTTCGTATATTCGAGCATGCTCGCAACGACTGGAAGGCGCTTACAACTGCTCTTATCTGTATCGTGCTAACCTCGCTGCTGGAATTTGTTGTGCCGCAGCTGACCAAATATACAATTGATCATATTATACCGGGCAAGCTGTTCGGACAGCTGGCGTGGATAGGGGCTGGCGTGCTTGGAGCGGCGCTTGCACTCGGCTTCCTGCGCTACCTTAGCACATCTGTAATGGCGGCAATTGGACAGAAGGTGCTGTACCGGCTCCGCAATGATCTGTACCGTCACCTGCAGCGGCTGGATGTCGCGTATTACGACCGCAACCGGACGGGAGATTTAATGTCCAGAGTGACTAGCGATGTCAGCATTCTCCAGCAGCTGATCTCCTCCAGTATGATGCAGCTGTTTACGGACGTTTTTACATTCGCGGCGATCGCCATCTATATGCTGGTCATCGACTGGAAGCTGACCGTGCTGCTGCTGGCCACATTCCCCTTCATGATCTGGACGACAAGACTGTTCGGCAAGCGGATTCGCTCGTCCTTCCGCAAGGTGCAGGAGTCGCTCGCCGACGTCAGCGATCATCTGCAGACGACGCTGACGGGCATTCGCCTTGTGAAGTCGTTTACGGCGGAGGATTATGAGGCAGAGCGCTTTAATGAACGCACACAGCGGAATATGGATGCCAACGTTCAGGTTGTGCGGCTGCGCGCCATGTATGAGCCCATTATTGATTCCATCAACTTTCTGGGGCTTGCGATTGTGCTTGTATTCGGCGCATGGCTTGTGATGAAGGATGCGATGACGGTGGGGACTGTTGTTGCTTTTATCGCATACTTGAGGCTGCTGCAAAACCCGGTTCGCCATTTCAGCCGCATTATGAATACAATTCAGCAGGCGGCAGCCGCCTATGAGCGTGTAGTGGAGGTGCTGCATACATCTGCGGAAATTGCGGACCGGGAGGATGCCAGAGAGCTGCCGCCAGTCCAGGGCCGTATTAAGTTCCAAGACGTCAGCTTCAGCTATTCCCCGGACGCGGATTCTGATGTGCTGCGAAGGTTCGAGCTGGAGCTGCAGCCGGGTGAGGTGACGGCGCTCGTCGGCTCCTCGGGCTCTGGCAAGACGACGATTGCCCATCTTGTCACAAGATTTTATGATGTGCAGGAGGGGAGCGTCACCATTGACGGTTACGATGTAAGAGACGTTACGCTTCATTCCCTCAGGGAGCAGATCGGCATTGTGTCCCAGGATATCGTCTTATTCAACGGCTCTGTAGAAGAAAATATTCGATACGGCAACCAGAACGCGACGGATGAAGAGGTGTGGGCGGCCGCTGAAGCGGCGAACGCGGCGGAGTTTATATCGGGCTTCAAGGAGGGCTACCAGACGCAGATCGGCGAACGTGGCGTCAAGCTGTCCGGAGGGCAGAAGCAGAGAATTTCCATAGCGAGAGCCATTTTAAAAAATCCGAAAATTATTATATTAGATGAAGCGACAGCTTCGCTCGACACGGAGTCGGAGCAGCTGATCCAAGCCGCACTGGCGAAGCTGCTCAAGGGGCGCACCTGTCTCGTCATCGCCCATCGTCTCTCTACTATTCAACAAGCGGATCATATCTATGTGCTGGAGGACGGGCGAATCGAGGAGCATGGGACGCATGATTACCTCATGGAGCTGCGCGGCCGCTACCGTGAGCTGTATGAGCTGCAATTCCCTGCGGCTGGGACGCAGGTCATCTGACGAAAGGGGCAATCGCTCCAATCGTCGATCCACAGGCTGTCTTACCTGAACCGGGAAGCCTGTCCGTTTAATTTTTTGCCAAAAAAAGAAAAAATATAACAGGGACGAGGCAGACTGAGAGCTGCTTCGTCCCTTTTTGGCGTTAACCCAGCTCCCACCATTTCATGTAGAGATAAGGATCGATTGATGCGTAGGCTGGTGTGCGTTTGTATATACCGAAGTGTAGATGGGGCAGGAATTTGCCGCTTGTACCCTCCGGACCGTAGCCGGTGCTGCCCACATAGCCGATGAGCCCGCCGGCAGCTACCTGAGCGCCAACCTTCATGCCAGAAGCGTAACCCGACATATGGGCGTAATAAAATTCCGTATTGTCGTCGACTCGAATGGTAAGGCGCCAGCCGCCATATTCATTCCAGCCGGCTTTGACGACGGTGCCTCCCACCGAGGCGTATACCGGCGTTCCTTCCTTGGCGAAGATGTCTACGCCCTCATGGGCGCGTGCTGCGGTGCCGTCCGGATTCCAGCTGCGTCCATCGGAGTAGGTCGATACGTATGGCGTGTAAGTGCCTGCTGCAAGCGGGTGCCTGCCGTTTAAGTAAGCGTTCGGTTTTTTGGGAATGTGGATCGACAGTCCGGTCCATATGTTGTTGGGGTTCGTAATTTGAGGATTAGCCGCAATCAGCTTGTTAAGCGGCACGGAATACCGAACGGCGATCTTCCACATGGTGTCGCCTGCTTGAACCGTCGCCACGTCGTATTCGGCTGGCGTTGGAAGCTTGAGTGTCTGGCCGATGTAAAGCATGTCCGAAGTCAGGCCGTTTAATGCCTTCAGCTCGGCGATCGTCGTTCCGTATTGCGTGCTGATCTTCCAGAGATTATCGCCCGACTTGACGGTGTATGTCTGGGCTGCCGAAGCGATCGGCGAGGCGACCAGCATGGACAATAAAGCGGTTGCAGCTACAAGCTTCTTCATTCTCTTGTTCATACGAAATCTCCCTCTTCTGCTAGTCGTTAGATGATAGAGTCATACGACTTCATTGTAAGGGGGAGCACTAGAGAATGTTAGCGGTAAATTGTGGGCGACAGTAATGAAAATCCCCTTCCGCCTGGCCGGCAGAAGGGGATAGGGCCATTCCATTAGCGCAGGTAGAGTCTGCTGGTTGCTTCCCAGATTTTGCCCGGCTCCAGAGCCAACAAGCCGATAGCTTCGGCAGGCAAGTCGACGTTCGGAGCGTTCACGAGGTTCACTTGAGGCTCCGGACAGAAGAAGCCTGGCGTCGCGCCGTTGTTATAGATCATCCACTGCTTATATTGTGTTCCGACATCGTAGATGAGCGTTGCTCCCGCGCGATGGTCGGTAAGCTCCATCTTGTTGCGGCCGTTTTTGGTCCCGCTTGTATAATGATTATCCATAGCTGCCCAGAATGGCGAAATGCCCGTTGTGCGCATTTGCTCCTCCTCCGGAAGCAGCGCCTGGAACTTGCCTGTTGGAAGCATACGGTCGTTCAGCTCCCAGCGCTCCTGCGTTGTCAGGGTGAAGGTATAATCATCGGCAGAGCTCTCAGGTGCAAACGGAGCGTTAATCGTCGTGTGGAAGGCAAGCAGGCATGGCAGAGCATCCTCGCCTTCGTTCTTCACCAGAACATGCTGAAGCAATCCGTTGCTGCTTAGCGAATAACGGAGCAGAATGGTGAAGCGATGGGGCAAATATTGATAGATCGGGTGCTGCTCGTCAATTGTAATGCTGAGGCTGACATAGCTCTCCAGCTCATTGACGCCATAGTTGTCGATACGCCACTTTGCAGTATGGAAGAAGCCATGAAGGTGATTGCCTGTTGCCTCTTCATTAACGGGGAAGGTGTAGGTTCTGCCGTTCCATGTGAAGGTGCCGTCCTCGTAACGATTGGGAGGGAACAGAATAGGAATGCCATGCACAGCCGGTTTCTCCCGGAAGCTGTCCATCTCATCTGCTGCAGGCTCTCTTAGCAGGGTGAACTTCCTGTCATTCTCGCGGAATGCGATCAGGTTGGCGCCTACGCATGGTAATACAGCCGCCTCGTATGCACCCCATTCCAGCCAGAGGGCGGATTCATCGTGAAACATCGCTTCATATGCTTTGCCTTGAACAGTCATTATGTACTTGTCCTCCTCGAAATAATAGCGATACCTACAGCATAGCAGGGTGCGGAGCTACGAACAATAGCCCGGCTCAACTTGAGCCGGGCTGCTGTTCAGAAACGACGGAAGGACGATTAGGCCTTATGGGTAACCAGCTGCTCAATGACAACCTGCTGGCGCTTATTCACCGTAAGCTGCTTGCCCTCCGAGCTGGCCGAGCCGAAGTAGATCGTTCCGCTCGCAATGGACTTGATTTTGCCAATATTGATGTAGCAGCTCGAGCTGATCTGGAAATAGCCCTTCCGTCCAGTTAGCTCTTGGATCTCTTGGGCAGACAATCTCTTCTTTCTATTGTAGTTCCTGCCGTGAAAGCTGACGAGGCCATGAGTGCCAATCTTGAAGAAGAGCACGTCCTTCTCCAGATCAAAATCTTCGTACACATTCCGTTCCTGCAGCGCTACATTCATCATCCCAAATCCCCCTTAGAAAAGTGATAGCGTGAAATGTTAGCGCTTACATTGTAGCATACCTTTTATCTTTTGTGAAGTATTCTTTCGCAAATAGACATTGTTTCGCTAGAATGCATGTGCTATGGTGCATTTAAAGGAATAATTGGTTGGAAAGGAATGAGCAGTCTTATGCCAAGTGAAGGCTTATTGTATGTCGGCTCCTACGGGGAGAACAACGAGGCTACCATTCATGTCTGCAAGCTTGACCCGGCAACGGGAGAGCTGACCATCGTCCAGCGCGTACAGGGCGTGGAGAATGCGTCGTTCCTTGCTTTGCATCCTGGCGGAGAGCGGCTGTACGCCGTCAAGGAGCTTGCGGAAGCCAATGGGGAAGCTGGAGGTGAAGTGGTTGCTATTACTATAGACCGGGAAAGCGGCCTGCTTGGCGAGGTGACGAGCTCGGCCTCGACCAAGGGGGCGCATCCTTGTTATGTCAGCGTGAATGTGGACGGCACGGCGCTATATACGGCGAACTATACAGGTGGAAGCGTCTCGATGCATCCTCTCGACAGCTATGGCGAGGTGCTTCCCGCGGCCTCATTCATTCAGCACGCTTGCGCTCCAGGTCCAGTGGCTGACCGACAGGAAGCGCCGCATGCGCACTGTATCTCGCCCGTCGCGGGCACCCCATTTCTTCATGCTGTAGATCTGGGCATGGACGCGGTTGTCGCTTACGCGCACGAGCCGGGAACAGCCAAGCTCGTCAAGGTGGGGGAGACGAATATGCCGCCAGGCTCCGGACCTCGGCACATTGCTTATCATCCCGGGCTGGAGGCGGCATATGTCGCGAATGAGCTGGCCTCAACTGTCTCGCAGCTGCAATTGAACCGGAATACAGGCGAGCTGAAGATGCTGCACACCTATTCGACGCTTCCTGGCGACTATGACGGCTACAATGATTGCGCGGACATCCATGTCTCGCCGGACGGACGATATCTGTATGTCTCCAATCGCGGACATAACAGCATTGCCGTATTTGCCATCCATCCCGCAATGTATGAGCTGACCCTGGTCGAGCACACCCACTCCGGCGGCGAGCTGCCGCGTAATTTCGGCATATCGCCGGATGGCAAGCTATTGCTTGCCGCTAACGGGAAAAGTGGCTGCATCGCCGTATTCCATCGGGACAGCGACAGCGGCAAGCTGACCGCGACGGGGCAGGTGCTCCAGCTGAATACCCCGGTATGCATTCGTTTTGCTATATCCTAATAATATTTGAACAGTGGTTCAATGAAAGGCAGGTCCTGCAGCTTGTCCAGTCCAACACCAGTGGCCCCATCCGTAAAAGATAATGTCCGCTCGGCCACCGTATACGCCATTTTATTTATGATCAGCTCGGTTCATTTGTTGAACGACGCGATGCAGACAGTCGTGGTCGCGCTGTTCCCCATATTCGAGGAATCGCTGAAGCTCACGTACGGCCAGATCGGCTGGATCGCGTTTACATTGAATATGACGTCCTCCATTATGCAGCCTGTTGTCGGCGTGCTGTCGGACAGAAGCCCCAAGCCCTGGATGCTGCCCATAGGCATGCTGTGCAGTATGGCCGGCATGGCCGGTCTTGCTGTAGCGCCTAACTTCACTCTGCTCATACTTTCCGTCGTGTTTGTGGGATTAGGCTCGGCCGTCTTCCATCCGGAGGGCTCGCGAGTTGTTCATATGGCGGCGGGCAGCCGCAGAGCGTTCTCGCAGTCCATCTATCAGGTCGGAGGCAACTTCGGCCAGTCGCTGGGTCCCATTATGACAGCGGCTATCTTCATCCCGCTTGGCCAGCGAGGCGCCGCATGGGGCATGCTGCTGGCGGCCGTGGCGATCGCGATTTTGTTCAAGGTTGTGCCATGGTATGCGGCAAGACTGGCTGAGCATGGCGGCAAAGTGCCCAAGAAGAAGCCTGCGGCAGGATCAAGTCAAGTTAATCAAATGATTGTGCTCGCCTTGTCCATTCTGCTGCTTGTTGTATTCGCACGCTCCTGGTATGCCGCCGCAATCGGCAGCTTCTATCAATTTTATGCCAGGGACCATTATGAGATCACGATTCAAAGCGCGCAAATTCTGTTGTTCTTGTTCATGATATTCGGTGTCATCGGCACCTTCCTGGGTGGAATTATGGCAGATCGAATCGGCCGCAAAAAAATGATGTTAATCTCGATTCTGGGAGCTGCGCCATTCGCGCTGGTGCTGCCGCACTTGCCTCTCTTCTGGGTGTATCCGTCTATCGCATTGCTGGGCTTCATTCTGCAGTCCGGCTTCTCCGTCAGCGTCGTGTACGCGCAAGAGCTGATGCCCGGCAAGGTGGGCATGGCGTCTGGACTCATCACGGGGCTTGCGTTCGGAATGGGCGCGTTAGGGTCCGTCGTGCTGGGCAATATGGCGGACGCGGAGGGCATGGACAGCGTTATGCTTCTGGCGAGCTTCCTGCCGCTGATCGGCATATTGGCGCTGTGGCTGCCGAAGGATCGTAAGGAAGTCTGATCACCAAGGGATAAGAAACAATTTATAACAAACGCAAAAAGATCGCTTCTCTTTGGCTGTTGCCATGAGCTTGCGATCTTTTTTTTGGCAAACATAGACGGTCAGCTAGACGCTCTTGATCTTGGAAATGAAATGGCTGATGGCGTAATAAGCGGCTCCGCGAACGGCGGCTTGGTCCTTCAGCTCGGCGAATAAAAGGTCAAGCTTCTCTCTATGATAAGAGAGCGTGCGGCGATCTACGGACTGCTGCAGAGCGGGCGCAATCCATTCAGCGGCACGGCTCATCCGGTTGCCGATAATAACGGCGCTCGGGTTAAAGACGTTCACAATATTAGCGATCCCTGCCCCAAGCAGGGAGCCAATTCGATAGAACAATTCACGCACCTCGTCGTTGCCGGCTTCTGCTGCCTGCAGAAGGTCTTCCAGGCTGTCGAAGCCCAGCTCTGCGCCTTGCTCCAGAAGCGCATTCTCGGAGGCATAAAGCTCCCAGCAGCCGTTGTTGCCGCAAGAGCATGGTTTGCCGTCATATTGAATGGAGAGGTGGCCCAGCTCGCCGGAGAAGCCTGAAGAGCCCTTGTATAGCTCGCCGTTCAGAATAATGCCTGTACCGATACCAATGCCTACGCTGACATAGATTTGATTCGCTATGTGCTGGCCAGCGCCGTATTTCTGCTCGCCCTGCGCCCCTGCGTTAGCCTCGTTGTCGATCGTTACCGGCAGGCTGAATCGCTCCTCCAGCTGTCGCTTTAATTCCACCTGACGCCATTTCATATTGGGCGCAAACAGGATAACCCCGTCATCGTCGACAATGCCGGGAACGCCGATACCGATGCCGACCACCCCGTATTCGCTGTCGGGGGCGCGCTGGATCAGCGACTGGATGATGGCGGAGAGATGCTCCAGCACATTCCCCGTGTGGACGGGCTTCAGCTTGATGGACAGCTCTTCTATTACATTGCCGGACAAATCAGCCAGTATGCCCTTGATATAGTTGACCCCAAGGTCGATGCCCACGGCATAGCCGGTCTTCTCATGGAACAGGAGAAGGGTCGGCTTGCGGCCCCCGCTGGATGCGCCAGGTCCAATCTCCTGCACCAGGTGGCGATCGATCAGGTCCTGCACAAGATTGGAGACGGTTGCCTTATTGAGGCCTGTCTTCTCGGATATTTGAGCCCGTGACAGCGGCGCGTATTGAATGACGGCGTCGAGCACGATGGCGGTGTTCATTTTTTTGATCAGCGCTAGATCTCCAGTTGATTTCGGTTTCACAGTATGGCCTCCGTCCTGGTCCTATCTATTTAAGATAGCATACTGCAAAGCATACTCGAAAAAAAAGATTTTGTCGAACTTAGTTTGTTTAATAGACAAACTAAGTTGGGCGTGTTATTCTGTACATGTAAACGGATACGTGAAAGATTGAAAACACATATAGGGAGGATTTATTAATGGCTTATTTCCAAGGCATCAACAAAATTCAATTCGAAGGCAAAGGCTCTGACAATCCACTGGCGTTCAAGCATTACGATCCCAAGCAGGTTGTACTGGGCAAAACAATGGAAGAGCATCTTCGTTACGCGGTTGCATACTGGCATACCTTCAACGCAAACGGCTCAGACCCGTTCGGCGTGGGCACAATGGTTCGCGGCTGGGACGCTTACGATGGTCTTGACCGCTCCAAGGCTCGTGTAGAAGCAAACTTCGAGTTCATGGAGAAGCTGGACATTCCTTACTACTGCTTCCATGATATCGACATCGCGCCTGAAGGCGAGACGCTTCAAGAAACGAACAAAAACCTGGACATCATCGTAGCTATGCTGAAGGACAGCATGAAAGCCAGCGGCAAAAAGCTGCTCTGGAACACAGTTAACATGTTCACAAACCCTCGTTATGTACACGGCGCCGGCACAACCTGCAATGCCGACGTATACGCCTATGCGGGCGCTCAGTTGAAGAAAGGCCTTGAAGTAGGCAAGGAGCTTGGTGCTGAGAACTATGTATTCTGGGGCGGCCGCGAAGGCTATGAGACGCTGCTGAACACAGATATGGGCTTCGAGCTTGATAACCTGGCTCGCCTGTACCATATGGCGATCGCGTATGCCAAGGAAATTGGCTTCGACGCGCAATTCCTGATCGAGCCTAAGCCGAAGGAGCCGACCAAGCATCAATACGACTTCGACGCTGCGACAACAATCGCGTTCCTGCAGAAGTACGGCCTCAAGGATCACTTCAAGCTGAACCTGGAAGCCAACCACGCGACGCTTGCGGGCCATACCTTCGAGCACGAAATTCGTACAGCTGCTATCAACGGCATGCTGGGCTCGCTTGACGCGAACCAAGGCGACCTGCTGCTTGGCTGGGATACGGACGAATTCCCAACCGACCTGTATTCCACAACGCTGACGATGTACGAAGTACTGAAGGCTGGCGGTCTGGGCCGCGGCGGCGTGAACTTCGACGCCAAGGTACGTCGTGGCTCGTTCGAAGCGGAAGACCTGTTCCTGGCTCATATCGCTGGTATGGACAGCTTCGCTTGGGGGTTGAAAGCGGCAGCTAAGCTGATCGAAGAGAAGACGCTTGACAGCATCGTTACAGACCGCTATGCAAGCTTCCAAGAAGGCATTGGCGCGGATATCGTATCCGGCAAAGCAACGCTTGCTTCCCTGGAGCAATACGCGCTGCAGAACCACAAAATCGTGAATAAATCCGGTCGTCAAGAGCGTATTCGCCTCATGCTGAGCGAGGTCATCTTCAGCGTATAATCTCCACTGGATTGGGGGCATAAGGAGGCTGGAACAGCCATGAGTTATGTTATTGGTATTGACCTTGGAACAAGCGCCGTCAAGGCGCTTCTGGTCAATCGCGACGGCAATGTTGCCGCGGAGGCTTCGCGAAGCTACCCGCTCTTCCACGAACGCTCCGGCTGGAGCGAGCAGCGCGCCGACGATTGGGTTCAAGGCACGCTGGAAGCTATTGCGGAGCTCGTGTCCGGCAACGGCATCGACGCTGCAGCAATCGAAGGCATCAGCTTCTCGGGTCAAATGCATGGCCTCGTTCTTCTGGACGAGGCGGGCAATCCGGTACGGAACGCTATATTATGGAACGATACCCGTACGACGGAGCAATGCCGTGAAATCGAGCGCGTGCTTGGCGACAAGCTCCTGTCGGTTACGCGCAATCCGGCGCTTGAAGGGTTCACCTTGCCGAAGATTCTGTGGGTGCGCCAGCATGAGCCGGAAGCCTTCAGCAAGTCATCCCTATTCGTATTGCCGAAGGATTATGTGCGCTACCGGCTAACGGGACAGCTTCATATGGATTATTCCGACGCTGCGGGCACACTTATGCTGGACGTTGCTGGAAAGGTATGGAGCCAGGACGTGCTGGAAGCGTTCGGCTTGCCTGCAAGCTTCTGTCCTCCACTTGTGGAATCGCACGGCTACGTCGGCAACCTGCTGCCGGATGCCGCGGCGAAGGCCGGCTTAACGGAAGCGACAAAGGTATTCGCAGGAGGCGCGGACAATGCTTGCGGAGCGATTGGCTCTGGCATTTTGTCTGAGGGACTGACGTTGTGCTCCATTGGCACCTCCGGCGTTATTCTCTCCTATGAGAAGGATGAGACGAGCGATTACCAGGGCAAGGTTCATTTCTTTAACCACGGACAGGAGAACGCGTTCTATGCGATGGGCGTCACTCTTGCGGCTGGCTACAGCTTGAGCTGGTTCAAGAAGACATTCGCCCCAGGAGAATCGTACGATCAGCTTCTGGATGGAGTAGGGGCTGTGAAGCCTGGCGCGGGCGGTCTTCTGTTCACACCGTATTTGGTGGGTGAGCGTACGCCTCATGCGGATTCATCGATCCGTGCCAGCTTTATCGGGATGGACGGCTCTCATGAGCGCATCCATTTTGCCCGTGCGGTGATGGAGGGGATCACGTTCTCGCTCGGGGAGTCCGTTCATATGCTGAGAAGCGCAGGCAAGTCCGTCGACAAAATTGTATCCATCGGCGGCGGCGCCCAGAATCCCGTCTGGCTGCAAATGCAGGCCGACATCTTCGACGCAACCGTCGTGTCGCTAGAGAACGAGCAAGGCCCAGGTCTCGGCGCGGCCATGCTGGCTGCGTACGGCTGCGGCTGGTTCGACAGCCTGGAGGCTTGCTCCAAGAGCTTCGTGAAATACGCCAGCGCATACACGCCACAGCCTGAAGCAGTACAGACGTATCGCGAGCTGTTCAGTGTATATCAGCAGGTGTATCATCAGACGAGGTCTATGAACGAGGCTTTGGCAGCGTTCAGATCATAAGCTTGGCTTGGTTGACTAATCCGTCCCACCCCATTGTGGGGGAAGGGGCGGATTTTTTGTTGTTGCTTCACAGGCACGTCTAATCGCTCCCATTAGGCCTCCCAGGCAAAAATAGACGTTTGTGGCACGTCTAAATGCTCCGAGCCGCCCTTCCTGGCATAAATAGACGTTTTCGATCAAATCCCCTTCACATCGAGCGAATCCGCACCATTATAGACAATATTTCGTTCAAAGCGCCTCACTTCGAGCTCCTGCACCAGTTATTTGAACGATATTTCGTTCCCGGCATAATAGACGTTCCTGGCACGTCTAAATGCTCCCAATCATCCTCCCCGGCGCAAATAGATGTTTCTGGCACGTCTAAATGCTATAAACCGCCCTTCTCAGCACGAATAGACGTTTCTGACACGTCTAAATGCTCCCTATCGACCTCTCTGGCACAAATAGAAGTTTGTGGCACGCTTAATCGCGCCGAACCGCCCCCCAAAAACAATCACTCTCACCTGTTTCTTGAATAAAAACAAACAAAGTGATAATATATCTACATAATAACAAACATAAATTAAATTTGTTTGTATAATATTCTGTAGGAAAGGCAGTGGTAGGAGTGGCTAATAGCGGGAATGCGAGCCTGGATGAACGCTTCTGGGAAGCGTCACTGACCGATATAAAAAATGGATTTCTGTTCGTAGAGGACCAAGCTGGCTATTGCTGTTTGATTTGCGGCGCCTTGTTCGAGGAAGGCGAGATCTTCAAGCTGCCAGGCGAGGAACGATACTTCGATGCGAGAAAATATGCTTCTTATCACGTGAGCAAGGAGCATGGCACCATGCTGGAATGCCTCTTAAGCCTCGACAAAAAAGCGACAGGGCTGACAGACATCCAGAAGGAAATGATCCGTGATTTTGCAGCGGGTCTTGGTGACAACGAGATCGTGAAGCGGACTGGTGGCAGTGCTTCGACTGTGCGGAATCACCGGTTTGTTCTGAAGGAGAAGGCGAAGCAAGCCAAGCTGCTCCTTGCGATTATGGAGCTAATGGAAGCGGGTACGACGCAGGAGCCAAGGTTTGTGCCCATTCACCGAACAAGCACCATCATGGATGAACGGTTTGCTCTAACGGAGGACGAATACAAGGATATGATTCGGCGATATTTTCCGGAGGGGCCTGAGGGACCGCTGGATGGCATTCCGAGCAAGCAGAAGCGCAAGGTCGCCGTGCTGCGTCACATCGCTTCGTTCTTCCAGACTGGCGAAGCTTATTCAGAAGAGGAAGTGAACGAGAAGCTGAAGCGTTTTTCACCGGAGGAATATGTGACGATTCGCAGGTATTTGGTCGATTACGGGTATTTGGACCGCAAGAGCGATGGCTCTCAATATTGGGTGCCAACTATAGGAAGGGATGAGGATGGAATGAAGGATAGGTATATTGGTGAACTTGTAGGAGCTAAGAAGAGAGAGAAAGCCGCGGCTGCTGCCCAGACTGGCGAGGAACAGATGGAGGCTGTGGCAATGCCCGAAGCTGCCAGGTCTGGTCCCGATAAAGCCGCCCGGAAGGCTCTGACTGCAGAATATCAGGAGCGGGAGCGGGAGATGGGCGTCTATCAGATCAAAAATGAAGCGAACGGTCGTGTATTTATCGGGGCGTCGACCAATATGAACGGGCTGTGGAACAAGGAGAAGTTCGTGCTAGGACTAGGCTCTCATATGAACAAGGAGCTTCAGAAGGATTGGAAGCTGTTTGGCGAAGAGCAGTTCTCCTTCCATATCCTTGATACGGTTAAAACAGACGGTACCGTCCGTTATGACTATAAAGACGTCTATGACGAGGAAGGCAAGGAGCAGGCGGGGGTAACGAAGGGTTATCGCCGGGAAGTTGAGGCATTGAAGGACAAATGGCTGGAGAAGCTGAAGCCTTTTGGAGACAAAGGATATCATTAATGGCTGATGTGCAGGCATTTATTGACAGAGGACTTGTTGTACAGTAATCTAGTGGAAGAAGAAAAACATCGCGTAACGAAAATCAATAGGTAACACAGCGAAGCACGCTTACTCCATGTCCGTTCTGGACTGGTGAGAAGTGTGCTTTTTTTTTGCTTGCTGCAGGTGTTGAAATTAAAAATTGGCAAGGAGTGTAAATCATGTTACAAATGAAAAGAAACGTTATTGCTGCTATGTCTGGCATTGTTTTAACGCTGGCTGTGCTCATGAATATGGGGATCAAGGGCGTCGATGCGTCAGAGCGGGCAACTATTGTCAAAACGTTCGAGCTGGCCAATCCGATCGAATTATTGACCTTGACGGTGGAAGGCTACGATGGCCTGTTTCGTTCGCGCTTGATGCTGCCTGACGGGCATGTCATTCATGGGCCGGAGAGTACTCGAATCCAGTATGAGGACGAAGCTCGTTGGTCAACTGTTTATTCGGTCTCTCGGGCGGCGAAGGGACTCTATACGATCACGATCGATGCTCCAATCCAAGCCTTTTATAATCTTATCGTCGACGTGCCATTGTTTTCGGATATTGCGGGGCACTGGGCGAGGGAGGTCATCAGCGACTACGTCAGCCGCGGCATTGTGAATGGCTATGGGGATGGTCGGTTTGGTCCGGAGGATGCGGTGACTGGCGAAGCGCTTATTAAAATGATGGTGCTGGCGTTAACGGAGGAGCAGCCTAATGGGCTATTTATTTGGTCAAAACCGTTCCGTTGGAGGATGCAAGACGAAGAGCTAAGTCTCCAAATGGGCTGGAAGGAATATGACTTCTTGAGCAAAACGAGCAAGCCCTGGTCCGCATCGTATCTTAGCGCAGCTGCTGATTTAGGCATAACAAAAGACTGGGACGAGGGGCAGATGAAGGCGTCATTCAAAAGGAAGGACGTCGCGCTGTTAATCGGGAATATGATGAGTCTGCTGGTAATGGATACATCGAAGACGGTACATTTTACGGATACATCGACTCTTAGCAAAAAATATCTGGATGCCATTAGTCTGATTAGCAGCCAATCCATTATTACCGGCTATCCCGACAAAACATTTCGTCCGGAAGCTCCGGTTACAAGAGCCGAAACAATCAAAATGATTGCCCGACTTGAAGGCTTTCTTAAATAACACAAATCATTGGAGGAAAGACAGATGAAGAAGCTGATTGTATTTGGTATGACACTTATGCTTGTATTAGGCGCGATTGCACCAGTTGGACAAGCCAACGTGGCTGGGGCTGAAGAGCTTCCATTTAGTGATATTGCTAAACATTGGGCCAAGGACAATATCCTCAAGGCTTACGAGAGCGGTCTTGTCGATGGATTTCCGGATGGCACATTTCGACCGGATGCTGTGGTGACGGGTGATCAATTTCTGGTTATGATGCTTCGTGCGCATAGCGTTACTGTGGATGGGAAGACGGAGTTTGATCCGGAGTGGTTTGATAAATTAGAGGAGTATCAACCAACGTTTTTAAATACTATCAAGCTGACCGTCAAAAAGCAAAACTTTAATTTTCAAAATGCCAGTAATGACTATTGGGCTAAACCGTATGTTGATTTTATTTATGATACGCCAGTATTGAAAACGTGGGATACGGTTTTTCCAAAAGACTACGCCCTCTATAAAAAGCAGATTAAGAGGGAAGAGGCATCATATTTATTAGGCCAATGGTTCACTTCCTTAGAAAACAGCTATCAAGATATGTACATTGAATACGTAATTAAAAACTCGGGTCTAAAGGATTTTAATAATTTTGGTTTAGATGTAGGTGCTCATCGAGCATCTATGCTTATTTCAGGAATTATGAATGGTTATCCGACCATGTATTTCTACCCTAAACGGTATGTTACGAGAGCAGAAGCATTAACAATGGCTCAGCGACTTAGAGATCCATCTCTTCGTAAGCCCTTTACTCCAAATTTGCAGGGTCAATATTACACATTGGTTGATACCAACTATTACCTTTTCAGTGATAAGTATAAATTTGATTTCTATAATACTGCCCTAAACCTCGCAAAAAAACACGTAACAACCGGGTTCATTCATCTATCTGGAGGAAACGCAATCGAGATTTTCAAGTCGGAGGATGAAAGAGATAAATTTATATATATGACGAAAACAATGCAATTCACAAATAGACCTCTACCCGAATTGATTGTTTCAGTTGATCCGTATGATTACAAAACAGTCAGTATCGACTTTCCATTTGATACAACATTCCCGAACACTAAAGCCTATTTGAATGCGGCATATGAGTTGCTTGCAGGAGGCGGTAAGGGGGCTCAACTTAAATCCAAGGTCGATTCGCTTGTAAAGGAAGGACTACCCGAAAACTTTACTTTTAATGGGAAAAAATACACTTTCTATAATCACGGAAAAACCATCGAATTAACGATGTACTACTAGGAGTTGAGTAAATGAGCAGAAAAAATAACCAACGTATAGCATGGTTGATGTTAGTTGCATTTACTTTATCATTTAGTTCTTATTTTTATTGGCCATCTGATCTAGTTGAAGCGAGCACAACACCAACACCAACAACAATTAATGGATATCCAAACAAATGCCTATATAATCCTAGTGTTGACGGCCCGATACCTGCTGACGTTGCCCCATGCTCGCTGCCCTCAAAGGACAACAAGAATGGATTCAAGTTCAATTCGAAATTTTATTACGATGCTG
The DNA here is from genome assembly GCF_040834005.1 of Paenibacillus sp. PL2-23. Classification (NCBI taxonomy): domain Bacteria; kingdom Bacillati; phylum Bacillota; class Bacilli; order Caryophanales; family Paenibacillaceae; genus Paenibacillus; species Paenibacillus sp. PL2-23. Next base: position 1,569,120 of record NZ_CP162129.1, read on the forward strand.
TAATTATAGACAACGATCCTTATACCGTCGTACCAGCTAGAAAGCTAATTGTTTATGGGACGCCTTTCAGCGTTCCTTCCAAGATTCAAGGCTTTAAGAAAGGTATGCAGCCCGATGGCGGTCAAATTATTCCCGATCAGGGCCACTTTTACGTATATAGTAACGATCATGGCGGGTATGTTTTTGGAGAATACCGTTACCTTGGCTTCACCTATGATAACAACCTTTATTCAAACATTAACTTTATCGTAGATGCGGACCTTGGAATACCGATAGCAAACAAACATTGGATTTACTTGCCTTGGAAAGAAATACCGGACTCCGTGTATGCCCGTAAACCGGCTACACCTGGACCTATGTATGAAAATGGAGCAGATGCTAACGTTACTCTCCCAGTATACGACCCCATTAAAGAATATATCGATAATAAGTTGCAGATTTCATTTAATCAAAGCGTTCGATACTCCGATCGATATAAAATACTTTCTGGAAGCCAATACAAAGACTCAAGACAATATATGTCCCTGCACCAGCCACCCACAACCAAAGAACGCGGCATAGGCACCATGTATCACTACAGCTGGGATAGCCATTCCATTTGGTATCAAACATTCTTTATGCCTAAGCTCGACGAAATGACAAAGGACCGTAGCGTAGTACCGGCCTCTTGCGCCGTTGTTCCAGTAAATTCAAAGCCAATTGCCATCGGAAAAAGTAAAAAGGTTAAGGTCGAAGTAAAGCTCACCGGAACCTTGCTGGACGAGGACTACTACGGCGACCCATTGGATGAATTCCTCTACTATACCCGCAAGGACATCGACTACTGGCGTTTGGACTTACTCAATCCATCGGGCGGAGGGTACACGCAGCTGGCTTCCAACAAAGCCAAGGATGGAGTCATCGTGCAGAACAATGCCGCCTCGGCCATATACACCATTGAAGTTGATACAGAGAAGCTGGATCGATCAAGCAGCCAGGTATGGAAATATAAATCCAGCGCAGGCGTGTTCGCCTTCTATTATGACCATACCTACAACAATCCGTCTTACACGGCTCAATATTGTAACCTTGAAGTGAATTTTGAGCCAACAGAAAAGCAGCCTATGCTGAGCAGCTTCGGCGTCGTTCCAGAAATCCACTTCGAGCGTTTGTCGCAGTTCACAAGTCGGATGCTCGGCTATGAGGATCACTCTTACGGAACAGACGTCGATTATTATGAATTCGAAATTACCAATACGAATGACGGCAGCAAAGCAACAAGGAGATTTGATCCTGCGATACCGGAGATTAAAGCGCCCAACGCGGGATATTTGGACCAGGAGGCTGTACAGAGCTTTTTGTACCAATTCATGAAGACTAAGCTGACTCAAGAGATGGTTGCCGCTCCAATCTCACAGCAATTCGAGATTAAGCAGACCATCGTCGATCGAGACGCTGCCGTCAACAACAAATCCATGGCTATACAGACCGTCACCTTGATTCATTCTCCAGTAGCCGGTTGCGGTGTAGATCATGATACGCTTCCAGCACCCCCGCAATACATCTCGCCCAAAGCTGACTGGCCATTTGACTGGTATGACGTCGTCCCCTTCCCCGTAACCGATTCAGGACCAGATTTGATCCCCCATAAAGGGTGCGAGGAGCCGGCAGGCTATGACGAGTTTACAAAACGAGTGTTTATCGACGGGACGGAGATTGATGCTCATGCCTTTTACAGCGGCAACTACATCTTTGGCGAAGATGAATTAGGCATAAGGGAAGTGAAAACGACCTTCACCGCTCCGGACGGCACGGAGTCGTTCAAAATTCAGCATGCCGTCATTCATGAATCGAAGCCCCGGGTTTCCCTGAAGCTCGAAGGCTTGTACAAGCAAAACCGTACGATGAAAGCAATCGATGGATCAGCCGCCAGCAATGACCAGTGGGTGGAGCAGCAAGCCCCTCTGGAAATTACATCGTTCAGCTATGTGCAGCCAGCCGATCCCAAGCTGAAGTGCCGAACCGGTTATTGCGAAGCAAACAAGTCCGAAAAGCTGTTTATGTACAAGGAGCCCGGCCAGTATCAAATGAGCATAGCAGCGAAACGCGTCATTACCTATGGCGGCGGCAAAACGATTACACGTTATTCCGATCCCTACGTCGTAGATTATGAAATCATGCCCGACTATAAGCCGGCTCTCATCGCTCATGCTTACAACTCGGAGATCAGCCGATTGGACAAGCTGGAGCTGCTTTATGATGCCGTCAGCACGGACGGAGATTTTATCTCCCAACAAAATATGAAGGTCTACCATGATTCAGACAATGATGGTGACTTTGACGAGCTTGTATTTGAGACGGATCAACCGGTAACAGAGCTTCCTCAGCTGACCAAGCTGGGTCAATACCAGATCGTCGTCAATGCCAAGGAAGGCACTGCTCAGGATCGGCTTATGGAGTTCATTGCGCCAGCAGATGATCAGACACATACGATTGAATCGTATTTCTTCATCGACAACTATGCGCCGTCAAGCGATTTGTATTTGGATGTGCCTAACGAAAAGGCAGATATGGATGTCTTCATCATGCTCGACGCCAACCTGAAGCAGGAGTCAACAGATTATGTGCGAGGCAACAAAGTCACGCTCACCAATGCCTTCAACAGCGCGAATATGCTGGCCAATATCGGCATATGGGATATGAGGACCTATACGTACAGCCAGTCTGCCAGCACGAGCGACAGTACGGGAACATCCTACCCGGGCAGCTTTATATCATACAGCTCGGAGGGCTATTCGGGAACGCTGGCGAGAACCAGTGTATCCAATTCCCCATATGATCGGGATGAAGGGAAATTTATATCCAAAACAGACTCAAAAACAGAGACAGGAACATGCTCGAGTACCGTTACCACCTATTATGATGAGAAAGGTAACTTCCATAGCTCAAGCAGCTGGAGCAACTGTGACAGCACTCAGCCTTATAGTGATGGAAAATATAGCGGGACATTATCACGAACCGGCGAAACCCCTAATGGTCCAAGCTGCGGAACCTCAGGTCCCAAAAACGGATCATGCTCCAGAGGCTGGACCGCACATTATTCCGGCACCGTGTATTGGACCCGTGATGTTTGGGAGCCCAAGATGGTGACTTACGACAGCTACACGGGGTATTACAGCGGCACCATTTACAAAGACGTAAGGCAGCCATACGATACACACTTCATGCGTGCCGTTCCAACAAAGTATGTCATTTATATTTCCGATGGCGGGGCAACCCAATTGTCGGATCTGCAAAATGTCATGAACAAACATAATGCGCGGCTCATACTTGTTGGCTCGAATACCTTGCCCTCACAAATCAGCAATGACAAGTTTATACCAAATGACGACGCTATCGAAAATATTATGAGCGAAGTCATCCAGTATATCGCGGAAAGCAATCCCGCTAATCCGAAAGTGCTGAAGCTTGTGGGAGAAACGGTTGGTACAGCTACTGCCACCTTTGATGCAGAGAGAGATCCCGTGCCAGACGAAAATGACCAGCTGCAAATCATACAGGATCCCAGCTATTACGATAATTCCATGGGGTTCGACACGTTCGGAGGGAGGTCTCTTATCTCCCATAAGAGCGCGGCGAACTGGCAGCCCTATCAATCCAGCGTGACGCTGAGCAAGCCGGGCAAATACCAGTTCATCAGGCGTACCAAAGACCTGCCAAGCAGCGATCCCCGGTTCGCGGACTACGCTTATTTTTCAAATGAATCCGTTATCGATGTGTATGTGCATCGCAAGCCGATACCGGATGTAACGCTGGACTTCGATTATATGCTGAACGAAAATCGTTACCGGACGACGTGGGTGGACATGAGCTATGATCTTGACCATAACGTAACGAGGGCGGCGACGGATCGCGGCATACAGAGCCGTTCGATTAAGCTGACGAACCAAGGAACCGGCGAGGTGTTTACGAGAATACCGGAAGCGGTTGAGCCTGGGACGTACCTGCTAGATTATATGGTGCAGGATATTGAAGGCGAGTGGTCCGACCCCATTCAGCGCACCTACGAGCTGCCCAGCACGGTTCCCGTGCAGATGGCATCCAAGCTGAAAACAACGTACAGCGGCTTTTCTCTGGGCAGCGTGCCGGCCAGCGAAGGTCTAACGGCTTATGAGCTGTGGACCCGCTATCCTTATGCGATCAGCCTACAGTTCAATATGGGGCATATCTTGGCACGGTCCGTTCCCCACTATACAGGAACAAAGACGGGCAACGATATTCGCTGGGCGGATGAAATGTTTACGATACCTCATACGACGCCTGACGGTCCCTATACGTTTACGATACGCGGCAATGGCTCCGTATCAGGCTCTACGGCAACGCAAACCTATACCGTAAACGTGGTGACGCCCATTGATCTGTCGGGACGAATCGATTCCGGCGACAGCTCCCTCCAGGATATTGGCGAGCTCGTTGTAGGAGAGGGCTACAGGCTGCATGCCGGTACAACCAAATATCCGGATCAGACGGTGAACGCTGGGGCAACGACCGTTGTTATGTTCAAGGGCACTCCTTATGAGCGAACGGTCATTCTAAACTCCATAACGAACTCGACAGTTGGATATGGGCGCAAAAGCTGGAGCGGCTCCTTTACGGTGGGCAATATGCCGGATGGCAGTTATACCTTTGAGTGGAGATCGCGTACGCCGAACGGGAATGTTCAGACGGTAAGCAAGGGGGTTGAGGTCGTCAATAATCGCCCGCCAACCGCCGACTTTATTTGGACACCGAATCCGGTATACGAGGGCGACCTGGTGCAAATTGTTCCCAGTGTGCAGGATCTCGATGGAGATGGGCTGAATGTGCAATACGAGCTGACAAGTCCAAGCGGAAGCAAGCAGGTATTCCAGTACAACCTAACGCCGAATTACGCCCACACTGGACCGCAAGCCCGTATGGTAGAGACCGGCGTCTGGCGGATGAGGCTCAGCGTCAGCGACGGCAGAGCTCCGGCTGTCATAGTCGAGAAGTCCTGGGAGGCCAGGGCGCTGCATGTCGGAGGGCAAGTGCTTCATACCGACTTGTGGAATGAGCATCGTCTAGCCTACAACCTCAAGAAGAGCGGGAATTCGGAATCGCCTCGCGGCTACGGAGTGTTCTGGGCGGGAGAAAGGTTCCTGCTCCAGGCGGATACCACACTGACGGGCACGGCAACGCGGGCGGAGCGGGTAGAGGTCGCATTCGGCGAATATCGAGCGACGCTGACGGCTGTCGACGCGGCACGGACGAGTTGGATGGGCGAGCTGTGGGACGAGGCATTCGAGAGCTTGCCGGATGGTCCCGCTAGCTTTTTGTTTACGGCCTATTATTCCAACGGGACAGTCAAGACGACGGAAGTGACCGTGACGCTTCAGGGAGATGTGTCGCAAATCGTTGGCGTGCATCGGGTGAAATAGATCCCATATGGGCAGACATGAATTACTGCAAAAATTGGCATGCTATGACTGTTAAGCGTGATATTACAGTAGAGGCTGGCGAAAGGAAGGGATGTTGGTTGTCGCATCATTCAGCTATTATGTTCGATTTCAGCGATAACGGAAGCGCGGAATTGGCAAGAAGCTTGCTGCAGGAGCTGGGCTATGATCCTGTGATGCATAACGAAACCCGTATGCATATTCATGTGGATGGAGGCGATCTGACCTCGGCGCTGGAGATCGCGCAGTCGCATGGCGGACAGCTTGTGGAGCAGGCGGATATCCGTCAGGAAGCCATTACGAACACGGCTTATTCCCTTGACGGCATTACGATACCGGCTCATATGGTGAACGAGGATTGGATAGACGAAGAGGGTCTGGGCCTTCACAACCGGGATACCGGGGCTATATACGACACGGATGAGCTTAGACCCGATCCGGAGCATTACAGCCATTTCTCAGGCGACGTTCATACTTGATCACGTACTGTACATTCGGATAAAAGAAATAGAGCGCTCTTCGGCGAGGTGAATAACCGGAGGGCGCCCTTTCTCATGCTCTATTGGCGGCTTTCAGCGGCATGCTTGCCGGCATTGTAGCCTGTAGTGAACGCCGCAGTAATATTGTAGCCGCCGGTATAACCGTGGATGTCCAATATTTCACCGCAGAAATACAGCCCTTTCATCAGCTTGGACTGCAGCGTCCGAGGATCGATTTCCTTCAGATTGACGCCGCCTCCGGTTACGAACGCCTCTTCAATGGACAGCGTGCCGTTCACCAGCACAGGGAACGCCTTGGCTGTCTTGGCCAGCTCCAGCCAGGCATGCTTCGGAATATTGTCGTACGTAATATCCTCGCGTACACCGGCCTTACTTAGCAGAAGCGGAATAAGCCGCTCGGGGAAATAGCCCTTGAGCGCGTTTTTGACCGACTTACGGGACTCTGTCTGGCAGATAGCCAATGTTTCCTTATAGATTTCGTCAGCCGACAGGCTAGGCAGCAGATCGATGGTCGTGCGGACAGGCTCTCCGCCGTTCTGCTTCAGGCCCTTGACGACGAATTGGCTGCATCGCAGCGCTATGGGGCCCGATAAGCCGAAATGAGTGAAGAGCATATCGCCTTCATGCTCGATTGTCTTCTTGCCCTTGGCGTTCCACACAGACAATGAAACGCCGCGAAGCGACAGCCCCTGAAGCTCCTTGCTGCGGATAAAGGGCTCCTTCGAGGTGAGCGGCACCTCCGTAGGGAAAAGCTCCACAATCGTATGCCCCGCCTCCTCCGCCCATTCGTAGCCATCGCCGGTAGAGCCTGTGTGCGGAACGGATTTGCCGCCTGCCGCTACAATAACGGAGCTTGCACGAATCGTCTCCCCCGATTTCAGCTGGACGCCAATCACTCGGCCATTCCCGTATAACACGCGGGCAACGGGACTATTGACGCGAATGTCTACGCCAAGCGAGCGCACCTTGCCGACCAGAGCGTCGACCACGGTTTTGGCTTTGTCGCTGACGGGGAACATTCGGCCGTTGTCCTCCTCCTTAAGCCGGATGCCCAGCTCCTCGAAGAAGCTCATAATATGCCTGTTGCCGAAGGCTGTCAGGGCGCTGTACAAATATTTGCCGTTCCCGGGAATATTTTTAATGAGCTCGTCAAGCTCCTTGGCATTGGTCACATTGCACCTTCCGCCGCCTGATATGCCAAGCTTGCGGCCAAGCTTGTCCCCTTTGTCCAGCAGCAGCACCTTCGCCCCTGCCTCGCCCGCCGATACGCTGGCCATCAGACCTGCAGAACCTGCGCCAACTACGATAATGTCATAGCTCATGTTAGACTCCTGTAACAAGTTAATTAAGTTGAGAATAGTCATTAATTTTCTCTATATTCAAATGTATGATTTCCAGTATAATTTAATTAGAAAATGACGGCAAGGAGGCCAGTCCCCATGCAGCGAGAACAATGGCACGCTCATGGAGCGTCGGGAACAAGCTTGTATGCCAGAACGTGGACGCCTGCCGGCCGGCAGCCTGAAGCATTAGTAGTGATTGTGCATGGACAAGGCGAGCATGGAGAACGGTATCGCCATGTAGCGGAGAGGATGACGAACACTGGGCTGGCCGTCGCCTGCGCGGACCTGCGCGGACACGGACGCTCCGAAGGCATTCGCGGGCATATAGCCGCAATTGACGAAATAATCGAAGACACGGCAGCGATCATTGCGTTCGCCAGAGAGAGCTTTCCGGATGCCCCTGTTATCCTGTACGGACACAGCATGGGAGGGAATATTGCCTTAAATGCGGTACTCAGGCGGCAGCTGAATGTGTCCGCGCTTATTCTGTCCAGCCCGTGGCTGCGCCTGGCATTCAAGCCGCCCGCAATCAAGGAATGGATAGGAAGAGGGGTAGCCAAGCTATGGCCGGCACTCCGCATGTCGTCCGGACTGAAGCCCGACGAGCTGTTCCGTCCAAGCGAGCTCAGACTCCCAGCCATAAGCGAGGACCCGCTTAATCATACCTATATAACCCCCAAGGCTTATCTAGAGATTCAGAGGGCAGGCGAATGGGCGCTGGGCAATCATGGGCTGCTGCAGCTCCCGGTACTGCTGCTGCATGGCGATGCCGATCGCATCACCTCCCACGCTGCAAGCCAGCAGCTTGCGCAAGGAATGGGCTCTCGCTGTCAATGGATTTCTGTCGAGGGCGGCCTGCATGAGCTTCATAATGACCAGGGAGGAGACCGGACAATTGACCTCATTATAGATTGGATACAGCTTCAGCTATCATTGAATGGCGATTAAATAGCCTGGTCAGGAGGCGCGGACTTAAGTGCTAAAGGATTTGCTGCTCCAATTTTTTCTATCCGTGCTTCCCGTTTTCGCGTTTCTGCTTTGGCATGACAAGGACCGCAGCTGGGAGGGCTTCCGCCCGTTCATTGCTATAACGTCCGGACTGGCCATGCTGCTGTGCTTGTTACTGTCTACTCCCTCAGTGAATGATTACGAGGTCGATTTCCGCATTGTGCCTTTTGTAATCGGTTCCTTATATGGCGGCTATCGGGCATTGGCTGTCTTGTCCATCCTGCACGTTGTCCTTAGAGCTCCAACGCTGAGCTCGGTTGAGGAGGCTGTCAGCTTTTCTTTGTTTTTGGCGTTTGCTGTCCTTCTGCTGACCGGATTTATGGGGCGCTTCCAACGAGAGTCGCCAGAGGGCAGAGAGAGAATTGGCGTTACCGTTATTTCCTTTCAAATCATCATTACTATTTCGATGATGACGGTGATTATGGGGATGAATGGAAGGCCGTGGACGCTCACAATCGTTCTTGACTTGTTGGTTGCTATGGCAGGCTTATTGCTTGCGACCTGGCTGTCCGTCTACATAATAGAAGGCATTAAGGAAAAGCAGCAGCTACATAACAAAGTGGATCATTTGTCTCTTAGCTACCGCAATGAGGTAGAGAAGCTGCAGCAGTTTATTGATAAAGCCCCTATCGCGGTTATGATCGTCGACCGGGATGCGAGAATTACGCATGTGAACGAAGAAGGGCTGCGGCTGTTCAATTTGATGCCCTCCTACACCAGCGTTGACAGTCTCAAAAACAAACCGTATGCCGTCGTCTTCCTGGAAGGCGCCGGCGACATGTGCTTCACGATTCTGGAGCAGGCCTTGAAGGGACGCCCCACCGGCACCGTGCCTCATATGGAGGACGGCAAAACGTTTCTCTACACGGCGATAACGCTGCGTGAAGTGGGCAGTCTGAGGGTCACCGGCGCCGCCATTATCGCCCAGGATATTACGGAGCTGAGCGTGTTGCGGGACGAGCTGGGGCGAATGGAGAGACTGAGCCTTGTCGGCCAGATGGCCGCCAGCATTACACATGAGATCCGCAATCCCATGGCGGTTATTCGCGGCTTTGTTCAGCTGATACAGGAGCGGAGCCCGCAGAACCAGCATGAATATTTCCGCGTCATTATGGAAGAGCTGGACCGCGCCAACATGATTATTAACGATTTCCTCTCTCTCGCGCAGAATCGGGATCTGAAGATGGAGATGGGCTCTCTGAACAGCAGTATTCGCGACCTGGAGCCGTTGCTGCTCGCGGACGCCAACCTGAGAGGCCAGTCGCTGGAGGTCAGTCTCTGCGAGGATTTGCCTCCTATGAGGATGAACGACCGAGAGATCAAGCAAATGCTGCTGAATATTGCCCGTAACGGCATGGAAGCAATGGAGGAGAAGGGGATTCTCCGAATCCGCACCACGTATGATAACGGAGAAATCAGCATTACAATTTCAGACGAAGGTGTGGGCATTCCGCACGACATTATGGGCAGCCTGTTCGAGCCGTTCTTCACTACCAAAACTCGCGGGACGGGGCTTGGCTTGCCGCTGTGTCTCAGCATTGCAGAGCGGCATGGCGGCAGGATTGATGTGCAGAGCCAGGAAGGGCAGGGCACAACTTTTATCGTGAGCTTCAACATATTGGCGCAATAGGATGAGCATAATACTCCTTGAATGGCGCACTGCGGCTGCGTGTCCCCACGCAGCCGCAGCCTACTCGAAGGAGGAAGAATGACATGTCTGAGCATTTCAAGACAAACGGCGATTCCGCCGAGCAGAAGCGGCAGGCGGCCCAGAATGAATCCAAGGCGAACCGAGCGGGCGGCGCGGCCGTCGACAAGAAGCTGAACGGACCGAATCGTCCATCCACGTAACGTGGCATACCGCGCCCGCTTGTGAAGGCTGACGTTGTGCGAGCGGGACGCTGGCGGAAGAAGGCAATCGGAGGTGCAACTCCGGTTGCTTTCTTTTCGTAAGGGGCGTTATAATAGCTAAAAATAACCTTATTTCCGAGGAGTGAAGTGTAATGTCGATGTCATTCGAGAGATATATGATGGATATGATTCAACCCATGCGTGACGATCTTACTAAGCTGGGTATTCAAGAGCTGCGCACGCCCGAAGAGGTGGAAGCGAACGTGCCGGACGCCAAGGGTACTGCTCTGATCGTTATTAATTCCGTATGCGGCTGCGCTGCGGGCCAATGCCGTCCTGGCGTTGCTCAGGCTCTCCAGAACGAGAAAATTCCTAACCATCTGTTCACGGTGTTCGCCGGTCAAGACAAGGAAGCAACGGCGAAGGCTCGCGAATATTTGGCCCCGTACCCGCCGTCCTCCCCTTCCATCGCACTGATGAAGGATGGCGAGCTGGTGCACTTCATCGAACGCCATCAAATCGAGAATCGTTCCGCAGCGGACATCGCGGCTGATCTGACAGAAGCCTTCGATAAGTATTGCGGTTAACGGGAGCTGCCATATGACCCTACAAGAGCAAATCATTGAGCGTCTTGGCGTACAGCCCTCCATCAATCCCGAGGAGGAGGTTCGCAAGCGCGTTGACTTCCTGAAGCGTTATGTGCTGGACTCCGGCACGACGGGGCTGCTGATTGCAATCAGCGGCGGAATCGACAGCGCGGTGGCGACTGGCTTATGCAAGCGAGCGACGGATGAGCTGTCGGAGGAGACGGGCAAGGCGTATATGACGCTTGGCGTATTCCAGCCTTACGGCGAGCAATCCGATATTGCGGACAGCTACGCGGTAGCGGAAGCGTTCGGACTGACTCACAAGGTAGAGACGAATATCGGCGAAGCGGTTGACGAAATCGCGCTGGAGGTTGAACACTCCTTCAAGGCGCTTGGCATGCCACGGCATATTAGCCGCGGCGGCAAAGGCAACGTCAAGGCCAGAACGCGTATGGTCATGCAGTATGCGCTGGCTTTCGATCTGAATCTGCTGGTCGTTGGCACGGATCACGCTTCCGAGGCCATTACGGGCTTCTACACGAAGTGGGGCGACGGGGCGGTTGACATTACGCCGCTCAGCACGCTGAACAAGCGTCAGGTTCGCCAGTTAGCGGCTTACCTGGGAGTGCCGGACAGCGTGCTTAAGAAGGCGCCGACAGCAGGTCTATGGGAAGGCCAGACGGACGAGGATGAGCTTGGAATCAAGTATGACGACAACAGCGACTACCTGGAAGGCAAGGCTGTAGCGCCTGCGGTCAGCGAGAAGCTGGAGAAGCAATATTTGAAGACGGAGCACAAACGTTCGCCGATCCCCGGGATCTAAGAGCTGATGGATGGGACGCCTTCGTAACCTAAAGGAGGCAATGAGCTTGATCGCAGGAATCGGACATGACTTGACGGATGTGGATCGAATCTCCCTTATGCTGGAGGGCCGATATGGGGATAGGCTGATGCAACGCATATTGACCGAAGGCGAGCGGGAGCTGGCAGCAGCCTATCAGGGTGCGCGGCTGCAGCAATTTGTTGCGGGACGCTTCGCCGCCAAGGAAGCCGTCTCCAAAGCCTTCGGCTGCGGCATTGGACGTCAGCTCGGCTTCAGAGATATCGACATACAGCGGGACAAGAACGGCAAGCCGTTCGTCAAGCTGTCTGAGGCGGCATGGAGCAGGCTGTCGCTCAGGGAGACCGACATGTCCGTTCATTTGACGATTACGCATGAGCGTGCGCTTGCTTCCGCATTTGTTGTGGTGGAGCGATTAAACAGGTAACCTTTGGCCCATACTTGCATGTAATAGTAAGTAAGTGCAAGCATGCGGCGAAAGGAGAATGGCCATGCACAGAGGACGTCAAGAAGGCTCGAAACGAAGATTTAGAACAGGTCAGTGGGTACAGCAAGAGGGATTATATTCCAATGACTGGGGCGACGATCTCCTTCTGGTGCAGGGCGATCTCTTCCCCTCTCATCCACAGATGGGAGAGACGAGCTGGACGTACGCCGGGCCGGCCGTCGAGCATCTGTGGAAGCCAACCAAATCGAACGGCCATGACATTGGCTATTGAAGCCGGACAGAAGCCTTCCGCATTCCCGAGACATAAGGGGGCGGGAGGCTTTTTTTCAAATGAAAGTATTAGTCTTCTCTAAACTGGGCTTATATTTCAACACGAAGCTTATGCTGCTCCGCCAAAGGATGGCGCAGCCGTGTACGCTTGCTTCAAGTCACTGCTGTCCCGACAGCCACTGAGCCAGCGTCTCAAGCTCCTCCTGCGTTAAACGGTCCTTGAAGGCCGGCATGACGCCTTTACCCTCCTCTATCCGGAGCTTAAGCTGCTCGGAGTCCAGACGCGAGCCAACCCTCTGCAAATTGGATTTCGATCCAACCCGTCCCTCCAGGTCGGTGCCGTGACAGCTGATGCAATTCGTCTTGTACAGGCTTGCCGCCTCGGCTGGAGCAGCCGCGAGGGTATTCCCCGATCCTTGATGACTATCGCTCCCTCCGCAGCCCGCCAGTACGGCTAGCAGAACGAAAGCGATTCCTCCTTTTGCTCCGATCCAACGATTTTTCACGAATTTTTGCCTCCATTCCTCATTCTCTCCCTTTGCCATAGGCATAACAGGCATTCACTCGTATAATAGAGCATATTGGCACAACTAACAATGACAGAGCGGAAGGATTCGATAGAATGGCTATACAAGAGGCATCAGCCTATTTCAGCAGGGAGCTGCTGAGCTGGTATCAGAGAGGCAATCGGAATCTGCCCTGGCGGAGGAACAAGGATCCGTACCGGATTTGGGTATCCGAAATTATGCTGCAGCAGACGAGAGTCGATACCGTTATTCCTTACTTTGAACGCTTTATGGCGAAATTCCCTACGGTACAAGCCTTGGCGGAGGCGCCGGAGGAAGAGGTGCTGAAAAGCTGGGAGGGGCTTGGCTATTATTCCAGAGCCCGTAATTTGCAGGCCGGCGCCCGTATGGTGATGAGTCTCTATGGCGGTATTATACCGGATGACAAGGCAGCGGTAGCCGGTCTGAAGGGAGTCGGGCCTTATACAGCAGGCGCCATTATGAGCATCGCCTTTAATCGGCCGGAGCCGGCGGTGGACGGCAATGTGATGAGAGTGCTGTCCCGTTATTTCTGCCTGGAGGACGATATTGCGAAGCCGAAGACCCGGGTTGGCATTGAGAAGCTGGCGGCCTCCCTCATTCCGGAGGGGGCTGCCGGGGATTTCAATCAAGCGCTGATGGAGCTTGGCGCTCTGGTGTGTACGCCGAAATCGCCAAGCTGTCTGCCGTGCCCGGTGATGGAGCATTGCGAGGCGAGGCTTCAGGGACGAGAGACCGAGCTTCCGATCAAAACAAAAGCGAAGCCGCCGCGCCATGAATATCGTGTGGCCGTTATTGTCCGTGGAAGCGGGGAGCGCGCGGACCAGGTGCTTCTCCGGCAGCGTCCGGAGAATGGCCTGCTGGCGCAGATGTGGGAGCTGCCGCATGTTTTGTCGGATGACCCATCGGGAGAATGGTTCCGAGAGGAGGCTCCGAAGGAGGACGCCAGGCTTGCCGAGTCGCTGGGGCGGGAGCTGGAGCGGGAGACGGGGCTGCTGATCCGGCCCACCGGCTGGCTTGTTGACGAAGAGCATGTATTCAGCCATATTCATTGGCATATGCGCGTATATGTAGCAGATTTGGGACCAAGCGAGATCTCCAGGGGCAATAGCCTTGCCGCGGAGTCAGGCTTGGCCTATGAGACGGGACAGGCCCAAGGCCCGTACCGCTGGATGGGCAGAGAGGCGCTGGACACGCTTCCGTTCCCGAATGTATTCCTGCGTATACTGGAGCGTTATTGGAGCTAGAAATCGAGGGATAGAAATTGATTAAGATAAGGGGAGAACGAGAGATGAGCAGCATGCTGAAAGAATTACTGGAGCACAAGATTGTAGCGATACTAAGGGGCATTGAAGACAGCCGCGCCGACGACACAGCCAAGGCGCTGATCGAAGGCGGCATCAGGCTGATGGAAATTACGATGAATACGGAGGGCGCGGCGGCGATGATCTGCCGCTGGCGCGAGAGATTCGGGGATGCGGCCCGCATCGGTGCGGGGACGGTTATCGACGTAGAAGCCGCCCAGCAAGCGGTCGCTGCCGGTGCGGAGTTTCTGATCTCGCCGAATCTCGATGAGGCGGTCATAGCGTACGGCAAGGAGCGCGGCATTGCGGTATGGCCCGGCGTTATGACGCCAACGGAAATTGTGAAGGCGGTTAAGGCTGGAGCGGACGCGGTGAAGCTGTTTCCGATGGGGACGCTTGGTGTTAACTATTTGAAGGAGCTTCGCGGACCGCTTCAGGATGTTCCGTTCCTGGCTACAGGCGGCGTGGATCTGCACAACATTGGGGAGTATTTCCGCGCGGGTGCAAATGCGGTCGGCATGGGCGGCAAGCTGGTCAATTTGGATTGGGTGAAGGAGGGACGCTTCGATTTGGTGGCGGAGCGTGCTAGAGCTTTTGTTGACGCGGTGCGAGAGTAGATAATCAGCGCCTTATTCCCGGCATTTTTTGAGTATACAAGCATAGGATGTTAGGAATAGGCGCGGCATTCCGGCGGCCGCTTGAAGCTGCCAGAAGCCGCAGCCGACCGTATGGCGGATGACTCCGTTAGCTTGGGGGAGGAACGAATGCGAAAAGGATGGGTCACGCTGTTGCTGCTAGCTATCATCATTGCGGGGGCATACAGCTTGAACAAACAGATTAACGTGTTCCCTACGATCGTCAGCACTGAGGTAGCTGTGCAATCGGCCGAAGGGGGCGCCGAGCCTGTGAAGGAAGGGGTCAGCGCGGGAGAGGCGGAGGTGAGCGAGCGTCCTTACGGCAAGCTGGAGCAGGACCTTGCGGCCGGCTTCAAGGAGCGCTCCGAGCGATTCACCGCCACTTATGTTGGAGACAAGTCCGAGCTGTCGGAGCATATGACGTCTATTATTCGCGAGGCGCTTACCTATGACGACTACTCCGCTTATATTCTGGAATCCTATTTGTATACGATCAGAAGCTGGGGCAGCAAGTCGACCATCACTGTAGAAGCGCGATATCGCGAATCGCTGGAGGAGACGGCGGAGGTTGACCGTGTGGTGGAGGAAGCGCTGGCTCAGCTTCTAAAGCCCGGCATGAACGAGCACGAGAAGGTCAAAGCGATTCATGATTGGATTGTCACACGCGTCGAATACGATCAGTCGCTAAGCTATTATACGGCCTACGATGCGGCAGTCTTGGGCAAGGCGGTCTGTCAAGGGTATTCCTTGCTTGGCTATCGGATGCTGGAGCAGGCAGGCATACCTGTTCGAATCGCGGAGGGTACCGTCGATACGGGAGAGCATGCCTGGAACATGGTGCGTCTGGACGGCCAATGGTACCATCTTGATCTGACCTGGGACGATCCTGTAGGAGCGGAGGATGATCGGATCAGATATACCTATTACCTGAAGACCGACGAGGAGCTGCGAGCCGATCATAGCTGGACCCGGACATATCCAGAGGCTTCGGTGAGCTATGCGGACACGCTGGCTGGCCTGGCGGCGGAGGACGCAGGTGAAGCGGACCGGTTCGCCAAGCTGAAGCTGTCGCTTGGCCTTCATTGGCTGGACGCTGAGCATACGGTTACGGACGGCTCGGCTCTGAAGGCAAAGATTCAATCGGCCGTTCGAGCTCGCACCACTCATCTGGCGTTCCGTTATAAGCAGGGGGATGACTTTCCGGAGCAGCTCAAAGCCGCGTTCAAGGATGTAGGAGCGGCGGTGGGCTATCGGGCGAGCTATGAGAAATATGGGAGCGATAACTCGCTGCTCGTTAATGTGCATCTGAATTATCCGTAATAGAGAGGAAGCCCGCATAGCCGCGAGGTCCAATGGGACCACGCGTCTGCGCGGGCTTCTGTCGTTATGAATGGGATTGGCGTGCTGCCGTCATCTGCTGCCAGACCGTGCCCGCAGCCTCCTCGCCGCTCCTGATCCTCTCCAAAGCGATCTGGGCTTGAAGCTGAATCTCGAACTCACTGTCTCTGGTCGCCTCCTGGAGCGCTTCGATCGCCGACTCGTCTCCAATTTCGTACAGGTATCGGGCTGCTCTCCAGCGCACAAGCTTGTTTTTGTCCTTCAGCGCTTCTATCATCGGCCCGATCGCCGAGGGATCGCCCATATCGGATAATGTATCGCCGGCGGTCCTTCGAACAGAGGAAGAGCGGTCCTTCAGCGCTTCGAACAGGAGCGGCAGCGCTTCCGGTGAACGAAGATCGCCCAGGTAGACGACGGCAAGCCTCCGAATAGAGGCATTCTCGTCGCGCAGAGCGCGGGCAAGAAGAGGAATGCCCTCCGGCGCGCTTGTGTAACGCTCCAGCGCCGCGTAGCGAGCCTGCCAATCCTCCGACTGGAACTGCCGTTCCGTCTCTTCCAGTGTCAAAGGCGATGGTCTTGGCGCCGGGGGTGCAGCTTGCTCACCAGGGCCGGCCGCAAGCGATGCTTCGATTAGAGAGGCAAGTCGCTCCTCTGTATAGGTCGCGTCAAGCTCGCGAACAATTTCCTCCGCGATTTCCTCAGGCTCGCCATATCTCACGCCGAATTCCTCCAGCTTGCGTTCCCGGATCATGCTGGAGCCAGCAGCGGCTGTTACGGCTTCGGCGAATTTGGACGGAAGAGCGGAGCGCACCTCGCCATCGTTCATACGGACCCGAACCTGCATGGGAATGCCCCGGAACATCTGCACGAGCACCTGCGCCTCGCCGAAGCCCGCGTTCATTCCCCCTGCCGCCGCCGGGGCGTCGTTCCCTTCCCCTCCTTGAAGCAGCGTTCGGGCATCTCCCAGAATGCGGGCCCAGTCTGCGCCCGGCTTGCGATCGAGAGCGATGAAGTCAGCGGTGCGGAACAGGCTTCGTACGCCTTCAATTGCCAGCAGGCTTTTGAGAGGCTCGGGCGCGCTTTCGGCATCCGCCGTTAGATAGGTATGGCGGCGTCCACGCGGCAGTGTTTCGTCGACGTTTAATTTCATCGAGTTGGGACTTGGTGTAGGTTCTATGGAGATCAGTTTCATGAGTGTTTGCCTCCTGTCTTAAGAAATTTGCCATTGTCGTATGCTTTAAGTGCGAGTTCAAAAAGTCCAGTTTTCAGCACCAGAGTTCATGCTTACGATGCTGCGTTTTTTTCAAAAACGCTGTAGAAGATCGATTGAAGCTAGGAAGTGAGGAGCGGTACACGTTTTCGGAGAAAACGACATCGTAAGCATCCTCTTAGTGGAGCTACGTGAGCACCTTAAAGGTTTCTGAAAGAAACCTGCTTCGTAAGCATAAGCTTGTTTCCGGAGGAAACACACTTCGTAAGCATACGCTTGTTCCGGCTGAAACCGGGCCCCGCGAAAGTAATCGGAATAAGCTTCGAAGCTCCCCTTCACTTTCGTGGGTATCAAGAGATATTCGATGCCGAGTATGCTTCCTGATTGGCCTCGTGATGATAAAACCTATTTCGAGGCCTTTCATTGATGAGCGACCGCATTTAAAGGTAGGTTTTATCGCCAATAAGAATTTAAATTCTTATGTGGGCAAAAGTGGGCTTTTTGAACAACCTCTTTAACTATACCATGTCAGCTGCGGATAATCCCAATAATCAGCACAGACGTCACCTCGCCGCGAGTAAACTGATTGTAGCGGGGCGATTTGCAATACATGCCAATCCCTTGGTATCTTAATGATAAGTCGAACTCGGATGGGGAGGGGAAGCTGGACTTGAGATTTAGAAGATTTGTCAACCAAGATCAGGTACAACAGCATAATTCCTTTAAGCAATTCCAGAGATGGCGTCAAGAACGACTCCGGAAGCTGAGGCAGAAGGATTATTCCTATATAGTTCCCAGTGTTGAACCCGATCTGGCGTTTCTGTCGGAGAACAGGGGATTGCCGGCCATTACATGGATCGGGCATTCCACCTTCCTGCTCCAGATTGGCGGGCTGAATATTGTGACGGACCCCGTATGGTCGGGGCAGATGGCGTTCCAGAAGCGTCTGTCAGCACCAGGCATTCCAATCGACAGAATGCCGCCGGTTGATGTCGTGCTGGTGTCGCATTCGCATTATGATCATCTCAGCATAGCGTCGCTCCGAAGACTGACGGGGGCCAAGCGGCTGCTGGTACCGGCAGGACTGAGCGCGAAGCTGCGGCTGAAGGGCTTCTCGAACATTCAGGAGTTTGAATGGTGGGAGACGACGCTTGTGAATGGCGTTGCCTTCACATTCGTGCCCTCGCAGCATTGGACCAGACGGAATCCTTGGGACACGAACAGCTCTCATTGGGGCGGCTGGATTATTGAGCCGCCAGGCGCGTCTGCCGCCTCCTGGGCGGATGCCTATTCGCAGGATCAAGGCGGGAAGTCGATCAATGAAGCTGCGGCATCTGCCCAGGCCGCAGCTGGCCAGCCTTCCGCGAGTGCCTCAAAGCCAAGCTCGCGCAGACCGCTTGTATCGAGCTCCCCTACCCTCTACTTCGCTGGGGACAGCGGATATTTCCGGGGCTTCAAGGAAATTGGCAGCCGGTTCCGTATCGATGTTGCTCTAATGCCGATTGGCGCTTATGAGCCGGAATGGTTCATGGGGCCGCAGCATGTTACGCCGGAAGAATCGCTTCAGGCATTCCAGGACATCGGGGCCGAATGGTTTGTTCCGATGCACTACGGCACGTTCAAGCTGGCGGACGATACGCCGAAGGAAGCGCTGGACCGGCTTGAACAAGGCAGAAAGCAAAGCGGCATAGAGGAGGAGCGCGTCGTTGTGCTGCCGCTTGGGGAGACGTGGAGACTGGCGGAATGGCCGACTGATCAACCTCTATAGGATGTACGTATCCTCATATAGACGATATACTTTCATTATCAACCATATAGCATTCATTCCAGGAGGAACGTTCATGACAGAGAAGAAGATACAAGTCGGCATTATCGGAGCGGGAGCGATTGGCAACGTTCATATGAGGACGTTGGCTGGGATTGACGACATGGAGACAACAGCGGTGACGGATGCTTCTTTGCCGCTTGCTCAGCAAAGAGCGGAGGAGCATGGCATCGGCAGGGTTCACGAATCGCCGCAAGCTCTCCTTGAGGATGAGACGATTGATGCCGTCATTATCGGCGTGCCGAACCAGTATCATGCGGCGCTTGCGATTGAGGCGCTGAGAAGAGGCAAGCATGTCCTGCTGGAGAAGCCGATGGCCATTGATTCCGTGGCAGCCCAGGCCATCTTCGAGGCAGCAGGGGAATCCGGCCGAATTCTGATGATGTCTCACCAAATGCGCTGGCAGGGTCTCAGCCGAGCTGTGAAGGCAAGAATCGAGAACGGCGACATGGGCCGAATCTACAACGCCAAGGCAGGCTGGCTGCGGAAGAAGGGCATTCCAGGCTGGGGCTCCTGGTTCACGCGCAAGGATCAATCCGGAGGCGGCCCTCTCATCGATATCGGCGTGCATATGCTGGACTTGTCCCTTTATTTGATGGGCAATCCGAAGCCGATTACCGTATTCGGCTCCACCTACGCGGAGTTTGGACCTAACAAGGAAGGCATCGGTACCTGGGGTACGCCGAACTGGGACGGCTATTACGACGTCGAGGATCTTGCGTCCGCGCTGATTAAGCTAGATAACGGCGCTACGCTGTCGCTGGAGGTCAGTTGGGCGGCGCATGCAGCAGGCTTGCCGGAGGCGCCGTTTATTTATCTCATGGGCACCAAAGGCGGAATTTCGATTGTAGGGGAACGGGCGACGTACGTCACCTATCAGGATAATGAGGTCGTCGAGACGGAAATCGTGCCCCTGGAGGGCGAAGAGGAACGGATTCTCATGTTCCGCCACTTTGCGGAATGTATCCGCGAGCACAAGACGCCTATCTCCTCAGCTTTGACCGGCTATACGAACAACCGCATTCTCGACGCGATCTATGAATCCTCGAGAACGGGCAACGAAGTGAAGCTAAGCTGGAGCTAGCCAGGCATTAAGCAGCAACGCCACCTCCCTTGAATCAGCGCGCCAACGTTGCTTGAGGGAGGTTTTTTGGCGGGCAACGCCCGAAACATGAGGAGAAACCAAACATTCTGTGCTATAATGGTTCGAGAAAATGCGATTTTGTAGTGAAGGACGGGATTAAATACTATGATTAGCACAAGTGGCATAACGCTTCGTTACGGGAAGCGCGCGCTTTTTGAAGATGTGAATATTAAGTTTACGCCGGGCAACTGCTACGGTCTGATCGGTGCGAACGGCGCCGGCAAATCAACCTTCCTGAAAATTTTGTCCGGAGAAGTGGAGCAGACCTCCGGAGAGGTTCATATTACGCCGGGCGAGCGTCTGGCCGTATTGAAGCAGAACCATTATGAATACGACCAGTTCAAGGTGCTGGAGACGGTCATTATGGGCCACAAGAAGCTGTACGAGGTCATGAAGGAGAAGGACGCCATCTACACCAAAGCGGATTTCACCGATGAAGACGGTATGCGCGCGGGCGAGCTGGAGGCTGAGTTTGCGGACATGAACGGCTGGGAAGCGGAGTCCGAAGCCGCAGAGATGCTGAATGGCCTTGGCATCGGCACGGAGCTGCACGACAAGCTGATGGCGGATCTGGGCGGCAATGAGAAGGTTCGCGTTCTGCTTGCGCAGGCTTTGTTCGGATCGCCGCAAATTCTGCTCCTCGACGAGCCTACGAACCATTTGGACATTGAATCTATCCGCTGGCTGGAGGACTTCCTCTCCAGATATGAAGGCACCGTTATTGTAGTCAGCCATGACCGTCACTTCCTGAACCAGGTATGTACCCATATCGCCGATATCGACTTTGGCAAAATTCAGATGTACGTGGGCAACTACGACTTCTGGTACGAGTCCAGCCAACTGGCGCTGTCTCTTATGCGCTCCGAGAACAAGAAGAAGGAAGACAAGATCAAGGAGCTGCAGGCGTTCATCCAGCGCTTCAGCGCGAACAAATCCAAGTCCAAGCAGGCGACTTCCCGGAAGAAGCTCCTGGACAAGATTACGCTGGACGACATTCGTCCTTCCAACCGCAAATATCCGTTTATTCTGTTCAAGGGCGAGCGCGAGGCGGGCAAGCAGCTGCTGCTCGTTGAAGGCTTGACGAAGTCCATCGAGGGCGACAAGATTATCGATAATCTGACGATCACCATCAACAAAGGCGACAAGGTTGCGTTTGTTGGGCCGAACAGCCTGCCGAAGACAACGTTCTTCCAGCTGCTGGCCGGCGAGCTGGAGCCGGATGCGGGCACGTATTCGTGGGGCGTTACGACAACACGCGCGTATTTCCCCAAGGACAACTCCAAATATTTTGAAGGTGTAGAGCTTAACCTGGTGGATTGGCTGCGCCAATACTCCAAGGACCCGGATGAGACGTTCCTGCGCGGCTTCCTCGGACGTATGCTGTTCTCCGGCGATGACGCCATGAAGAAAGCAAGCGTGCTGTCCGGCGGGGAGAAGGTTCGCTGCATGCTGTCGAAGATGATGCTGGAGGGCGCGAACGTGTTCATCCTGGATGAGCCGACGAACCATCTTGATTTGGAGTCTATCACAGCCCTTAACAACGGCTTGATCGATACGGACTGCACGATTCTGTTCACCTCGCATGACCATCAGTTCGTGCAGACAATTGCCAACCGCATAATTGAAATTACGCCAAACGGCGTGATTGATCGGATGATGACATACGACGAATATCTTGAAAGCGCCGAAATCAAAGAAATCCGCGAGCGTATGTACGCCGTATAGTAAGCGCACAATAACCGTCTTAGGAGCTTCCTGGAGCCCAAGGCGGTTTTTGTTTGCGGACAAGAGAGCGGATTTGGCGGATGTCCCACTCTTTTGCCTGCATGCACAAAAGTGCGTACCGGGTCAACACTGTTTCTCTAGACCCACACGGATACGATCGGGTATGATACCAAGAGATGTTCGCTGGCAGGAGGGTATGTTTTGACACAATATGATGACATTAAACAAGGCGAGAAGGGCGCATGGGTCAGTATCGCCGCTTATATCGTATTATCCGCGCTCAAGCTGGGGGCCGGCTACTGGTTTGTATCGGGCGCCCTCGTCGCGGACGGCTACAATAACTTAACGGATATTGTCGCCTCGCTGGCAGTATTAATTGGACTGCGTATTTCGCAGAAGCCGCCGGATAAGGATCATCCTTACGGCCATTTCCGAGCGGAGACGATAGCGGCGCTAATCGCCTCCTTCATCATGGCCAGCGTCGGCCTGCAGGTGCTTATATCCGCTGTCAGATCTCTTGCGTCAGGTGAGCATGGCACGCCGAATCTGATTACGGCCTGGGTGGCGCTGTTCTCCTCCGTGTGTATGGGCGCCGTCTATCTGTACAACAGCCGCTTGGCCAAGCGGATTAACAATCAGGCTTTGATGGCGGCAGCGAAGGATAATTTGTCCGACGCGTTAGTCAGTACAGGCGCAGCGGTAGGCATCATCGGAGCGCAGTTCGGAATGCCATGGCTGGATCCCGTGGCAGCCTTTGCCGTGGGCATTATTATTTGCAAGACGGCATGGAGCATATTTTACAGCTCGACGCACGCGCTGACGGACGGCTTCGACGAAAAGGAGCTCAAGACGTTCCAGTCCACCATCGAGGGAACGAAGGGCGTCAGAACGATCAAGGACATCAAGGCCCGCGTGCACGGCAGCAATGTGCTGGTAGATGTCATTATTCAAGTGGATCCCGGCTTGTCCCTGATTGAGAGCCATCAAATCGCTGACGATATCGAGCGAAGACTCGGCCGCAAGCATAATATTATGGGGGTTCATGTTCATGTAGAGCCGTTGGACGGCGCTGGTAAATGTCACCATTAGAATAGTCCTGTATCCAAAATGGTTCTATAGTCCTATTTTCGAATGAGACACCTCTCATTTTTTGTCCGTGTGAATCGCTTTCAGTGATTCAAGCGGCTGTAAGCAAAGCTTGCTTCCAATGATGGCACAAGAAGGCATCTCCCCCGCGGAGATGCCTTTTATTAATATTCTCTCAGCAAGAAGGATACGTCTTTTCTCCCAAATTACCTCAGTCCTATTTGGGAGCCTGGATGGATGCTTGCTCCACTTAGCCGACCTTACAATGGTTGTAGAACGCCGGTTACCGGCAGCAAGCTTACACAACAAGGAGGCGTATTCTCATGAAGTATACAATGAAGCATAAGATAGCTACCGTAACAGTGACAGCAGCAATGATGTTCGGCTCGTTGACGGTATTGCCAGCTCCTGCGGCGCACGCCGCGCAATCTGCAGAGGTGACATGGGGCGTGAACATGCGGACAGCGCCGTCCGCCTCGGCAAATGTCATTCGCATGCTCAAGAAGGGCGAGACGATCTCTATCATTGAAAGCTCCGGCAGCAGCTGGTACAAAATAAGCGATGCTAATGGGCGGACGGGCTATATTTCGTCTTCGTCCAAATATACGGATATTATTGCTGGCAGCTCTGGCTCAGGCTCCTCATCGGGTGGGACAAGCTCGGAAGCCGGTGCTGTGACAGCGGCGATTGGCACGGTTAAGAAGTCGGTATCGTTCCGGGAAGGGGCATCCACCTCCGCCGACCGCATTCGTTATCTGAAAGCAGGCGAGCAGATGCAAATTACGGGACAGCCGAACAGCTATTGGTATGAGGCGGTTGACGCAAGAGGGGTCAAAGGCTACGTGTCTTCTCAATCGCAATATATGACTGTCAGCAACGGTACGATCGGCAGCGGCTCCGCGGGCTCGGGCGGTGGCAGCGCGCCGTCCACAGAGACGCCGCCGGCATCGTCCAGCGATGTGGAGAAGGTGATTGCCGCAGGCATGAAATATTTGGGCACGCCATACGAATATGGCTCCAGCCGCAGCACGACGACCACCTTCGACTGCTCCGACTTCGTCAGACAAGCGTTCAAGGACGCGCTTGGCCTTACGCTGCCGGCTGATTCGCGAGGTCAGGGCTCCTATGTGAAAAGTAAAGGGAGCTACACAACAAGCATTAGCGGGCTGAAACGCGGCGACCTTATGTTCTTCATGTCGTACAGGGGCTCCAGCGCATCGTCGTACAGCGGCATTAACAAGCAGGCGCAGACCATTACGCATGTAGGCATCTATCTGGGAGACGGCAAGATTCTTCACACGTACTCCAAAGAAAGCGGCGGCGTCACAACAGGCACGATTACCGGCAAGCATTGGGAGCATCGCTTCATATTCGGAGGCAGTGCTCTGTAGGGCCAGCAAGAGGGCAAGCACCAATAAAGCTAGCAACAAAAAAGCAATCCCTTTGGCCGTGACCTTAACGGCCAGGGGGATAGCTTTCTGTTCGTAGTTCGTATGACAGCGAGACAAGGGCTTCATCAAGCCTGCAGATCCTTCTGCAGCTCCGCTGCCCGTTTCTTCTTCTTGCGCAATACGCTCCGTATAATGAGAAAAGCGGCAATGAGAGGTATGCTGCCAAGAAATATATACAAGGACACGTCTTTGACCATAGATTCCGCCGCGCGTCCGTAGAAGTAGAACAATGCGCCTACCGCATAGAACTTGACAGCCCTGCCGATGGCTGCATAACCGATAAGCCGCCATAAAGGGAAGTTCAAGCATCCCGATAATATCGTAAACACCTTGAACGGAATCGGCGTAAAGGAGCCAATCAGGATGGCGGATTCACCGCTTTTCTGGAATCGGGTAGTCGCCGCGTCGATCCATTCCGCTTTCAGGAATCGGTAAAGGACGGACTTGCCCATAAGCTTGCCCAAATAGTAGCCTACCGGAGTGCCCAGCAAGCAGGCGATATAGCCAACGGTAGCCAGCCATAGCGCGGAAGTGGGATTCACGATGCTGAGCGATACTTGAAGGAAGAATGCGGGGATGGGGAAGATGACCGCATCCAGGAAGGAATGCGCGAACAAGCCCCAGGGACCGTAATCCTCCAGAAAATCGACAATTGCTTGAAACATGAAGTAGGCTCCTTTTCGTTTCACTTGCCTGCTAAGTATAGCATACCGCCAGCAATTCCGCGTATGCAAAAATAGCCCACAGATACATACGTAAGAGTCGATTCCAAGGTTTCAAAAAAATAAACTTGAAATAACGGCGCAGACGCTCCGAATTTCAAGTTTATATTCCAGCCCAGCTCCGTAGCGCCCTATTCCCGCAGCTTGCGGCGCGACACGCCGGTGCGCTGGGCGGCGGCGACCACTCTGCGGCGCACCTCCTCGACGACCTTCGTATTGAAGACGCTCGGAATGATATACATGCGGTTAAGCTCGTCCTCGCTGATGACGGAGGCGATAGCTTCCGCTGCCGCCAGCTTCATCTCCTCGTTAATCTCGGAGGCTCGGCTGTCGAGCGCTCCCCTGAATATGCCCGGGAAGCAGAGGACGTTGTTGATCTGGTTGGGATAGTCAGAGCGGCCGGTAGCGAATACGCCTACGATGTCCTCGATCAGCTCCGGCCGAATCTCCGGCTCTGGATTCGCCATGGCGAAGACGACGGGATTAGGCGCCATGCTGGCGACATCCTCTCTAGTGAGCAGGCCGCCGGCGGATACGCCAATGAACACGTCCGCGCCCGCAATGGCATCCTTCAGGCCGCCATTGCGGCGCTCCGGATTGGTGTTGCTAGCGTACCATTGCCACGTCTCGTTGTCGTAGGTCTCATCCGCGTTCAATATGCCGGCCCGATCAACGCCTACGATATGGCGCGCGCCCCCCGCAAGGAGCATCTTCGTGCATGCGGTGCCTGCGGCTCCAATCCCGCATACCACGATACGCGAGTCGCTGAGCTCTCGACCCGTCAGCTTCAGCGCGTTCAGGAGGCCGGCGTACAGCACAACAGCGGTGCCGTGCTGATCGTCGTGGAATACCGGAATGTCCAGCTCCTCGCGCAGCCTGCGCTCGATTTCGAAGCAGCGCGGCGCCGAGATATCCTCCAGGTTAATGCCGCCGAACGCGGGAGCCAGATGCTTGACCGCCGCGATGACGGCTTCTGTATCCTGCGTATCCAGGCAGATGGGGAACGCGTCGACGTCGGCGAACTGCTTGAACAGCATCGCCTTCCCCTCCATGACTGGCATTGCGGCATAAGGGCCGATATTGCCAAGGCCCAGCACCGCGCTGCCGTCGGATACGACTGCAACCGTATTGCGTTTGATTGTAAGCGTATGAGCCTTGGAGGGCTCCGCTTGAATCGCCTGGCATACTCGCGCGACATCGGGCGTGTATACCCTGGACAGGTCGTCGCGGTTCTGAATCGGCGTCTTGGGCTGTACCGTAATCTTGCCGCCAAGGTGCAGGAGGAAGGTTCTGTCCGACACATGCAGCAGACGGATCCCCGGCAGCGCGTCAAATGCTCTGGCCAGCCGCTCGGAGGCGCCTTGCTCCGTTATTTTGACCGTTAAGTCGCGGATGCTCTTGTTCTTGTCGGTATGTATGACGTCGATGGCGACAATGTCGCCTCTTGCTTGCTCGATGGCCGTAGCCGCCTTGCCGAACTGCGCGATTTCAGTATCGATCTCGAGCCTGAGAATAATCGTCTTGCCGTCAGTGATTTGCGTACGCATAGTGGAAATCCCCTTTCTCCTTATACTATTCCCTTCGCCAGCATTATTATTGAAGTGGAAGAAAGCCGTTACTGCATAAGCTGCAGAACGGCCTCCGGACATTTTCTGGCGTTGTACTGATGATTGCGCCTGCGCTGAAGCTCCTCGCGGAACTGAGCGGACGACTCCCTGTCATGAATCAGCTTGAACCAGCGATCCACGGTATCGTTGGAATCCAGCATTTCGCCGAACCCGTTATGGATAAAATATTCGCAGTTCTCTTCCTCCTGGCCGGGAATGGGCTCGTAGAAGAGCATGGGAAGAGCCTTGCTCATGCCCTCCGTGCAGGTCATCCCTCCAGGCTTTGTCACAAGCAGATCGGCTACCTCCATCAGCTTGTGGACCTCTCGCGTGAAGCCGACGATTCGAATATTGGGATGCTGGAACATAGGATCGGTCAGCATCTTCTCCTTCATCTTCTCGTTGGAGCCGACACAGAAGATCAGCTGGGTTGTCTCGCGCCATTTGGTCATATAGGACAAGGCGCTGTCCTCGTAAAGTATACCCCATCCGCCGCCCATAATGAGCACGGTAGGCATCTCCTTTAGATCGAAATCCCTGCGGATCTCGTCCTTGGGATAGGTCACCCAGAAGTTGGGATGAACCGGAATGCCGGTAACCTCCACCCGCTCAGCAAGCACGCCCTTCTCCATGAGACGACGCTTCACATCCGGCGAGGAGACCAGATAATGGTTCACCTCCTGGCTTACCCAGGAGCCGTGAGCGTCATAGTCGGTAATAAGCGTATATAAAGGCATGTCGAGTCCAAGGCGCTTCAGTCGCGCGACAACCGCGTTCGGTACGGGATGCGTGCATACGATGAGATCAGGCTTGAGCTGGGCGATGACTTGAGAGGTCTGCGTATAAAACATACGGTGCAGCGCCAGCTGCGCAAATCGGTTTGTCGGTTTCTTGTAATTGCTGCGGTACATGAGGCCTACCATCTTCGGTCTCGAGCTGACCGTCTTCCGATATGCTGATACAATCCAAGGACCAAGTACAGGATTTAGAAATTTTCCTAGCTCGATGACCCTGGCTGAGATGCTGGGGCATAACTGCTTCATACCAACCGCCAGCGCGTTCGCGGCCTGAGTGTGGCCCGAGCCGAACCCCTCCGAGAGCAACAGCACTCTCTTCTTGCGCATAGTCTCACCCACTTTTCTATTTCCATATTACTTTGCATGTCAGGTTAACACAAGCACCGATCTAACCCTTGCGCTCAAAAAGCCATTGCTTTACAGTAATCACAAGAAACTTATGACGAATCCATAACGCAGGAGGAAATATATCATGTCAATCAAGCTGGAAGTTGGAGATCTGGTCAAGGCAGAGGTGAGGACTGGCCAATATGTAGGGGAGGTGCAGGAAGTCAACGGTCCGCGGGCACTCGTGAAGGTGCTGGCGGTGCTGAAGCATCCGGAGCAGGGCGATCTGCATCAGCCCTACGATCCCGACGTGGCGATGTTCCATGAGCGGCGCGCGCTGAGCTATACCGAAAAAACGAATGTGCTCCTTCGAGATATAACCCCTTACCACGGAGCCGTTCCGGACTATAAGGAGTCGCTTCTGGCATCCGCTGCGGAGCTGGAGGAGGCGCTCGACCGCCTCCATCGCTGGACCGCAAAAGGCTTGGAGGTTATTCGCCAGCTGCGCAAGGATTATGAGTAAACGAAGCATAAATTACGGATTAATGAAGGCTGTGTCCAAAATTTCGCGGTACCGGACTTGAAGGCCAAGCCCTTCCGATAAGGCGGCAAGCGGAACGTATGTTTTTTTCTCGCCGGGGAACTGCTCGAAGTAAGCCGGCTCCGCGTTCAGCGGGACGGTCTTGCCGTTAATCTTGATCGTCTTCGCGCCGATCGTCAGCTCAACGGTGCGGTCCTTCAGCGTAATTGTCGCGGTATTCGTCTTGGCGTTCCACGACCGCGCGGCGCCAATCGCGTCGGTGATGTCAGCGATGGCTACGAAGGTGCGCCCGTTCTTGATGCGCGGGGTATAAACGGTCTGCAGCTCCTTGCCCTTCACAACCACGGAGATAGGCACGCTGGCCGGCTTCTTGCTCACCGTTCTGTATTCGCCGAATACGGCTTCCGCGAACGCCTTGCCTATCGCCTTGTAGCCGTCCCGGGTAGGGTGGATGTCGCGCTCTGAGCCCTTCTTGCCGACATTTGTGTAGATCAGGACATTGCTCTCAATGGCAGCTGCCGCGTCCGCGATCTTGATGCTGAGGGGCTCGGCCACGCTCTCTAATGCCGCGAGCAGCCTTCGCTGCCCGTCCAGCAGAAACTCCGCGGTGCCTGGCGGGACGTAATACACCACTTCATTCCGGATCTTGGCGAACGGTATGGGCAGATATTGATTGGCGATTACGATTTCCGCTCCCGGCTGAAGCTTGCGGATGTCCGCCAGTGCGGCGGACAGCTGCGCTTCGAAGCCGCTCAGCAGGCCGTCAAGCTGGGACTGAAGCGCCGCTTGCTCAGGAGCGGACAGCTTGTCGTAATCGGCGAAGTTGTCGCCGGACTGCAAGCCCTTAATGAGAGACAGGAAATCGTTCCCGCCGATGGTGATCAGGACAAGCTCAGCCTGCTGGATATCCGCCTTCAGCTCAGAGGTCCGCTTGAATATATCGTCCGCCCGAGGATCGTAGAGGCCGGGCTGGATGGATGCCGTTGAAGCGGCCTTGCCGGCGGACGCGGATCTCAGCCACTTGCTGAGGCCCTCTGATGTCAGGCCGATCAAGCCGTAATTATCGTATTCCGCCCGCAGGCCATGGAACAGCGCCTGCTCGTACATATGCTCCGCGTAGCCATAGGGCACGGAGGTCTCCGTGAACCCGTGCTCATAACCAGCCGCAAGCGAATCCCCCAGGACGACTATGTCGTATGTAGACGCTGCGTTCGCGCCAGTCTCAGCCGCTGACAGAAAGGCTCCTTGCGTCAGCATAAGCGCGGCTAGCGTTGCCGCCGCGGTCTTCCTTAATTTACTATGCATCTCCAACACATCCCTCTGTTAATATAGAATTGCATGTTCCGCCAAACAATGCTTATCGCAATAATAAAAAATATTAAATTGATTTCCGATTTGCGCTAATGTTAAAATCATATAATAATCGCTTAGCAACGGTAGATGGCAAGAAGGATGGCAAGGAGCAGGCGGTGCGCCTCGTACCCTACCATTCTATGATACTTCAAGCCAAAAATGAAGCCAAATTAAGTGATCAAACCTGTAGTCATTTCTGCATTGCTTGCCCAAAAATCTTCTGATAGAGAGGTTGCACACAATGAAAGAAAATATTTTGGGATTGCCGCCTAAGCAAGGACTTTATGACCCGCAGAACGAGAAAGACGCTTGCGGAATGGGCTTTGTAGCCAGCATCAAAGGAAAAAAGTCGCATAAGGTGATTCGCCAGGCGCTGACGCTGCTGGAGAATATGGAACACCGCGGCGGACAAGGAAGCGAGCCTAACACCGGCGACGGCGCAGGTATTCTGCTTCAAATTCCGCATGATTTCTTCTCCGCGGAGCTGGGCAAACAGGGCATCCAGCTGCCGGCGGAAGGCGAATATGCGGTGGGCATGATCTTCATGCCGCACGAGGAAGAGGCGCGCGCTGCGATTGAGCGCGAGCTGGAAGCGATCATTCAGGAAGAGAAGCAATCGCTGATCGGCTGGCGCACAGTGCCTACGAACGACGAGAAGCTGGGCCAATCGGCGCTGGCTGTTAAGCCGTATGTACGCCAGGTATTCATCGGCAGGAACGCGGACCTGAGCGACACGCTTGCATTCGAGCGCAAGCTGTATGTCATCCGCAAACGCGCCGAGCTGGCGATTCGCTACGCCGGCAAAGAAGGCGGGAACATGTTCTACTTCTCCAGCTTGTCTACGAAGAAGATCGTATACAAGGGGATGTTGACGACCGAGCAGGTCCGTTCGTTCTATCAAGAATTGAATGACGAATCGGTTGTTTCCGCTATTGCTTTAGTGCATTCCCGTTTTAGTACAAATACGTTCCCGAGCTGGGAGCGCGCGCATCCATTCCATTATTTGATCCATAACGGGGAGATCAACACGCTGCGCGGCAACGTGAACTGGATGCATGCCCGCCAGACGCTGTTCGCCTCCGAGCTGTTCGGCGATGATCTGGAGAAGATCAAGCCGATCATTAACCCTGACGGCTCCGATACGGCTATGTTCGACAACACGCTGGAATTCCTGCATCTGGCGGGACGCTCCCTGCCGCATGTCGCGATGATGATGGTTCCGGAGCCATGGTCCAACCATGAGAGCATGAGCGACGACCGCAAGGCGTTCTACGAGTACCACAGCACGCTGATGGAGCCGTGGGACGGTCCTGCCGCCATGGGCTTCACGGACGGCACGCAAATCGGCGCGGTGCTGGACCGCAACGGTCTGCGTCCGGCGCGTTATTACGTGACCAAAGACGATCATATCATTCTGGGCTCCGAGGCCGGCACGGTTGAAATTCCTGCCGAGGATATCCTGTACAAGGACCGACTGCGTCCAGGCCGCATGCTGCTTGTCGACACGGAGCAAGGCCGCATCATTTCCGACGAGGAAGTGAAGGCGCAGATTGCCTCCGAGCATCCTTACCGGGAGTGGCTCGACGAGCATCTGGTCGATCTGGAAGCTCTGCCGGACGCGCCTGAGCTGCCGGATCCAAGCCATGACACGGTGCAGCAGCGCCAGCAGGCTTTCGGCTACACGTTCGAGGACATTCGCAAGGTGCTTGAGCCAATGGCGGGCAGCGGCCAGGAGCCGATCGCTTCCATGGGCTACGACGCTCCGCTGGCTGTTTTGTCCGAGCGTCCGCAGCGACTGTACAACTACTTCAAGCAGTTGTTCGCGCAAGTGACGAACCCGCCGATCGACGCGATCCGCGAGGAGATTATCACGTCCACCGCGACAACCATCGGACCGGAGCGCAATTTGCTGAATCCGGAGCCGGAGAGCTGCCGCCATATCAAGCTGGAAACGCCGATTCTGTCCAATGAGCAATTCGCGAAGCTGCGTCATATTCGTCGCGAAGGCTTCAAGTCGATTACGCTGCCGATCTTCTTCGCGGCAAGCGAAGGCGAAGAAGGGCTTCGTTCCGCGCTGAAGGGCATGTGCGAGGCGGCTGACCGCGTGATCGCCAAGGGCCATAACATCCTGATTCTGTCCGACCGCGGTGTAGATAAGGAGAATGCAGCGATTCCGGCGCTTCTGGCCGTATCTGCGCTGCACCATCATCTGATCCGCCAGGGCACGCGCACGAAGGTTGGCATCATGCTGGAATCCGGCGAGCCGCGCGAGGTGCATCACTTTGCCTTGCTGCTGGGCTATGGCGTCAACGCCGTGAACCCGTATCTGGCGTTCGAATCGCTCGACGACATGATCAAGCAGGGCATGCTGAGAGGCGTGTCGCATGACAAAGCCGTCAAAAACTTTATCAAGGCCGCAACCAAAGGCGTCGTGAAGGTATTGTCCAAGATGGGCATCTCCACGATCCAGTCCTATCGCGGCGCTCAGATCTTCGAGGCGCTTGGCCTGCGCGAAGATGTTATCAACGAATATTTTACTTGGACGCAATCCCGTATCGGCGGCATCGGCCTCGACGTTATTGCCGAAGAGACATTGAAGCATCATAACCGTGCCTTCGCGGACCAGGAAGGCTCCGAGAAGGAGCTTGATTCCGGCGGCGACTATCAATGGCGCAAGGATGGCGAAGACCATCTGTTTACGCCGCAGACGATTCATACGCTGCAGATGGCGTCGCGCAACAACGACTACAGACTGTACAAGAAGTTCTCGGAGCTTGTCCAAGGCGAGAACAAGAAGCATCTGACGCTTCGTTCCCTGCTTGATTTCAAGAAGGATGGACAATCCGTGCCGCTTGAAGAGGTGGAATCGGTGGAAGCCATTGTCGCTCGCTTCAAGACGGGAGCGATGTCGTTCGGCTCCATCAGCAAGGAAGCGCACGAGAGCCTTGCGATTGCGATGAACCGCCTCGGCGGCAAGTCCAACACAGGCGAGGGCGGAGAGGACCCTGCGCGCTTCACGCCTGACGCCAATGGCGACTCGCGCCGCAGCGCGATCAAGCAGGTGGCTTCCGGACGCTTCGGCGTAACAAGCCATTACCTTGTGAACGCGGACGAAATTCAGATCAAGATGGCCCAAGGCGCAAAGCCTGGCGAAGGCGGCCAGCTGCCTGGCCTGAAGGTGTATCCATGGGTTGCCGAGGTGCGCGGCTCCACGCCGGGCGTAGGCCTGATCTCGCCGCCTCCGCATCATGATATTTATTCCATCGAGGATTTAGCTGAGCTGATTCACGATCTGAAGAATGCGAACCCTCGCGCTCGCATTAACGTGAAGCTTGTGTCCGAGGTGGGTGTCGGCACTATCGCGGCTGGCGTTGCCAAGGGCCGCGCTGACGTTATTATGGTGAGCGGCTTCGACGGCGGCACTGGCGCTTCTCCAATGGGCTCCATCCGCCATGCGGGTCTGCCATGGGAGCTGGGCCTTGCGGAGACGCATCAGACGCTGATGCTGAACAATCTTCGCGACCGCGTAAGAATCGAGACGGACGGCAAGATGATGAACGGCCGCGACGTTGCGATCGCAGCGCTCCTGGGAGCGGAAGAATACGGCTTCTCGACAGCGCCATTGATCGTGCTTGGCTGCGTCATGATGCGCGTCTGCCAGCTGGATACATGTCCGGTAGGCGTCGCAACTCAGAATCCGGAGCTTCGCAAGAAGTTTATGGGAGATCCTTCCCATGTCGTCAATTACTTGCGCTTCATCGCTGAAGAGCTGCGCGAGATTATGGCGGAGCTTGGCTTCCGCACGATCGAGGAGATGGTTGGCCGCGTAGACCGTCTGGAGACCAAGCTGGTGACGGATCATTACAAAGCCAAAGGTCTGGATCTGTCCGGCATTCTGTATCAGGGCGATTACGGACAAGACGCGAACCGTCATTGCGTACAGGAGCAGAACCATGGGCTTGAGCTGTCGCTCGATATGCAGCAGCTTGTGCCAATGGCTAAGCCTGCGCTTGAGAACGGCGAGCTGGTGCGCGGCACATTCCCGATTCTGAATACGCACCGCGTTGTCGGTACGATTCTTGGCTCAGAGGTCACTAGACTGTATGGCGCCCAAGGCTTGCCTGAGGATACGATCTGGTATCACTTCGTTGGCACAGCGGGTCAAAGCTTCGGCGCGTTTGTGCCGAAGGGCATCACTTTATCGGTCGAAGGCGACTCCAATGACTACTTCGGCAAAGGATTGTCCGGCGGCAAGATTATCGTGGCTCCTTCACCGAAGGCTACCTTCGTGGCGGAGGACAATATCATTATCGGCAACACGGCGCTGTATGGCGCTACGAGCGGCGAAGCGTATATTCGCGGCATCGCAGGCGAGCGCTTTGCGGTTCGTAACAGCGGTGTGAATGTTGTGGTCGAGGGCGTTGGCGATCACGGCTGTGAATATATGACTGGCGGTCGAGTTGTCATACTCGGCTCCACGGGCCGCAACTTCGGAGCAGGCATGTCCGGCGGCGTCGCTTATGTGTACGACGCGAACGGCGACTTCTACAACCACACGAACCTGGAGATGGTATTGCTGGAGCGTGTGGAGGAGGAGACTGATATTTCTGAGCTTAGCGCCATGATCGAGAAGCATGTGAAATATACGGACAGCGCTGTGGGCACACGGATTCTGAACGATTGGGAAGCTTCCCTGAGCAAATTCGTGAAGGTCATTCCGAAGGACTACAAGCGGATGCTGGAGCAGATCCGCAAAGCGCAGGATTCCGGCCTCCAAGGCGGAGATGCGCTGCTGGCGGCATTCGAGGCTAACAAACGCGAGCTTGCTCGCACTGGCGGCAAATAATAGTTAACCGACTCGCAATGAAGATATTCTTCATTGCGAGTTTTTTATTTTTAAAATTAGCGGGCCAGCAAGCTGCCGTCTCATTTCGTTCAAAGTGTATTTTTATCGATTATAGGCGTATTCGACAAAAACAGTTCGAATGGCCCCTATCCCCTCCGTCAGCAATCGACAAGTTTCAGACATGCGCTGGGGTATAATATGAGATATTTGCTGCGTATGGAGGTGGACGAACGCGATGAAGATATTGATCCTGGCAAGCGGTATGAGAGAACGGGAACGGAGAATGTCTGCTCTCCCTCCATCCTGTTTGCCCATATTGGACGGACCCGACGGAGGGCCGGAATCGACGCTCGCCCGGCTATGGAGACAACTGTCGACCGCAGATTTACAGGATAAGACGCATATCGTCGCGGCTGGCGAGCATGCAGCGGAGATAAAGCGGCAGCTAGGCGTGAATATGCCTATTATAATAGAGCCCGAGCATAAGGGCAGCTACGGCGCGACAATGGCCGCCGCTGCGTATTTGTATACGGTCGGAGGCGTGACGCCAAACGAAACGATTATTGTGCTTTCGGGGGATGTATATGTAGAAGGCGACTTCTTTCATTGCATCCGAAGCTTGCCGAAGCTGCTAAGGGAGAGCGGCTCATCAGTCATGCTGGTTGGCGCGGAGGCGGAGCAGCCTAGAGAGGGCTATGGCTATATCGTCCCTGAGATACATACAGACGCAGCCGAGGAAAATGCTTATGACTGGAGGGTCAACCATTATTGCAAGGAGCCAAGCGAAGAGGAAGCGCGGCAATTAATGGCCAGAGGCGCGCTGAGGAGCTGCGGAGTGTACGCATTCCGGCTGGAGCTGCTCCTTCATCGCATGTCGGAAGCCGCGCTGCCTGTTTACTATGACGAGCTCTGCAAGCATGATGTTGGGCTGTCCGTACAAGACTTGGAGGACGCGCTGCTGATGGACGCAGCGATTGCACAATCCTGCATCAGGTTTGATGGCATATGTGCCTGCCTGGAGCACACGAAGACGGAGACCCGTACTATGGCGATGTCGACGAACCAAACCGATTAATATACCAATTGTTTCCTGTATGGGGTATAATAGTGGGGATAAGGGGGAGACGCGAACTGATGGAGCAAAATATCGTCCG
The DNA here is from genome assembly GCF_040834005.1 of Paenibacillus sp. PL2-23. Classification (NCBI taxonomy): domain Bacteria; kingdom Bacillati; phylum Bacillota; class Bacilli; order Caryophanales; family Paenibacillaceae; genus Paenibacillus; species Paenibacillus sp. PL2-23. The sequence continues at coordinate 1,605,031 of NZ_CP162129.1, forward strand.
AATGTTGAATGTAACGAAGCGAATCGGCGGCCGAACGTTGATTGACGGCTTGAGCCTTGATGTGCCTATGGGCGAGGTGTTCGGCTTTCTCGGACCCAATGGGGCGGGCAAAACAACTACGATTCGTATGATGGTCGGGTTAATGTCCATAACGTCGGGGGATATCCTCATTGACGGGAACAGTATTGCCGGAGATTTCGAGAAAGCGATTCGCCATGTGGGAGCGATAGTGGAGAATCCGGAGATGTACAAATACCTGACCGGCTATCAGAATCTCATACATTACGCTCGGATGATTCCGGGCATTACACCGCATAGAGTGAAGGAAGTTGTTGCGCTGGTAGGGCTGGAGGCGAGAATACACGATAAGGTCAAGACGTATTCTCTTGGCATGAGGCAGCGGCTTGGCGTGGCTCAAGCTATTCTGCATAAGCCTAAGCTGCTTATACTTGATGAGCCGACGAACGGGCTGGATCCAGCAGGCATACGCGAGCTCCGGGATTATTTGCGCAGATTGGCCAAGGACGAGGGCGTGGCCGTATTCGTGTCGAGCCATTTGCTGTCGGAGATGGAGCTGATGTGCGATCGCGTCGCGATTATTCAGAACGGCAGGCTGATTGATGTTAGAACGGTTCACCAGTCCAAAGCCTTAGCGGAGGCCAGCGCCAATATCCTGCTTGAGGTGGATAATAAGTCTGAGGCGGCCGCCCTTATTGCCTCGCTTGGGCAACAGGCGCTGGAGAATGCGGAGGGCTATATTGTCGTGCAGGGGAATAAGGAGCGGGCTGCGGAGCTTAACGCCGCGCTCGTCCATGCGGGTATCAAGGTATACGGCGTCCGCGCGGAGACGAAATCGCTCGAGGATCAATTCCTGGAGATGACGGGAGGCGAGCGGATTGGTTGATTTTCTGAATTTGGTACGTAATGAAAACATGAAGATGTTCAGGGCGCCGCGATTATACGTTATGCTGTCCATAGTCGTCGGGATGATCATGATTGTATCTGGCATCTGGTATTGGAACGAGATGGACAACGTCACCTCCACGGTGCGCGAAGTGCTGCTGGTGGAGACGTCGCTGCTGTTCTGGCTGGTCACGATCTTTACCGTTATTGTCTCGTCGAGCTCGGTAGCGGAGGAGTTTTCTACGGGGACCATCAAGCTACTGCTGATTCGTCCTTGGAGCCGTTCCAAAATACTGCTGTCCAAATACATATCAAGCATGCTGTTCGCTCTTATGCTGACGCTCGTGTTCCTTCTGACGGCGCTGCTTGTCAATTGGGTGCTGTTTGACCTGATTGGGGGAGCGAGGAACGTAGACGGCGGCGATACTGGTAATATGTTTATGGAAGGCATGGGAGACGCTACAACGACATTGATTGCAAGGTATTATGCGTTGACCCTCCTCAACACCGTGATGACGGTGACTATTTCCTTTATGCTGTCGACCATCTTCAGGAGCGCGGCGCTGGCGATTGCAATGGCGTTGTTTATCGAGATCATATTGAACAACCTGCTGCAGCTGCTGATGCTGATCGACAAGGCGTGGATTGATTATCTGCTGTTTGTCCATATGAACCTTACCAAATACGCTGGCGGCAATGTTTCTCCTATGGATGGCATGACGCTTGGTTTTTCATTGTCCGTGCTCGGCGTCTATTTTGTACTGTTTATTGCGCTTACGTGGTATATCTTTAACAAAAGAGACGTGGCGTCATAAGCCAATGTGGAGTGAGCAAGCCGCCTCCCTTCGTCCCCTATGAAGGGCGAGGGGAGGCGGCTTGCTTTGCTTCCATTATGCCATGTTGACGTTAACCGGCCTGCCGGGATTTGGCGCGGGCCTCCTGCGCCTTGTCTTCGTTCTTGGCGGCTGTCACAGCGGCAGCTCCTGCGACGCCAGCAGCTTCTCTCTGAGCCTTCTGCTTCGCGTCGGTTGATGCCTCCATCATGCAGCTGCCGTTCAGCGTAGCGCCGTCTTGGACAATGAGCGTATGTGCGGTAATATTGCCCACGAGATGGCCGGAGGAGGTAATAATCAATCTCCCCTTCGTCACAATATCGCCGAACAGCTTGCCTGCAAGCGTTACGTCATTTGCCGTAATGTTGGAGCGCGCGATACCGCACTCGCCGATGACAACATCCCCACGGCATTCAATGTCTCCCCGATATTCGCCTTCAATCCGAAGATTCGCTTCGCTAATGATTTTACCCTCTGCGATCGTTCCTTGCCCAATAAGAGTGTCAGTTGCCAGGGCGCGCTTCGTTTCTTTAAACATAAGTGAGAGTTCCTCCTTCGGCATCGTTAATGGATGTTGCGAGCCGCACCTCCCATTCAGCTATTCCGCGCTAGATACTTGAGCGGATTTACGGGCTCGCTCCTTTGCATAATTTCAAAATGAAGATGAGACCCCGTACTGCGACCGGTAGAGCCAAGCTGGCCGATCTTCTCCCCGCGAACAACGACATCTCCCGATCGCGCATCAATTCTCTTCAGATGATAATAAGCGGTTTGGAGCTCCCCCAGATGATCGATAATGACATAATTGCCAAGTCTGGAGTCATATCCGGTGTCGGATACGGTGCCATCGGCGGCGGAAAATACAGCATCGCCAGTTTCCCCGTCAATATCAATGCCCGCGTGAAAGGCGGCTCTGCCGGTGAATGGATCCTTCCGATAGCCGAAGCCCGATGTCAGCTTGCGGGAGCGAGTCGGCCAAAAGCTGGGATAGGCGTCCACAGTCATTCTCCGGTTTTGCGCCTTCTTTAATGTCTGCTCCATAGATTGCTCCATAGAGTCGACCATATCGCTGAGCGATTGGAAGTCAATAGATGTATGCTGGGCAAGGGCAGCGACAGGCATCATGCTCATGCTCATGCTCATGCCGTCAGGTATGTTGGCCGCTGAGCCGCTTGTTGTATCGATGACGGAGCCGCCGTATTTCTCTATGAACAGCTTCAGCTTGTTCTCCAGCTCGCTCAGCTCCCGCATCTTGTCTTTCATGTCCTGGGCCTGGCGCGACAGCTGCAATAATTCCTGCTGCAGGGTGACGATCGCTTCATCCTTACCGGAGATGACCTCATCCATTCCGGTAATGGTTTGCGTGAATTGTGCTGACTGGGATGCCAATTGCTCCTCCAGCTGCTTCAGCTCGTAGGCGGCCTTCACCTGGAGGCCGGCGATCGTTCCCGTAACCGCGATAGCGGCAGCAAGGGGGGCGGCTACAACAGAACGCTTCGAGACGGAGAACTGCTTGACAGTCTTGTCTGCACCGCGCATCACAACAAATGACCATGCCTGCTTCCGCGCTCGTTTCACTCCATAACTCCTTCCGGCCGGCGTTATAGTCCTGCAGAACGTTCTATGACTATTTATTCTGGAATGCTATAAAACATACCTTAAAACTTCTTCAATTGAGAATAAACAAATGATTTATATATAGTTGTTGTAAAATGGCGATTTTGCAGCGGGAAAGCTTCTACAATGAAAGCGGAGAGAAAAATTTGCAGCTGCGAGGTGTGTGGAGGAATGAATATTGCGGTGTTCGGAGCAGGCTATGTGGGTCTGGTCACTGCCGTTTGTCTGGCTGCCCAGGGCAACAAGGTAACGGTTGTGGAGAAGGATCGCGACAAGCTGGAGAAGCTTCAGGAAGGGCGAGTAACCTTCTATGAGCCGGATGTGGATTCTCTGCTGGATGCTGCCATGTCTTCGGGGCAAATAACGTTTACGAGCGACAGCGCTGCTGCAATAGCGCCAGCCGAGCTGCTGTTCATCTGTGTAGGGACGCCGGCGCTTCCTGACGGCAGCGCGGATCTTTCGCAGGTGGAAGCCGTCATGCGGACCATTCTGAAGCATTTATCCCACTATCAGATACCTTCACTTCAGCAAGAAGCCGAAGGCAAGCTGGTTGTTGTCAAAAGCACGGTGCCGGTGGGAACAGGGGACAGGCTGAGCCGGATGGCTGAGCTCCACATGCAGAGCATCGGGGCTGCCGTTCCGATAGAAGTGGCGTCCAATCCCGAGTTTCTGAGGGAAGGAGCTGCCGTTCACGACTTTTTATTCCCGGATCGGATTGTCATTGGCGTGGGAAGCGCCCGCGGAGAGCGACTGCTAAGGGAGCTATACCGTTCATTTGAATGTCCTGTGCTATCAACCGACACTCGGACTGCGGAGATGATCAAATACGCGTCAAATTCCTTTCTGGCAACCAAAATTTCATTTATTAATATGGTCTCGGATCTATGCGACAAGGTTCAGGCGGATGTCACGCATGTTGCGAAAGGCATGGGCTATGACAGAAGAATCGGCGAACAGTTTCTGAAGGCGGGCATCGGCTTTGGGGGCTCATGCTTTCCGAAGGATCTGCAGGCGTTTGCCGCGGTTGGCCGAAAGCATCATGTTCAGGTGGAGCTTCTGGAGCAGGTCATTCGTATTAATCAGGAACGCCCCGTCAAGCTGCTGGAGAAGCTGAAGGATGCGTTATGGGTGATGAAGGGGAAGCGGGTGACGGTGCTTGGATTAACGTTCAAGCCGCACACGGATGACGTGCGCGATTGTCCGGCTTCCCATGTTATAGCGGGCTTGCTGAGGGAGCAGGCGGAGGTGGTGGCCTATGATCCTGTCGGAATGGCCAACTTCCGAGCGGCTTACCCTGAGCTGTCTGCAAGGATGCGCTTTGCGGACAATGCGTATGAGGCTTGCGACAGGAGCGACGGCATCGTCCTGCTGACGGAATGGCCCCTGTTCAAGGAATTGGACTGGGTGCGCGTTCTCGCGAAGATGGAAACCCCATATCTGCTTGACGCGCGACACTATCTGATCGACGAGGAGCTCGGCAAGCTCGGCTTCGTCTGCAACTGAAGGGGACGGGGCTGAAGCGAAGCGAATAGTTCCAGAGGGAAGGGCAGAAACTAAACATTCTAAAGTATACATTTCCGATTATGAAAGTCGAGGTGGCGCAATGAGTCCGTGGGTTGGGTGGCTGCTTGCGCTGTATGTGCTCCAGTTCGCTGCTATTCTGCCCCTGGAGCATCGCCGCCAAAGCTACTTGACGGCATGGCTGTTCATCGCGCTTGTATGTCCGTTTATCGGCTTTGCGGCTTATTGGTTTATTGGAAGATGGCACAAAAGATCCATTCGCTCCGCAGTCCGGGTGTCCCCGGAGGCTGAGCTGAACGCGGCGGGCTCCAAGGCGGTAATCATTCAGACCTCGGAATGGGGTGACAGCTCCGCTCTCGCCCTGGAGCATCGGCTTCAACAGGCGCTTGCAAGGCTGTCCCCGTTCCCTGTAACGGGCCGCAACCGGACTCGGGTGCTGACGAATGCCGAGGAGACCTTTGAGGCTATACTGGACGCCATTAGAGCAGCGCGGCATCACATTCATATGGATTATTATACGATTCGGCATACTGGCGTCGGAGGGGAGTTTCTGGCGCTGCTTGCGGAGAAGGCGCAGGAGGGGCTGGAGGTGCGGCTGCTCTATGACGGAATTGGCAGCCTAGGCCTGGACGAGAGCTGCGTACGAGCTTTGCAGGAGGCGGGAGTGGAGACGGTCTGCTTCGCGCCTCCTAAGGCCGCTTTCCTGGAGCGAAGGCTGAATTACCGCAATCATCGGAAGATTGTAGTCATTGACGGGAAGATTGGCTTTCTTGGCGGCATTAATATCGGCGATGAATATTTGGGGCTGGATCCTAAGATTGGCTTCTGGCGCGACACTCATCTGCGAGTGCACGGCGATGCGGTTTATTATCTGCAGGTCATGTTCATGCAGGATTGGCGTCTTGCCAGCGGCAAGCAGCTCCCGCTTCGCGAGACATATATGCCGGCTCACAGCATACGGGAGACGGAGCGCGTCATGATTGTGCCGGGAATGCCTGGGGTGAACGACCGGGAAATCGTTGAGGTTATGTTCGCCGCGATAGCCGCTGCGAGAACGCGGATTTATGCCGCTACCCCCTACTTCATTCCAGACCCCGCCATAGCGATGAGCCTGCGGGTTGCGGCGCGAAGCGGCGTTGATGTGCGGCTTATTATTCCAGGTATAAGCGACTCCGAGCTGGTGCTGCTCGCTACGCTGTCTTACGTCCAGGACATGCTGGAGGCTGGCGTGCGGGTCTATCGGTATGGGAAGGGCTTTATTCATGCGAAGGTGCTGATTGTCGACGATATGCTTGCTTCTGTAGGCACTGCCAATCTCGATATGCGCAGCCTGTACAGCAATTATGAGTCCATTGCGCTGGTATTCGACGAGAAGCCTATTCGGGCTCTGGAGCGAGACTTCGAGGAGGATTTGCTGCAGTGCGAGGAGCTGGAGCTGGAGCTGTTCTCGAAGCGTCCCCGCAAGCAGAAGGCGCAAGAGGCCCTCATGCACATGCTCTCTCCGCTGCTCTAAGGCCTGAATGAGACCCCTTCATTCAGGGTATATTTTGTCCGTAGGCAAATACTTTTTTCCATTCAAGGAGGCGGGTCCAATGAGTGAACAGCTGCAATCCGAGCAGGAGAGGCACGCGGCTGCCGAGGGGCAATACGAGGGGCGGGACGTCTATGATATGGACATTGACCGTATGGTGAACGAAGGACTCGGAGGCGGTCAGGTCACCATTCATAATGGCTTGATTGCGGAATCCACCACCGATTCTATGGTCGAGAAGCCCGAAGGCGAATAAAGAAGCCTGAACGATTGGCATAAGGCAGGCAGCGCAAAGCCCGGGATGAAGCTTGACCTACAAGCATCATCTCGGGCTTTTGTCGCAGGAAGAGCCTTTATCCTCCATAAGCATCGCGGAATGCCTGGCATAGACGGCTGCGGTCCACGCCCCACAGCTCCGCGATTTCCCCGCTCACGTGCTCATCCCACCAATCGGCTTGCGCCTTGCGGTTGCTTTTATTGTCTACAATAAACTGCATATGCTGAACAACCTTCTTGTAATAAAGCGTTTCCGCCTGCTCCATTTTGTCCTTGGGCACCCATGTTTTCAGTCGTTTCATCGCGCGATACAGCTCGTTGCTGCAGGATCTGCGAATTTTGCGCGCCGAAGGCAAGTCTGTTGCGTGCTTCTGCTCGTTAGGCTTCATCGGGACCGTCTCCTCTCCCTTCATAAATATGCGCCGCCGCTGCGGGCGGTCACCGGCCTATTCAAGGCGAGACGAGTCATATTGGCGCAAAGCAGGAATAGGATAGGACATGTCGGAGTGGATGGCTTGCCTGAGCCTATGTTAAAATATGAGAGGCGAAGCCGGCTCCCGTCCGGCAGCGCACATATAGGATGGAGGAGCATGCATGGAAAGTTGGATTACCGAGATTATGGAGAAGTTCGGCTATATGGGCATTCTGCTCCTGATTGCGCTGGAAAATTTGTTCCCGCCGATTCCTTCGGAGGTTATCTTGACGTTCGGGGGCTTCATGACCACCTACACGAGCCTCACGCCTCTTGGCGTAATCGTTGTGGCGACGCTAGGCTCCTTGATTGGCGCAATTATTCTGTATTATATCGGCCGGCTGCTTGGCGTTGAGAGGCTGGAGGGCATTGTGGACCGTTATGGGCGCGTGCTGCGCGTCAAGAAGGGGGATATCCGCAAAGCAGACGCCTGGTTCGACAAGTATGGCTATTGGGCGGTGTTCCTGTGCCGCATGGTGCCTCTCATCCGCAGCCTGATCTCGTTGCCTGCCGGGATGTCCGGCATGAGGCTTGTGCCCTTTTTATTTTTTACAACAATTGGAACCTTGATCTGGAATACGATTCTGGTGTCCATTGGCACGGCCGTAGGCGGCAATTGGGAGCAGATTGTGGAGTGGATGGATGTGTACTCTAATATCGCTTACGCTGTTATTGCTGCAGCCATTCTTGTGGTGGTCGTTCTGTACATTCGCAGAGCGCGTAATTTTAAATCCAAATAAGAATTGGGACATACATAAGAGAGATGAGGGATAGCAATGGGAAAAAGTGTAGCGGATAAGCTCGGCAGGGGCATTACCGCCCAGCAGTTCGTGGACGGCATGACCAAAAACAAGGAAGCGTTCATCGCTTGGATGGAGAAGTTCAGCTGGCCCTCCTCTGACGATCGAGCCTATTTCGAATCGCTGAATGAGCGTGACGACCTGCGCTGCCTGATCCTGATGGCGGACTGGTGCGGGGATGTCGTGCGCAATGTGCCTGCCGTATTCGGAGCGCTGGAGGTAAGCGGCATCCCGACGGAGGTGCTCATAATGGAGGAGCATCTGGACACCATGGATCAATTCCTGACGATGGGCGGACGCTCGATACCGGTTGTCATCTTCGCTGACAAGGCAGGAACGGTGCTGGGAACCTGGGGACCCCGGCCCAAGCACATTCAAGAGCCGATGGTGGCGTTCAAGAGAGACAATCAGGATCGAAGCGCCCCTGATTACGATAGCAACCTCGCTGCCGCCCGCAAGGAAATTATGAAGCGCTATGGCGAAGGACCGGGCTATCAGACGCTGGTCGTCCAGGAGCTGCGCGAGCTGCTGGAGTCCTTCCAATGATGGCGACGGCGACCTTCAAGGTAGAGACGTATACGCTGGGACCGCTTCAGACGAACGCGTATTTGCTGACGGTCAAGGACGGGGGGAAGGAACGGGGCATCGTCATCGATCCCGGCATGAATCCCAAGCGGCTTCTGGATCGTATTCAGCATATCGAGCTGGAGGCGATTCTGCTGACGCACGCGCACTTCGATCACATGGGCGGCGTAGAGGAAGTGCGCAAGGCGGCTTGCTGCCCAGTCTACATTCATGACCTGGAGGCGGACTGGCTGACGGATCCGCGCAAGAACGGCTCCATGAGATGGCAGGACGTTACGCCGCCGCTATCGACAGATCCCGCGGAGCATGGACTTGCGGAAGGCCAGAAGCTGGAGCTCATCGGCCATACCTTCTCTGTGATGCATACGCCTGGCCATTCCCCGGGAAGCGTCAGCTTTCTGTGCGGCGCCCACCTGTTCTCAGGGGACGTGCTGTTCCGTCAGTCGGTGGGTCGAACGGATCTGCCGGGCGGCCGAGAGCGCGATTTGTACGATTCCATCCGGCTGAAGCTGTACAAGCTGGATGACGATACGATCGTTTACCCCGGGCATGGAGGCCGGACGGCCATCGGCTTCGAGAAGGCGAACAACCCTTATACGGTATAAGCGAGGAAGCATTCTTGGACGGTGACGGACGGGGATGCTTTTGCAGATTTAGATGGTGAAGCGGACTGGATATGACAAAGGGACGGTGCTAATCTATGGCAAATCAAACGAAATCGGCCGCTGCGAGCGAAGAGCTGGAGGAGCAAGGCGGCAAGAGTAAGCTGACGCCCGAGGAGAGGGAAGCGGAGAGCAAGCGCATCACAGCCGCCATCGCCGCGCAGCTGGCTATACCGGCAGCCAAGGTGAAGTCGGCGGTGTCTCTGCTGGACGAAGGCAATACGATACCGTTTATCGCGAGATACCGGAAGGAAATGACGGGCGAGCTGGATGAGAACGAGCTGCGCTCCATCGAAGAGAAGCTTCAATACATGCGGAACCTGGAGGAGCGCAAGCGCGAGGTGATCCGTCTGATCCATGAGCAAGGCAAGCTGACAGACGCGCTTCGGGCCGGCATTGTGGGGGCTGTGAAGCTGCAGGAGGTCGAGGACCTGTACCGGCCTTATCGGCAGAAGCGGAAGACGCGCGCCAGCGTGGCGAAGGAGCGCGGGCTGGAGCCGCTTGCGGCGTGGATCTGGTCGCAGCCAAGGCAAGGTGACCCCGCTGCGGAGGCCGCTCGTTATGTAAGCGAGGAGAAGGGGGTACTCACTCCCGAGGAGGCGCTGCAGGGCGCGATGGATATACTCGCGGAGCAATTCGCGGACGATGCCGCAATCCGCTCATGGGCAAGGAAATTCACATTCGAGCAAGCCTTGCTCCGTACGGAAGCGCGCAATGCGGAGACGGAGTCCGTCTACGAGATGTATTACAGCTATCAGGAGCCGATTCGCAAGCTTCCTCCGCATCGCATATTGGCCATTAACCGAGGAGAGCGGGAAGAAGTGCTTCGCGTGTCGTTCGACACGCCTGTGGACCGTGTGCACGAGCATATGCGGCGCAGCCTGCTCAGGAACGGGACGGCCGCACCGATCCGCCAGCTGCTGGAGGCCATTATTGAAGATGCTTATAAGCGTTTGATCGCGCCGTCGATTGAACGCGAGGTGAGAGGCGAGCTGACGGAGAAGGCGGAGGAGCATGCCATTACGATCTTCTCCGCCAATCTGCGCAACCTGCTTCTTCAGCCGCCCGTTCGCGGGCATGTTGTATTGGGCGTAGACCCTGCTTACCGGACAGGCTGCAAGCTGGCGGTAATCGATGATACCGGCAAGCTGCTGGAGGTAGCGGTCTCGTACCCGACGCCGCCGAACAACAAAGTAGCCGAGGCGGAGAGGCTGATCAACGGCTTGATCGACAAATATAAGGTGGAGCTGGTCGTCATCGGCAACGGGACCGCGTCGCGGGAGACGGAGCAATTCATCGCTTCGCTGCTGGGCAAGCGCAAAGCCTCGGGAGCTTCTGGCGGCGAGCTGAAATATATCATTGTGAACGAAGCGGGAGCGAGCGTCTACTCTGCCTCCAAGCTTGCGCAGGAGGAGTTTCCTGCGCTTGACGTAGCGGAGCGGAGCGCCGTATCCATTGCCCGCAGATTGCAGGACCCGCTTGCGGAGCTGGTGAAGATCGAGCCCAAGGCGATAGGCGTCGGACAATATCAGCATGACGTCAGCCAGAAGCGGCTCGACGAATCGCTTGGCGGCGTAGTGGAATCCGCGGTCAACCATGTGGGCGTCGATGTGAATACCGCCTCCGCGTCGCTGCTGTCTTATGTCGCGGGGATCAACGCAACGATCGCCAAAAACATCGTCAAATACCGCGAGGAGAACGGCCGATTCATCAAGCGGGCGCAATTGCAGAAGGTGCCGCGCCTCGGCGCCAAATCCTTCGAGCAGTGCATCGGCTTCCTGCGCATACCTGATGGCGCTAATCCGCTCGACCGCACGCCGATCCATCCGGAATCGTATGATGTGGTCGACGGGCTGTTCAGGGAGCTTGGTCTCAAGCTTAGCGAGCTTGGCTCGGAGAGCGCCAAGTCCAAGCTGGCCGCCATCGACGCCGCTTCGTTGTCAGAGAAGCTGGGCGTGGGCATTCCTACGCTTCGCGATATTATCGACAGCCTGCTGAAGCCTGGACGCGATCCCCGCGAGGAGCTGCCGCCGCCCATCTTCCATACCGATGTGCTCCAGATCGAGGATCTGACCGCCGGCATGGAATTGCAAGGAACGGTGCGCAATGTAATAGACTTTGGCGCATTTGTCGATATCGGCATCAAAAACGACGGCCTCGTCCATATCTCTCAAATGAGCGACAGGTTCATCAAGCATCCCATGGATGTCGTATCGGTGGGCGATACCGTTACCGTATGGGTGCTGAGCGTTGATCTGAAGAAGGGACGCGTCAGCCTGACGATGAAGAAGCCGAACTAAGCCGAACTAAGCCGAACTAAGCCGAACTAACACGAGACACTTTCCTCCAATGATACAACATACACCAAGGCAGCCGATTGCGGCTGCCTTTCTGCACATATAAGAAAGGATCACACGACAGCGCAGCTGTTTAGCTGTTTACGTCTTGACGCGTGCTAAGGATTTGTTAGTGAATTGACAAAAGAAAGAGGTGCAGGTATACTCTATAATGTGCTTGAAACAGTTGCAATTAAATATAGACCATCCTGAGGAGGAATCATTCAGATATGATCGTACAAAACGAAGTGGATCTGTCGTTTACTAATATTGTGGAAGGAAGGCGCTCGGTTCGCAAATACGACAGCAGCGCTGTCGTGACGGAGCAAGAAATTCGGGAGCTTCTGGAGCTTGCGACCAAAGCGCCTTCATCCTCCAATCTGCAGCCATGGCGCTTCCTGGTCGTAACCGATCCCGAGCTGAAGGCAAAGCTGCTGCCAATCGCCTTCAATCAGCAGCAGGTAGTTGAGGCCTCCGCTATCATCATCGTGCTTGCCGACCTGGAGATGTACACCCTGTCGGACAAAATTTACGAATCCGCTGCGGCAGCCGGCTACATGACGGAAGAGGTGAAGAATAACATGGTTGCGAATTCCACTCGCATGTATTCTTCGCTTCCGCCCGAGCGTTTGAAGGAAATCGCGGTGTTCGACACCGGCCTGGTCGCTATGCAGCTCATGCTGGCTGCAAGAACAAAAGGATATGACACCGTACCGATGGGCGGCTATAACCGCGATCAGGTGAAGGAGTTGTTCGGAATCTCCGACCGATATTTGCCGACGCTTATGCTGCCAATCGGCAAAGCGGCGGTGCCAGGCCATCCCACGACTCGCCTGCCGATTGATGACATTACTTTCTTCAACAAGCTGTAGCCCAGCAACAGTAGCATGCTAAAAACATGCTAAAAACCCGGCCATCCGCAAGCTGCGGGAGTGGCCGGGTTTTTGTATCAGGTACATTACATAAGCGATCCGCTGCTTTGCTCCTTGGGCGCCTGCTTCGTGCGATAGAAATACCAGCAGTCATTCAGAAGCTTGATTTGCCTGCGGTCCTTCTGTTGGAAAGCGCGCATCAGTTGGTTGCACAGCCACTGCGGCATACGCATCTCCCTCCTCCCGGCCTCACTTGTTGTTCTACTACCATATGGCGGAGGGCGAATGTCCGTGCAGGTCCAACCGAATTAGCCTAATTGCTCTTCCTCGTATTCCTCATACCACTGCTCCAGCTGTGCTTGCAGCGCGCGAATTTCGGTGAGCAGCGAAATCAGTGGGTATGACTTCTCCTGAATGCCCGCAAAATCCGCTTCAAGACTGTTAATGTATGGAAGTCCGCCGATAATGGATACCGCGGGATCATGAACGTCAACGTTATCGCATTCCGCGAGCGCGTAAGGCAAGGACGGAACATGCTCGGCCGTCAGCTTGTCTATCTCCTTGTGCAGCCTCAAGTTCAACGCGCTTAGCTGGTAAGCGTGCGATGCCGGCATCTCCACGAAGGATACGGTGTCCTTCTCTTTCATTAATACATATCTCATAGTTGCCATAAGCGATATTGCTCTCCCCTCGGTCCCTTATTCCTACTTGACAGTGTAGCTTATACAAGCGTTACAATTCAAGTAGTCAGGGGGCTGAGAATGTTGGATAATAGGAGCTTGCAGCTATGGGTGGAGCGCGTCTCACTGGAATGGTTCGGCAGGCCGTTTCTTCATCAGGCTACCTTTAACGCCAGGCTGAAGGCGACTGGCGGTCGTTATTTCACACGTTCGCATCATATCGAGATTAGTCCGCATCAGCTGGAGGCGTTCGGTGCCGACGAGACGGAGAAGATTATTAAGCATGAGCTATGCCATTATCATCTTCATCTTATGAATCGGGGATACCGGCATCGCGACGCGGATTTCAAAGAGCTGCTGGCTCGCGTGGGCGGCTCCCGATATTGCAGCTCGCTCCCGGATGGGGCAGGCAGGAGGGTTATTCCTTATCGCTACATGCTGATCTGCCAGTCATGCGGCATGGAATATAAGCGCAAGAAAAGGGTAGATCCTGCCAGGTATGCGTGCGGAAGATGCAGGGGCAAGTTAACGATACTTACGCTTGACAAGGATATGGCTCCGTGATAAATTATTACTTGTCACTGTCGATTTACTTTCGTTCCCTGATAGCTCAGTCGGTAGAGCACTCGACTGTTAATCGAGTTGTCACAGGTTCGAGTCCTGTTCGGGGAGCCAGTTCATGGAGAAGTACCCAAGTGGCTCAAGGGGACCCTCTGCTAAGGGGTTAGACTGCGTAAGTGGTGCGAGGGTTCGAATCCCTCCTTCTCCGCCACATTTCTTTTTGTTTGCATGGCCCGTTGGTCAAGGGGTTAAGACACCTCCCTTTCACGGAGGTAACAGGGGTTCGAATCCCCTACGGGTCACCAATTTATCCAATCCGGTTTCTTCCCCCTCGAAGACGCTGGTATGAAGGTTTTGGAATATCCTTAATGTTGTGCGGTAGTGGTGGAATGGCAGACACGCTATCTTGAGGGGGTAGTGGGCGTACGCCCGTGGAGGTTCGAGTCCTCTCTACCGCACCATAGTGCTAAGATAGATAACTCTCGCAGAGCTGCTGCGGGAGTTTTTTTGTGGTTATACTATCATTATTCGACAATTTTACGGTACAGAAAGGTCTTTGGGATACAAGCGCCGAATACATTAAGTTTGAAGAGGGGGTGATGGGATGGACTGGTGGTTAATTTGGCTGATCGTCGCGGGCGTGCTGATCGTAGTGGAAATGCTGACGCTGACCTTCTATCTGTTATGGCTGGGGATCGGCGCACTGGCTGCGGCGCTTGTTGACGTCATTTTCCCGGATGCTGTATTGCTGGAGGTTATTGTTGGCTGTCTTGTGGCCCTGCTCCTCACTATATTTACGAAACCGCTAACACGGAGAATACAGACGGGAAGAGGCTTCAAGGATGCTGGGCTTGAGCTTGTCGGCATGCGAGGCACCATTGTGGAAGACGTAAGTCCCGATGCCCCTGGCGTCGTTAAGGTTGGAAGTGAAACATGGAGCGCCAAATCGAATGAAGTCATTCGCCAAGGCGAAAGTGTGATTGTAGTTAGCAGAGGCAGCGCGTTTCTAGAGGTTAACAAATGGGAAGGGTGATCATATGGGAATGACTATAACGATTGTGGTTGTTGTGTTGGCGGTCGTTTTTATTTCGTTGTCGATCAAAATTATTCCGCAGCAAAGAGTAGGCGTCGTCGAGAGGCTTGGCAAATTCAGCCGGCTGCTGACGCCGGGCATTAACATTCTGATTCCGATCATCGATCATGTGCGTACGTACCACGACCTGCGTATTCAGCAGGCGAATGTGCCGCCGCAAACCGTCATTACCAAGGATAATGTGCAGGTGAAGATCGATACGATTATTTTCTATCAGGTGACAGGCCCAGAGCAGGCGACCTATGGCATCTCCGACTATGTGTATGGCGTCCGCAATATTAGCACGGCGACGATGAGGCAGATCATCGGCAAGATGGAGCTGGATGAAACCTTGTCAGGCCGTGAGAAGATTTCGTCGGATATCCGTATTGCGCTTGACGAGGCCACTGAAAAGTGGGGCGTGCGGATCGAGCGCGTCGAGGTTATTGATATTCAGCCTCCCGCTGACATTCAGGACGCGATGGATAAGCAGATGAAGGCTGAGCGCAGCAAGCGCGCATTAGTGCTTGATGCGGAGGCTGCCAAGCAGGATATGATTCTGCGAGCGGAGGGCGACAAGCAGAGTAAAATATTAAAAGCCGAAGGCGAGAAGGAAGCGCGTATTCGTCAGGCGGAGGGCCAGCGTCAAGCAAAGGAGCTGGAGGCGCTGGGCGAAGCGAAGGCGATAGAGTCGATTGCTCAAGCGGAGAAAAACCGGATTGAACGGCTCAGAGAAGCGGGCCTGGACGAGCAGGTGTTGACGTACCGCTCGCTGGAAGCTTTGACGGATATTGCGAATGGTCCCGCCAACAAGGTGTTTATTCCCACCAGAGCGGTAGATACGCTTGGCAGCATCGGCGCGATTGGCGATATGCTGAAGGAGAAAAAATAGAGCTTAGGGAACAAAGGGCTTCTCCCTATGGATAAACATACTTACGGTCAGAGCTTCGATTCATAGAGTATATAGAGGTGAATCGACTTGACCAAGGATTATGCCAGCCGCACCATTAGGGGGAAGCAGCGGGTTTGCCGTTATTTGAGGGCGGATGCCGAGCTGCGGGATTATGTGCCTAGAACGGTTTCCTTCAGCAAAAGCAATATCGAGATGATGGCGTCGGCTTATTCGGCCCTATATGTTAAGCCGGATGTCGGGTCTCTCGGAATCGGCATCTGCAAGGTGACAAAAACGGATGCCGGATACGAGCTGAAGGCTGTGGAGGGCAAACGCCAGTGGAGCTCTTCATTCCACACCATTGGAGCGTTATATCGTCGAATTGTGAAGGGGAAGCGCAGCAGGCTGATTGTGCAGCAAGGCATCTCGCTAGATCGGGTGAATGGCAGAGCCTATGATATTCGAGCAATGGTTCAGCGGAAGCCGGGCAAGTCCTGGGTGCTGACCGGATTTCTGGTGAAGATTGGCGGCGCGAACAAAATCGTAACGAACTATTACCAAGGCGGGGAGCTGTGTACGCTTGGCCGCCTGGAGCAAGAGCTTGGTTATGGTGCCGCGGAGAACGAAAGACGGAAGCGGAAGCTCACGGAAACGGCGCTTCGAATCGCCAGAACGCTTAGCGCAAGGCAATCCGGCATGCACGAGATGGGAATCGATTTCGCTTTTGACCGCAACGGGAGCCTGTGGGTGCTGGAGGTGAACTCCAACCATCCGCAATTCCATCCCTTGAAGCGATTGGCTCCAAGGATGTACAGGAAGATGATGGAGTATGCCAAGGCGTACGGTAGGCACAGCGCCAAATAAAAGCAGGGAAGGCCAGGAGCGGCGCCTGGTCTTTTTTGGGCTTATACTTATTGCCGGCGATGCTTATCAGACGCGCGGCGGTGTTGCAGTGGCCGAGCATATGAAGCTTGCCTTCCCATTCCCCGCTATGGCGACCTGGAATGCGGCGGCAGCGCTTGCCAGCGCGAGGAAGCTAGCAGTGCTTGGGCCGTCGTTGCTGGCGACGGGACATGGGGACATGCTTCCATCGCCTGCTGCGGCGATGGAGCGGGCGATTGGAGCGGCTGAAGCCAAGCTGAAGAAGAAGGGGCGGCTTCCATATGTCACCTAGAGCAGGTCTTGATCTTCATGCCATTATCAAGCAAGCTGCAGAGCTCGCGGATTCCGAAGGCGTAGAGGCGGTTACTTTGGCATCGCTGGCCCAGAGGCTTGGCGTACGCTCGCCATCGCTTTACAATCATGTGAACGGTCTGCCTGCGCTTCGGGCCCATCTGTCGTTATATGGATTAACGCTGTTGGACGAGGCGCTGGCAAAGGGCATGGAGGAGCAGCCGGGCAAGCTCGCCGTCTACGGCTTCGCGGATGCCTATCTGAGCTTCGTGCGGAAGCATCCCGGGCTGTACGCTTTGAGTATTGGAGCTCCCTCTGCGGAGCAGGAGGAGCAGGCAACAATAGCGGAGCGTCTTGTGGGACGGCTGCTGCAAGCCTTGGAGCCGTTCGGCCTGTCGGAGGAGGAGGGCATCCATGCCGTGAGAGGGCTGCGAAGCTTGCTTCACGGATTTGCTTCCATCGAGGAGCAAGGGGGCTTCGGCATGGCGATCGACGTCCGGTCAAGCCTGCATTTTGTATTGGACCGGCTGCTCCAAGGACTCAAGCAATGAAAGCAACTTCCATTGCATTACAAGTGGCTCTGTACAAATCGATTGCTCTGTAGTAATATCCAATCGAATGTACTGTGATGGAAGAAGGTTATAAGCATCCTATGGCACGCGTGACAAAAGCCAACTCTCATCTTGTGAAGTTCGGCATGCCGATGACGGCAAGAGTATGGAGGAATGCCCAGATTGATTTGGGGGCCGCCTGTTTATTTGGACTGTTCAATGTTGTAATGAACCAGTTTTACGTCGTATTTGCCATTCAGCAGGGTGCCAGCCATCTGCAGGTTGGACTGCTGACCGCGGCTCCGGCGATTGGCTTGATTTTTTCACCCCTATGGGCAACCTGGATTGAAAAAACGACTAACCCGAAGCCCTTTGTTATGATTCCGAACGCAATAGGGAGACTGCTGCTGCTGTTCCCCGCTTTTTTCCCGGATCCAACGGTGTATGTGGTTACCGCTCTCGTGTTCCAGCTGCTTATGGGCATTCAAGCGCCGGCCTATGCCTCCCTTGTGTCCCGCATGTACCCCACTGATATAAGGGGCAGGCTAATGGGGTATGTGCGCGTGGCGATGGGCATTCTGATGATCCCTATTGCTTATGCGGTTGGCGGTTGGTCGGACGCCTTCGGGCCGTCGGGGCCATTAATCGCTGCATCCATAGCGGGAATGTTATCGATTGGACTGTTCAATACGCTGAAGCTGTCCAAGAAGGTGGAGCGAACCTCGCTTCCCGTTACGGTAGAGCCGGAAGAAAAAACCGTCAATCGGAGACGGAAGTTCGCTTACAAAGAGCAACTGGAGCTGGTGCTTAACAACAAGACGCTTGCCGTGTTTCTGGCGGCGACGACGTTCGCGGGCTTCGGCAATATGCTGGCCATTCCGCTGTATCAGATCATACAGGTGGATGAGCTGGAGCTGTCCAACGTACAGATTGGCTTCGCCAGAGTCGCTTATTTCACCGCGCTGCTCCTTACGTTCTGGACTGCAGGCCGAATGATTGACCGCTATCCGATCAAATATACACTGCTCATCGGTATTGCCGCCTATGCGATCGTCCCCATGCTGTATGGCTTATGGGGCACGTATCCCGCTGTTATATTAGGGAATGCGATTCAGGGTGTCGGCGAAGCGATATGGGACATTGGCATTCTGGCATTTGTGTTCCGGCTAGTTCCCGGCAGAGAGGCAATGGTGTTCGGCATACATCTTATGCTGTTCGGCATCAGGGGCACTCTAGGTCCGATATTAGGCTCAGCGCTGACCTCAGAGGTGTCGATCAGCTCGCTGCTCATAGCGGCCTCCATCTTCGGATGGATCGGGACGGCCATGTTCATCATCGGCAATCGGGAGCGGGACCCTGATCATATGGCGAGTATCACGCAGCGTGAATAAGAAACGCCCTCCGTCGCTTATGCGATCAGGAGGGCGTTTTGTTCATTAATAGAGGGAAATAGTAAGTGTATCTCTCTCATAATAGGAATGCAGCGTTGCTTCGCTTCCGATAATTTCCACACTGATTAACGAGGCAATACATTTTTTGAGGGCGTTTTTGCCCGTAGTCAGCTTGCGGTTCAACACCGCGGACAGCTTATCCAGCGCCTGCTTGTTCGTATCGGTTAAGTATACAGGAATCGATTTATTCTGAAAGATTAACATTGTTTTCATTATGAAAACCTCCATCCTATGAAGGATTAATTTGCTTTGCCTCATTTTAACGTACAAATATTAAATAAGTCTTAAAAAAGTTCAAGCATTCGGTTACAAATTTGTCATACATTCGCTTCATGGCGGCGATCGAGAGCCATGCCACAATCGATAATCATAACAATGTTGTAATAAGTATACTTCAAAAGCCGCGATTTGCAAGCATAAGCGTATGAGTATGGCTGCGTTTGCGCACCCTGTAAGGGGACAGCGAGAGGCGTAAGGCGCAAATAGCAAAATTGCATAAAAATAAGCTAATTAAATGGCTGTTTTCGTAAGCAAACGATCGATATAATGAAACAGCAGAGCAAAATGAGACATTTGTAATAATCCGATTTCAAGGAGTGAAACGGCAGTGAACAGAATGGGAATAGGTTTGCAGATGTATACGCTTCGTGACGCATTGGCGGAGGATTTCGAGGGTACGCTTCGTCAAGTCGCTGCACTTGGCTACGAAGGCGTTGAATTCGCAGGATATGGCGATATTCCGGCCGAGCGGATGCGCGATTTGCTGCAGGAGCTGGGACTTCAGGCTATTGGGAGCCATATCGGACTTCATTTGCTGGAAAATAATATTGACAATGAAATCGCTTACCTGAAAACAATCGGCGCAAAATACGCGATTTGCCCATGGCTGCCGGTAGACGCTCGCGACTCAGAGGCATGGCGCACGCATCTGGTTAACTTCGAGAAGTATGGCGAGCGCTTCGCTCAAGAGGGCCTGGTGTTCGCTTATCATAACCATGAGTTTGAATTTGAAGTGGAAATTGACGGACAAATCGTATTCGACGCCATGTACGAGCGTATTTCACCTGAGAAGCTTCAGGTTGAGATGGATATCGGCTGGGTGCAATATTCGGGCGTTGATCCGCTTGCGTACATTCGCAAATATGCGGGTAGATTGCCTCTTCTTCACCTGAAGGATTATCGCAGCGGCGAGAAAGGCCAGCAAATCGACACGGTTGAGCTCGGCAGAGGAGATCTGCCTCTGAACGCGATTATTGAGACGGCATCGGAGTCGTCTGTGGAATGGCTGATCGTGGAGCAGGACAGATGCGAGAATCCGCCTCTTGAGTCGGTGGCGACAAGCATGGAATGGGTGAAGGCGAATTATTTGAATAAGTTCTAAAACAACCTACTGAAAGCGGGGAAATCCATATGTCTAAAAAAGTTCGAGTAGCCGTCATCGGCTGCGGATCTATTTCCAAGTATCGTCATATTCCGGAATATGCGGCTCATCCAGATGTTGAGCTGGTTGCCTTTGTAGATCCTGTTATTGAGCGTGCCCAGCATTTTGCCGATCAATATGGAGCCAAGGCGTTCGCAGATTATGAGGCTATGCTGGCAGAAATGAAGCCGGATGCGGTCAGCGTATGTACGCCTAACGCGCTGCATGCTCCCATGTCGATCGCAGCAGCCAAAGCTGGCGCTCATGTGCTTGTAGAGAAGCCAATGGCCGTTACGGATGCGGAAGCAGAAGCGATGATTCAGGCTGCAAGCGACAACGGCGTGCGTCTGATGGTAGGACACAATCAGCGCCTTATGCCGCCGCATGTCAAAGCAAAGCAAATTTTGGAATCCGGTGTACTGGGCAAGGTGCTGACGTTCCGTACCTCCTTTGGCCATCCGGGTCCAGACGCTTGGAGCGTCGACGGAGCGAACAGCTGGTTTTTCCGCAAGGAAGAAGCGCTTATGGGCGCAATGGGCGATCTCGGCGTACATAAGTCCGACCTTATTCGCTGGATGCTGAACGACGAAGTAACGGAAATCGGCGCTTTTGTTGGCACGTTGCATAAGGAAGGCACTCAGGTTGATGATAACGCGTCTTGTATCCTTCGTATGCGCAGCGGTGCAATCGGCACGCTTGTCGCAAGCTGGACTTACTACAAGGGCGAAGACAACAGCACCATTCTGTGGTGTGAGAACGGCGTATTGAAAATCGGCACACATCCCGATGATCAGGTCATTGTCGAGCTTCGCAACGGTACAGTGGAGAAGCATAAGGTTGGCGCAATTTCCACAAATGAGAAGCAGGAATCCAGCGGCGTTGTCGACGCATTCCTGGACAGCATCCTGAACGACAAGACGCCTGCTATCTCCGGCGAAGAAGGACGCGCCTCCTTGAAGGTTATCCTGTGCGCATTCGAGTCGCAGGAGACGGGTAAATTCGTTACAGTTAACTAAATAAACCGATAGCTGGATGAACAGCCTCTCGGCCCGATTTAATCGTGGCGGAGAGGCTGTTTTTCTTGTTTTATACACGTTGAATGTCGGATGAGTAGATTCTAATAATGCAGGAATGGCGCAACCTTGAGCCATTTGTGAAGGCATATGGAAATTTTTGCGTCATGAAACGGTCTACCCCCCATGCTAAGATAGGTGACGTCGGAAGCATCCGAACAAAACGACCTGCATAGGGGGAAAACAATAATGAAATGGCAACCATTGCGCATTGGCGCAGCAAGCGTTATTGCAGCAACCATGATTGGCTCGGGCCTAGCAGCTCCGAAGGCGGATGCGGCATCCGGAGAGTCCATTCAAATAAATATGCAATCCATTAACGATAAGACCTTTCATACTATTGCGCAAAAATACGGCATCGACTTAAGCAAGTTGAACTTTACGTTTAACGGCATCACGATCACGTTCCCATCGAAGCCAACAGCGACGCCAGCGCCAACGGCGAAGCCGACAGCGACGCCAGCGCCAACGGCAAAGCCGACAGCAACGCCAGCGCCAACGGCGAAGCCGACAGCAACGCCAGCGCCGACGGCGAAGCCGACAGCAACGCCAGCGCCGACGGCGAAGCCGACAGCAACGCCAGCGCCAGCGGCGAGTGCGCTTCAACAGGAAATAGTGACGCTGGTTAACCAGGAGCGCGCAAAGGTAGGCCTGCCTGGACTGCAGATGGACGAGCTTCTGAACAAGGTGGCCATGGAGAAAGCAAGAGATATGGACGTCAACAATTATTTCAGCCACACATCCCCAACTTACGGCTCGCCGTTTGATATGATGAAAGCCTTCGGCGTGAAATACAATTACGCTGGCGAAAATATCGCATCGGGTCAACCTACGGCTGCGCGCGTCATGTCTGACTGGATGAACAGCCCAGGACACCGCGCGAACATCGTCAACGCTAACTTTACGAAGATTGGTGTTGGCTATGTAAACGGCGAATGGGTTCAGATGTTTATCGGCTAAATTAGGACTTGCAGCAGAACGTTAAGCTGAACAGCTTGGCGTTCTGCGAGCTTTATTGCATGAGGAGGTATTTGCTTTGAAGAAGCTTTGGATCGCAAGCGCGGCTATCGCTATGACGGGCCTGCTGGCTGCAGGGACGGATAAGGCGCAAGCGGCGGTCAGTATACATACAGTTTCCGCTACAGATACGTTTTGGAAGTTGTCTCAGCAATATTCGGTTTCCCTTCAATCCATTGAGCAAGCCAATAAGGGCGTTAATCCGTTAAACCTGCAGATTGGCATGAAGCTCAATATTCCCAATCAGCCAAGCGCAGCCGCCAAGCAAGACTCTAAGGAAGAGTCGGCACTTCTTCATACGGCAGCAACAGGAACAGCGACAAAGCTGATTCAAGGGCCAGGCGGATACGACTACAGCTACACCAAGGAATTACAGGTTCGGGCTACCGCCTATACAGCCGATCCTTCCGAGAATGGCAAGTGGGGGCCAGTGGATTACTTCGGCAATAAGCTGAAGGTAGGAACGGTAGCTGTGGATCCCAATGTGATTCCGCTTGGAACAAAGCTCTATATTACAGGTTATAATTATATAGGCTTGCCTCAAATTGGCATAATAGCTACAGCATCGGATACCGGAGGCGCCATTAAAGGAGATCGTCTCGACATATTTGTGCTGGGCAGTAAACGCCAAGCGCTTAGCTTCGGTATACAGAATGTTACGGCTTATGTGCTGAAGTAGCCATTAATTACGGTACGGATGCTTGTTAATTAATTCGGACAACGTCACGAGCTCGTAGCCCTTGCCTTCCAACAGCTCAATCAGCGACGGCAGAGCTTGAATGGTACCGGACAAGTCTTGGCCAACACCGCCTCCCGCATGCTGGAGAATGATGGATCCTGGCTGCAGTGTCCTCTTAATATTAGCCATCACCCGGGCACTGTCCGGGTTCCTCTTCCAATCCTCAGAATCCACATCCCAATTCACAATCGTAAACCCGTTTTGCTTGCCCCACGACACCTGCTTCGACAGAAGCTCACCGTACGGAGGCCGAATTAACGTTGGGGAAACCCCTGTAATTTGCTGGATAATGCCATCCGTTTTCCAAATTTGCTGCTGGAATTGATACATGCTAAGCTTCGAAAACACGGAATGATCAAATGAATGATTGCCTATAACATGGCCTTCTCTTATAATTCTGGAGACCAGCTCCGGATGCTTGGCAGCACGCTCTCCCACAACAAAAAAAGTGGCGCAAACATCATATTGTGCCAGCACGTCTAGAATGGCCGGCGTGAAGCGAGGATCGGGCGCGTCGTCGAACGTTAGAGCAACTCTGTTAAGGGAGCGAGAACCATTCGTCAGAAAAACATTAGGGTATTGTCGCTTTAAGGTTTCCCAGGACATAACCGGGGACGGCTTTCGCGTACTGCGGCGTTTTTTCCGTTTGTGATCCGTTTGTCTTTTGGATGGCTGCAACGTTGATGCTGTGTCTGTTGAGATATAAGCAGCAGCCAGATTAGAAGGAGCAGCAGCTGCGGGGAGGTTGGTGCTAGTGACAGTGAAGGCAATAAGCAGGGCAATCCCTATCCGTATATAAGCTCCATGTGACATGTGTTTTCATCCTCCCCTGCTGGCATCACTGTGCTTATTAGTGTGCCGACAAGGGTTCTGGATCATGCATATTTGTACGATGGAATAAAAGAAGCCCGGCAGCGAACATCGCTGCCGGGCTTGAGGACGTCAAGCTTATTTCATCTTAAATACTTGAATTGTGCGCTGGAGCTGAGTGGCCATAGTCAGCATACGCTCCGTCTCTTGTACAACGGCTTGCACGGATGCGATTTGCTCGTTCATGGAAGCGGACACCTGCTCTGTACCTGCGGCCGACTCCTGTGTAATAGCGGATATATTCTGAATGGCTGAGGAAATCTTCTGCGCGCTCTCAAGCATGGCGTCGCTTTCTTGAGCGAAGGAATCAATTTGCTCTGTAATAAAGCTGACGCTTTGTTCAATTTCCCTGAATACCAGCTCGGATTGCTGAATGTGCTCCGTCTGAAGCTTAACAACCTCTTCGTTAGTCTTCATGTTGCTGATCGCCTGCTGGATGCCTTCGTCAATGCTCCTAACGAGATGGAACACTTGCTTGGTCGACGCAGTGGATTCCTCCGCCAGCTTCCTTACCTCTTGCGCAACAACCGCAAAGCCTCTTCCATGCTCGCCAGCTCTCGCGGCTTCAATAGAAGCGTTCAGCGACAGCAGATTGGTCTGCTCCGCAATATCCGAGATGGTTGTCGTAATGGCGGAGATGCCTTGCGCCTTGCGGGCCAGATCTTCGATTGTGGCGGCTGCCTGTGAGGTGGCTTCAACGTTCCGGCGCATGCCCTCAGCTTGTACCTCCAGTGCCTCCCTGCCTTTGTCGACAAGTGTTATGGTCTGCTTCGACTTCTCGTTCATCACCTTGGAGGAGTGAGCGTAAGCGGCGACCTTCCCTTCGATTTCGTTAATCTGCTCGCTCATGTCCATAACATCTTCCGATATGGCATTGGAGCCGGTTGCAAGCTCGTTAGCGGAAGCGGCTACCTGTCCCATAGCCAGCTGAATGCTGTTGTTCTTCTCGAATATGCTTCGGCTTGTGTCTGCGACATGCTTAATAATGCTGGATGTTTCGGTTAGGATGTCTCGAAGCTTGTCTACCATGCTGTTGAAGGAATGACCCAGCTCGCCAGCACCCGTGCTGGAGGATGTATCAATCTTCTGCGTGAAGTCGCCTTTGGAGATGCGATAAGCGGCTCCAGATATTTCACTGAAGGCGTCTGTGATGGAACGTTCGACAAATGAAACGATGGGATAAGCTGCAAGGCCAAGCACGGCGGCTCCAATAAGTACAGGAAGCACTTTGCCCCCCAGGATCGCAGTCATCAAGATGGTAACAATGGCAAATAGCGCGAGATGGAAGTAAGTCGTGACTAGCAATTTAGTTCTTACCGACTGCGAGTAGTACCATTGAATCATTATGTAAGCGCTCCTTTTTTTATAATAACCATATTATAGCACCCATGGTGAAAACGGTCTATAATTGTCGAACGGTAAATTGGCTGAATTTGAGTATTTAGCAGGAGCGCAATTGGTAATGCGGAAAATACCAAAAACGTTTTCGGTGAATATGGAACTGGATGGTGCTACCATAAAAGCAATCAAGCAAGAAAAAAGACGATAATTGTCGGATGAATCGACACATTGTCGAAATGATGAGGAGGATTCTAGATGGAATTGCATTCGGTATCGCTGGCGAGACAGGTTGATTTTGTATTCAAGCAGCTGGAGGGTGAGCTGACAGACACTGCGGCGGGAACGGTATTGATTCATATCCGCAACAATTCGGTAGGTAAATTCGGCTTAAGGCACCACCCCATCGAGACGAAGGACGGCAAGATCGAGCATGCCAGAAAAGGTATGTCGCAATCGCAGGTTCAGGCGTTCCGCCAGCTCGCGATCGAGGCGCTCAAGCACCGGAAGGATTGGACGCATGGCGAAATCTTATATGATTTCTCAGTGAAGCCAAGCACCAACTCGTGGTCCGCGAGCATCCTGTATGAATCCAACTACAACATGGCCACCTGGAATAGCCGTTATGCGCCGAATACGAAGCCTCATCATATGCTTAGAGATTTTTAAATTCTTTTTTCGGCCGCTCTGTCCTGACAGAGCGGTTTTTTTTACCAATCGCATTTTGCGGATTTCCTATTCATTTCTGGCCTCAACTTGTCGACATAAAAGAAGCAAACATGAATCCTTCGACTGTGTCATTTGTACCATTAGGCGTACGATTCAGAAATAATGCTAAAGAACGATATATTTTTTGTTAATTAGACAATAAGACCCATAAAAGGTTTTGTAAACGATTGTAGAGAATTAGAGAGCGTACTATAATAGGAGTGATTCATCGTTTCAGCTTACGGGTGAACTAACTAACAGAGTGGTGACAATTATGAAAGCCCTTCATGCCGATCATCAATCATGGAATCGCTGGATCCTGAACGCTTATTGGATATTGATTCTGCTGATTCTATTATTTTCTTTAATCGCCTATATGCTGAGCCGATCAGGCACCTATATGGTATTGCCTTCAGATTTGATCAAGCTGGAAGCGCCTGCGTTATTTATTCTTATTATTGCTGAGTGCTTGATTCGAATCATGAAGCGTTACTTCGAACACTTGCTAATTATTATTGGATTTTTAATCGCTTTATTTATTATGCTGGCCTACAGCAAACAAGAAATAGGCATGTACATAACGCTTGGCATACCTATGCTGCTATCTTATTGCTATTTCGATCGAGCATTGCTCAAATTTGCGACCTTGTTTACTGCCGGAGGATTTGTTGCAGCCGTGTTGTGCGTGCCTGCTCTTAAGGGGCAAATTCACTTCTGGGATATCATCATTATATTTGCTTTTATGATCGGGATGAGTATGTTGGGCTTTACGATCATATCCCGAGGCGAAGAGCTGCAGCATGCGCTGGAGAAAGCGATCTTGTCGGAGCTGGAGGCGTTCGCAGACTCCGTAGCGGTGGAGAATGATGCCAAGATCGATCATTTGACCGGACTTTACAATCACATCACCTACCAGGAATATGCCCGGCTGCTTGTGGAGCAGCATCAACAATATGGCATGCGTCTTACTCTTGCTGTTATTGATATAGACAATTTCAAATATGTTAACGATTCTTTCGGCCATCATGTTGGCGATGTTGTGCTTATGCAGACGGCGGCGATTGTCAAGCATTCCATCACTAGCGAGGATATTGCCGCCCGTTATGGCGGAGAAGAATTTGTGGTGCTGATGACTGGCAAGAGCGTTCCGGAAGCAGCAGCTGCCATGGAGCTGGTCAGGGCAAGGCTTGAGCAAACCTTTTTCCCTGAGCTTGGCGAGCATCGGGTGACCATGAGCATTGGCATTGCGGAATATAAACAAGGCATGGATACGGACGAGCTGTTCCGACTGGCCGACGTCAACCTGTATAGGGCCAAACGCGGCGGCAAAAACAGGATTGTGGCTGCCATGGACGAGGAGGTGATTCCCAATGCTTAGCTTTCTGCTTAAGCCGCATTACATGTCGTCATGGAATTACCGAATACGGATGACCTACTGGATATTATCCATTATTCTCATTATTGGACTGCTGCTGCTCATACCTGTTGTGAAAACGATCGCGCCGGAGTTTTATCCCCAGTATATGTTCAAGCAGGTTTATGTACAGATATCTTTGCTCTTTATATTGATAATAGCTGCCGAGTGGCTATACAAACGATTTGCTTTTATCCAGGATTATATAGTTATCTCCTTCGGCGCTTGCTTCTCGGATGTGGCCCTTATCTTTAATTACTCGGAATCGGTAAGCATGCTGATCGCACTTATCCTGCCTGTGGTAGCTTCCATTCTGTACTTTAATTACAGGAAAGTCCTATATGCAAGCCTTGTCACACTTATTCCGTTTATTATCGTTATGCCGCTGGATCCCTTCGATCGGCTGGATAATCCTATTCGATGGACCTTTATTGGCATATGTGTCATTGTTGGGACCTCGATCGCGACATGCGGCATAGTGAATCGTGGACTCAAGCTGATCCAGAATGAGAAGGAAGCGCTTGTGAACGAAAGGAACCATCGACTTCAGCAGCTTGCGATTCAGGAGGCATACTGTAAGGATGCCTTAACAGGCCTGGACAATCACAAGCGCTTTCAAGAAAGACTGCGAGCTGCGCTGGATGATGCAGACAGGGCTCCCGTTCATCTGGCGGTGATCGATATTGACAATTTCAAATCGGTTAACGATACCTACGGCCATTCCAATGGGGATCTCGTGCTGCGCAAAGTCGGCGCTCTGCTGAAGGAGATAGAGGCCGAAGGCATTCAAGCCTCCCGGTATGGAGGGGAAGAATTTACAGTCATCTTCTCCGGCATGGAGACTGTCCATGTGCTTGAACGGCTTGAGTTTATACGAGCTGGCACGGAGAGATTATCATTCCCGGAGCTTGGCGGAGGGATCGTTACAGTGAGCATCGGATATCATGCTGCCGGTGACTCGAAGGACGCGAGCGCTTTATTCCAGCAGGCTGACAAAGCATTGTACAGTGCAAAGCGAAGCGGTAAAAATCAAGTACGCAGCGCAGAGCAGGTTACCAAGAATGGAGGTGGTCAGGGATGAGTCCTCTGCAGACGGCGCTTGTTCTGCTCCTGTTTATATCCGGGGTTATGTTCTTGGTGGACACGGCGCTTGTTATTATTCGGCGTAATCCCGGCAATATACAGAACCGCCTCGCATTCCTGGCAACCGGCGGTCTGGCGCTTATGGTGCTTGCTGAACTATTCGTGCAGATGCTTCCGGAGGGGTATGCGGAATGGATTGCGATATACATCTTGTATCCATCTGCAATGCTTTCAGGCTGCAGCGGCTTATTGCTTCATGTGCATGTAACGAAGCAATACCGGAAATGGCCTATGAAATATTGGATTTTTCTAGCGTGTATCCCGTTCATCTATTATGGCTCGACACTGGCAATCGCTGGTGAACCCTTTTTTTTGGAAGGATTTATTCATCATCATGGCTGGAAGGAGGTTTTATTGTCTACCGGCATATTTATTATGCTGGCATTCATGGGGGGTTGCGCGGCACTGAATTTTTATTTCAGCATACAAGCCTTGCGCAAGTCATATAACCGTGTGGAGAGCAGCAGGTATGAAGTTCTGTTCAAGGCAAACCTCTTTTATCTCATATCAACTGCCATTGTAACCTTGTTTTTTATTACATTTTGGGATGAGCTCCATATCCCCGCCTCCATTTTTTATATGACGACCGTAGTTTGGGGCGGAGCGCTTCGCGTCTTTATGCATCATGATTTTTTGCCCACAGCGGAGCGCAAGTACGAGTTGCTCTATCAGCTTTCGCCAGCCGCTATTGTTATTCTGGATCGGAACTTGAAGCTGCTTGAAGTGAATCCGGAAGCGCTTCGGCTGTTTGGATATGAGTCGGAAAGCGAGCTGAAGGGCGGCTCACTTCTGGACTTTGTCAAAGAACCGTTTCGCGAGGCCATCCATGAAGAATATACAGCGCTGTTCCCGAACGAGGAGTGGGCCAACCGGGCTTTTGAAATCGTCAATCGGTACCAGGTAACCAAATATGTGGTTGTCGATACGGAGATGATGATGGACGGTGAAGGCTGGCAGGTGCTTGCCGTCATTAAGGATATTACGCGACAGAAGGAAGAAGAGCAGGCGATGCACTTTATGGCGCATCACGATGCACTGACTAATCTGCCCAACCGCTACCTGTTCAATGCGGAGCTGGAGGCGTCGTTAGCGGACGTAAAGCCGACGCAGCAATGGCTCGGGGTGCTGCTTGTCGATTTGGATCGATTCAAGCTTATTAACGATACATTGGGTCATTCTGTAGGCGATGAAGCGCTTATTAAGGTCGCCGAGCGGCTGCGGCGCTGTACCGGCGAGCAGCATTTGCTGGCTCGTCTTGGCGGAGATGAATTTATTGTGCTCATCAAGTCTGCCGAGGAATATGAGGAGATTATTGGCTTGGCCGAGGAGCTGCTGGCTTCCTTCCAATCGCCGATTACGCTGCTGGGACAAGACTTTTATTTCGGTGGAAGCATTGGCATCAGCGTATATCCTTATGACGGGGACTCCTCCGACAGTCTGATGAAGAAGGCTGACATTGCGATGTACAACGCCAAGCGCAGCGGCGGCAATCAATATCGTCTCTACACCGATGAGATGATTGCGCGTGTACAGCGGGATGTCCGTATGGAGAAGCATCTACGTCGATCCATCGAAAATAACGAGCTGGTGCTCCACTATCAGCCCCAATACGATATCCGGTCGGGAAGGCTTATTGGAGCGGAGGCGTTGATCCGCTGGGACTCTGAGGAGCTTGGAATGGTATATCCTGGCGATTTTATTACATTATCGGAGCAAATTGGTTTAATAAATGAAATCGGCCGGTGGGTCATTCGTGAAGCATGCACCCAAGGCAAACGATGGCAGGATGAGGGCTGGACGGATTTTGTTCTTTCTGTCAATGTTTCATCGAGGCAGCTGGACGAGCCATATTTTGTGAAAAACGTACAGTCTATGCTACTGTCAAGCGGGCTGGCTCCCTCCCATCTCTGTCTTGAAATTACGGAAAGCATGGTGGTGGACAAGCTGCATGCCGCTCGGCACATGCTGGACGAGCTTGTCGCTCTAGGCATACATATTGCGCTGGACGACTTCGGTACTGGCTATTCGTCACTAAGTGTGCTGAGGCAGCTTCCCATCTCGGTCATTAAGATCGATCGTTCATTCATTACGGATATGGAATGCGATCATGAAGGTTTATCCATTGTGAAAACCATTGTGTCCATGGGACATGAGTTGAATATGCAGATCGTTGCTGAGGGTGTTGAAACGAAGGAGCAGCTGGAGCTGCTGCTGGAGCTGGGCTGCGACAAAGCCCAGGGCTATTATTTCGCTAAGCCACTCCCGCTTCCAAGCATGAATGAATTGCTGGGCAGGTCTGGCGAGGTAAGGCGCAGAGCATAAGCAGGAGAACGAAGAGCCGGTCCAGCATGGACCGGCTCTTCGTTCTTGCAAGGCTTTGTCAGGACCCAAAGTCGAGGTCCGGATACACGTATGGCGTGGCGGGAGCTTCGATGGGTTCAACTCTGGTGGCGTCAAGCGATATGATATCAATGCCATCATACGGAATGACGGTCAGCTTGCCCTTCACCTTAATCCACTCATCCTCAGCGAAATGCTTCGCTCTTGGCCAAGTAATGACCAGACCGTAAGGCAGCGCGTCAGCCGAGCAGCAGTTCATCGCAAATCGGGTCACAGCTATTCGGTCCTCTCCCATTGCCTCCTCGCGGTAAACAAAGCCGCTGAGCTCGACCTCCTTGCCGAGCAAGGCGTCTCGGTATATATCCAGCGTCGTCAATGTCTCGATAAATTGCTTCTCGCTGACAACAATGAGGTCCTGCTTGTATAGCTCCATGCCCAGCTTCGCGTGGTCAACTGTATATTGGTCATAAGGGAACAACGCTTCAAGGCTATCAGAGGCTTCGCCAGCCTTCTGCGGGTCCGCTCCTGTCCCATTAAGCTGCCCCTCCTCGTTGGAGCTGTTGCCGGCACTTGTGCTTGCCGGTACCTCGCGCTCTGGCCGATTCACGGCTTCGCTGCCTGAGAAGCTGATGCCCTTCTTCTCGGCCATCGCGCTGCCAAGCGTGCTGGTTGGAATAAGGAATACCGTTAACAGCGGGAGCAGAAACAGGCCGTACATAATGGTATTGGCAAATGGAGATTTGGCATGGCCGTGCCCGCAGCCGCAGGCCTCATCATGCTGATGCTCCGTTGTTCTTGTGCGAATCGCTGCAAAAAACTGATAGGCGGCAGCGGCATACAAGCCGAGCGCCGAGAGCTTAACCAGAAGCTCCATGCGGGGAGCAACAAACATAATGGACTGTCCCGTTTGGAACAGATATACAATCATAAAGGCAAATGCCGCAAGCAGCACGCCTCGGAAAATATGATGTCTCATAGCAGCACCTCCGTCAACATGGCTCCCGCCAGCGTAAACGCAAAGACAAGACCGATAAGAAGCAACACAACTTTCACCTTAAAGGTTGAAAGCAGCATAAGCGTGTTTTTGAGATCCACCATTGGGCCAAAGACAAGAAACGCAAGCAGCGGACCCGTCTGGAACATGCCGCCGAACGAAGCGGCGATAAAGGCGTCGGTTGTGGAGCATATCGACAGCAGGAAGGCGAAAGCCATCATCAGCATATAGCCCAGCAGTGGCTGATCCGCGATGGAGGCAAGCATTTCCCGTTCTATGGAGGTTTGAATAATAGCTGTCAGCAAGGCGCCAAAAATTAAATATTTGCCCATGTCAAAAAATTCATCCGACGCGTGCCCCAGCGTAGCGGACCATTTGCTTTGACCTTTTCCGCCGCCCGTGGCATGAGTATGTGTATGGGTATGGGTATGAGTATGAGCATGTATATGCGCATGTGCATGAGTATGGCCGGCCTCACGCAAAGGACTGTGCTTGGCGAATTTGGCGAACACCAGACCAATGCTGACCGCAACGGCAAACGCGAGCGCCATTCGGGAATAGGTGACTTCCGGATTGGAGCGAAACGCGATATAGGTCGAGGAGAACACGATTGGATTAATAATCGGTCCTGCCAGTAAATACGTCATGCCGATATAGGCGGGCATACCCTTCCGGATAAGCCGACGAATAACGGGAATCATGCCGCATTCGCACAATGGAAAAATAATGCCGAGCAGTCCGCCGAACAATAGTCCGCCCCAAATGCTGCTTGGTGTAAATCTTCTGATGGTTTCGTCAGAAACAAATACTTGCAGGATGGCCGAAAAAATAACGCCGAGCAATATAAACGGAAACGCTTCGAGCAGGATGCCGATAAACAGCACATTAAACGCTTGCAGCTGTGTTGATTGCAGTAAGGCTGTTACGGTCGCAGGAGCCTCCCTGTTCAAGAGGATCAGGCCAAGCATTGCAATACAGCCCAGTGCCAGAAGCGGCGTGCCGTAACGGAATAGGGTTTGTCGCATAGCCAGAAATCCTTTCTTCATTTGTTAATGAATGATTAATAGTAACGATTACGAATCCACACCTTACTATAACATATGCTGCTTGTCCCGGCTATAGGACTACTATCTTCGTTCGGTTCCGTTTTCCTTCCGTCTCAGTCTCGCTTTGGTAATGAAGCCCGCTCCGATGCTGAAGAAGGTCAGTACGCTGAATACAAGCACCAGCCAGCCGTTGTGGGCGATGGAGATAGCGGTTGCGCTCATGAAGAGAACGGATAAGCAAGCAAAAAACAACGATAACGATTTAGACATGCCAGCACTCCTTTCCGAACTATTTTGAAAATATTTTTAAGTCCTAGCATACTTTTTTGGACGATGCACATAATAACTTTGCAAGCTTGCAACACAACAAAGTGCAGAGGACGAAAGGAGATTTATCCTATGAGCAGAAGTAACCAACTGGTGGTTCCACAAGCAACGCAAGCACTTGAGCAACTGAAAATGGAAGCAGCACAAACACTTGGCGTACAAATCCCTGCTGACGGTTACTACGGCAACGTATCCACTCGCGACGCTGGTTCGCTTGGCGGCTACATCACGAAAAAGCTGGTTCAAATTGCAGAGCAGCAATTGTCCGGCGGAATCCGTTAATCGCTTCTCATACACAATGTTGACTGATAGGCCCAAGGGTAACCTTGGGTCTTACCCTATTGGATCTGACTCCAAAAGAATGGCCCCATCCCATTGTGCAGGATGAGGCTTGTTCTCGTCAATGCACGCTAAGCGCGCAACCTCTATTTAATAAGTATCCATCCGCAGCCGCTTCGATAATCGATCGTCGCTCAGCCACCCCACATAGGAGCCAACCGTCTCAAACTGCTTGTTCATAAGCAGAACGCCGACGAAGGGATATTGCTTGCGATGGCGGTATCTCACATCCGACCATCTGACCTCATAGCCCCAGCCGTGCTCCTTCACATCCGCGCAGGCAAAGCTAGTGAAGTACAGGAACGATCGGATGGCGGGATCGCTTTTGGATTTTTCGACGGCCATATGGGTGGAGCACTTGACGCTGTCCAGCCAGCTCAGCGAGCGTCCCCGCAGGATGCCGATATGGAAGGATTGGTCTTCGGAATGCTTGACCACATTCCAGATGGATAAGGAAATGGTCGGAATCGCGATGTAAGAATCGCCCTTCCGGTGATGCTTGTCCAGGCTTTCCAGCAGACGCACCGTTCTTCTGGCCGTAACGGTTCGCCATACAAAATAGAGGGTCAGCAGCGTATACAGGATCGGGAACAGCTCCGCGGGATTTACGAGCCCGCCCGCCCACAGTAAAATAGCAATAATGTGGGATGTAAATATGACGGGATCAAAGATGTGAATAATATTCCATGAAATCCACTTCTCATTGAAAGGCCGCATGGCTTGTGTGCCGTACGTATTGAACAGGTCGGTAAAAACATGCACACATACCGCCAGCAGCACCCAGCCCCCAACATGAAGCCATGGCAGGCTGCCCCGGTAGATCAGCTGGAGCAGGCCGGTAATGGCTGCCGTCCAGATGAGCACAGCGGGCAGCGAATGTGAAAGTCCTCTGTGATTCCGGATATAACAAGCGTTGCCTCTGAGCCGCAGCACGTTGTCCAAATCCGGCGCTTGCGAGCCGGCTATGGTGCCAATCAATACGGCGGTATGCACGGCGGGATTAGCGGCGACGACGGGATCAACCATCGCCAGGCCAGCAAGCCCGATGCCCATAACGAGATGTGTGCCAGTATCCATAAGGTGTTTTGCCTCCCTGATGTCATGATTAGGGATAGTATCGCCTTGGAGCTGTTTCTTTATCAACGCGCCAGAGAGGAGACTTGAGCCAAATGTATATGTGTTTTGCAGAATATCGGATTATGCCGGAATACAGGGAATCATTCCTAGCCGTCAGCGAAAGGCTAGTTGCGGAGGAGCAGGGACGCGTCCGCTTGTACGAGGGTACGGATCAGCCAGGCTTGTTCGTAGAGGTATGGGAGGCTCCCAGCGAGGAGGAGGCGGAACGCGTGAAGGAAGAACGCCTCAGCGGGCGTTCTTCCTGGTCCGAGCTGCTGCCGTTCATATCGGGGGGAGCGGCAAAGCTTCACGTATGGACGTTCAGGCCGGTGATTACCGGTCAGGGATCGACGGATTGATTGAGCCGGGGCCTGGGGAGGGCCGAGGAGCTAGGTGCCGCTAATGGGAGTGCTTTGTGTGACAACCTCTCCATGGAACGGATATTCATAATTGATCGGCTCGTCGAACGTTACGTAATCCAGATTCAGCATGAGGAGCAGGAAACGCATGCCTGTTGCTGGATCGCTGATGACAATGTGATCGCGGCCTGCGGCCTCGATGACGCCTTTGAATATTTTGGCATTCCAATCGCGATTATTTTCATATGTCATATAGAAGGTAGCCAGCTTGCCGCGATTCAGGCGCAAAATGTTTTCAACATAGGACTCCTCCACGGCTGGCAGCGTTACGATGCTTCCACCGGCAGGCGTAACGAATGCGCCGCTTGGCACTGGCGGGGGCACCTGCGCGCTGGAAGGATACATAGCGCCTCCAGTTGGCACAGGCATCGACATAGGCATCATCATTGGTGCAGGAGCGGTCATGCCGTCATTGGCAGGAACAGCCGAGATTGTCGCTGTCTGCTGGTATCCGTATGGATAGTAGCCGCCTCCCGTACTGTAGCCTCCAGCTTGCTGTTCCGGTCTGTAACCGTAATTCGTCATGCTGATCATCCTCGCTTTCGCTTAATATACGGCAGGACAGTCGCCTGCGGTCGGAGTATAGAAGCAATGCGCTTTGTATCGACCGCTGTTGTACTGATCCCACCACGTGCCGGGGCATCCGCCGGCCGGCCGGAAAAACCAGAGCGCGTTGGATGCGGGATGCTGCCGCTCGCCATTAATGACCCGCTTGGCGAGACGGATCTCGCTCTCCCGCGCCCTTTGATAGAAGTAGCTTTTCTGAATAGCCTCGAAGCCGCCGGGGCTTTGGTACACCATCTGAGGAATAGAACGTATGTTTTTGAAATCGAGACAGTTGCCTCGTATGCGGTTGACTCCGACGTTGCCGACCATCAGCATGCCAAGCTCGCCTTCGCCCTCCGCCTCCGCGCGCAGCAGCCTCGCCAGCATCTTCGTATCCTCCGCGTTTGTCTTAATAACCGCCACAGATGCACTTCCTTTCTCATAGGCGTTCGACTACATGGTTATTGTATTGCCATGGTGTTCGATTGGTTCCTGGCCCATTATAATTGAGTGGTCGTGTCGAAATGATGAACAACAGCCGCGAACGTTGTCATGCCTTCTTTTTTTCGGTATGATTAGATTCGATTATCATTGAATGGAAGATGCGCGTTTTATCGCGTCTTGTCGCACAACTCGGGAGGCTGGCATGAAGTGCTTAAAGATTTAATTGCATTAACGAAACCGCGGCTCCTTCGACTGAACATCTTTGCGGCTCTAGGCGGTTTTTGGGTAGCCTCCAAGTGGGAATTCGATATTCCCCTTATGATATGGATGCTGATCGGCTCCACGTTAACGATGGCGTCTGCAACAGTCGTGAACAACTACTATGACAGAGAGCTCGACCAGAAGATGGAACGCACGAGGAACCGCACCCTGCCGCTGGGACGGATGAAGCCTGGGGCGGTGCTCGCTTATGGTCTCATCATGGGAGTGCTCGGCATCTCGATATTGTTCCTGCTCGTCCATCCCATTACAGGCTGGCTGGGGCTGCTGGGCTGGTTCGCCTATATTGTGATCTACACGATGTGGCTGAAGCGCTCCTCCACCTGGAGCACCTCAATTGGCGGCATCTCCGGGGCGATGCCTCCGGTCATCGGTTATTGCGCCGTAACCGGTGAGGTCGATGCCGGCGCCTGGATGCTGTTCGCGCTGCTGTTCCTGTGGCAGCCGGCGCACTTCTGGTCGCTCGCCATTCGCCGGGTAGAGGAGTACAGGGAGGCGGGTTTCCCGCTGCTGCCCGTGGTGAAGGGCATCAAACGGACAAAGCTGCAGATGATCCCTTATGTGCTGCTGCTTATCCCAACGGTTTGGCTCCTGTTCGAGCTGGAATATGTTGGATGGTACTTTCTTGTGATTTCGCTGGCGCTCAGCGTCTTATGGCTGGTGCATACACTGACAGGCCTTAAGGCTAAGGATACGGAGAAATGGGCCAAAGCAAACTTTTTAATTTCGGTGAACTATTTGATGATCGTCTTTATCGTTATGATTCTGGATACGGCGCGTATGTAACGGGATCGGGAAGGATGTGTGGGGCATGAGCTTTATCAGAAAACACAGCTGCAAGCTTGCTGTGCTCGCCTTGTGCGCGGCTATGGGCATTTATTTGTTGTTTACTTATGTGTGGAAGCCGGCGGAGCCGCTGCCAATTGTGCAGGCTGCGCCGTCATTCGAGATGACGGATATCGACGGCAATACCGTATCGCTGGACTCGACAAACGGCAAGGTTCGGCTGGTGTACTTCTACTTCGCCAATTGCCCGGATGTGTGTCCGCCTACGACCTATCTGCTGGGGGAGGCGCAGGAGAAGCTGCGCGAGGAGGGCTCGCTCGGCAAGGACGTGGAGCTGATCTCCATTACATTCGATCCGGAGCGGGATACCCCGGAGGTTATCCGGGAATTCGCGATCAATATGGAGGTGGAATTCGACGGCTGGCACTTCCTGCGCGGCGAAGAAGAGGCAACGATTCAGCTGGCTCGCGATTTCGAGGTAGCGGTGGTCAAGGATGAGAAGAACAATACGTTCATCCACTCCAACGCCATCATGCTCCTGGACCAGGACGGACAAATTCGAATGTGGATGAACGGCAGCGACCTTGAGGTTGTTACGCCGGAATATATAGTGAAGCAAGTGAACAGGCTGCTCTAGAATTCAT
Source organism: Paenibacillus sp. PL2-23 (assembly GCF_040834005.1). Lineage (NCBI taxonomy): Bacteria > Bacillati > Bacillota > Bacilli > Caryophanales > Paenibacillaceae > Paenibacillus > Paenibacillus sp. PL2-23. The sequence continues at coordinate 1,642,821 of NZ_CP162129.1, forward strand.
CCTTGCTCCATTGGCTGGCGGGACTTTGCGCGGGTAACACGATATGCGCATCAAGTCCCGCCTTTTCTAATTGCTGGACCAAATAATCCTCGGGCGTGTGCTCCACGCCTGCATACCCTCTTCTCGTATAGATGTGCTCGGCGTCGGGAAACAGATCACGAAGCATGCCGCGAATCCGCTTGCCGGAGGAATCGTTGTCGGTGAAGATGAACACCTGGCGGTCCCCGACCGCCTTGCGCAGCTTCTCAAGCTGCTCCGTGCCCGGCGTGCCGAAGGTGCAATAAATATCGACCCTGTCGTCAAGCACCCGCCTCAGTCTGCTCCTGTCGTTTTTCCCCTCGACTACGATGGCAATATCCACGAGCCTCGCCTCCTCTATCGCTATACGCCTAGTGTACCACCAATATGCGGCACGGCAAAACGGACGGCCCGCACTCGGCGGACCGCCCGTCTTGAGGAGCTTATGATCGGCTTACCAGAAGCCGGCACATGCGATAATTACGAGCAGAATGAACAATACGAGAACGCCTACTACGTTGTTGCTGCCATGGTGGCCGCAGCCTTTGTCGAAAGCGGAGTTAACACCAGTCATCTATTTGTCACCTCTCTCGCCATTGTTTGAGAGCCAAGCGTGGTCCATCGAGCTGCTGTTTGGTTCGTTGTTCATGGCCGCTTGACATAATGTATCCTATGAGCGGAGGAGACGAATGCCTTGTGCGTTTACCCAGTTTTATGAAAAATGGGTGTTTGGCGATCAGGGGGGATGGGCCGCCATTTGAAAAACGGCAGGAACAGCACCGCGAGCATCATGCCCAGGAAGGCGATGTAGTACGGCGACACATAGCCCCGCAGCTGTCCGGCAAGCATGGGACCAAGAAAGGCGCCAATGGAGAAGGCGATCGACAGGACGGAGAAGGTGCGCCCGTATTTCTCCCCGCCGCTGGCTTCAATCAGAAGCGTGGACAGGGCTGGCAGTATAATGCCCTTCATCATGCCAATGCCAAGCAGCATGACAGGAAGCGGCAGAGGCGCTCCGGCCGCAATGCCGAAATAGAGCAGGGCGAGGCCGATAGAGCCAAGCAGCGTGCGATAAAATGCGGGATAGCGGTTCAGGAACAGCAGGCTCAGCGTAATAAGCGCGCCGATGCTGATGACCGAAAACAATAGCCCCGTCGTCATCATGGCGTCCTGCGTCTTCACCATCAGCGGAAGCTCGAAGGAGAGAATGCCCTGGGCGCAGCTGAAGCCGACGGGCAGCAGAAAGATGAGCCAGGGCAGCGGCTGCGAGCTTGGCCGTTTGCCTGACGGCTTCACGGAAGCGCTGGAGGTTCCATGAGCGGGATGTCGGTCCAGCTTCCGGTTGATATCCTTGATGAACAGAAGCGCGCAAAGGGCGGTTACGACGAGCATCCAGCCAAGCACCATAAAGGCGACGGAGAAGCCGATCTTGGCTACGAGATAGGCGCCGGCCGCGGGGGATACAACAGATGCCAGCGTATGAATAAGGCCGTTGCCGGCCATCAGCTTGCCTTGCTGCGTGATATCGTCCGTCAGCCGGGCCAGCAGCGCCAGACAGGCTGGGGAGAGGAACGCCAGCACAAAGCCGCTGATGGAACGGAGCAGCAGAAGCTGCCACGGATCGGTTACCTGCGACTGGAACAGCAGCACGATGCCCGCAGCCATCAGGCTGAAGACAATAAACAGGCGGCTGCCGTACCGGTCGACTCCGAAGCCCGCGATCAGATTGCCAGGCAGATGAGTGATGGAGTACATGCCCATCATAAGGCCGATAAAGGCTGGCGCGGCGCCGATCGAGATGGCGAACGGGGTCAGGATGGGGTATTGCGCATGCAGATCGAAGAAGGCGACAAACAGAAATAAATAAAGCCATATGGCGGTTTTCACAGGCGGTCCTCCCAGCTCTTTTTCTATATAGTTACTGATACGTGCCGGTGGGACAGGATATGACTACCTCACATGGAAGTGAGCGTTTACGCCCTATGTCCGCTAGGCTATAATGTTTTGTAATAGGGTTGAGAACGAGATATAATGGAGGGGTTCGAAGGTGGATTTTTTAGATTTTTCGTCTTATGACGCAGAGACCTGGACAACGTTTCTGAAGGAAAATTGGCTGATTCTAGTAATTGCGCTGGCTGCACTTTGGCTTATTGTCCGGATTGTGAAGACGGTTGTGAAGTGGGCTATTGTCGCTGCCGTCGTGATTGGCTTAATTCTCTACAGCGGCTATACGCTGGACGACGTGAAGGAGATTGGCGCCAAAGTGATGGACGGAGCGAAGCAGGAGGCGATTCAGCTGCTCGCCAACTCCAAGGACGCGGAGTACAAGATGAACGACGACGGCACCTATACCGTGAAGTCCGAAAGCGTGGAGCTGAAGGGACAGGCGGGCGCCAGCGAGGTTCAGGTATCCCTGTACGGCGCGCCTTACATTACCTTGGAGCTGGACGGCGTCATCCAGGCATTTATCGAGCAAGCGAAACAAAACGGTTAGCGTGCAGGCCATGCTGCCTGCATGAATGGGAGTGAAGGACATGCAGGACGATCCGCAGAAGCGGGAGATAGACAACCGGCGGAACTTCTCGTTCCGTCTGAACTTTTTTTTCTTTATTACCTTTGCGTTATTCAGCATGCTGATCGTGCGTTTGGCGGTGCTTCAGTTCGTGGAAGGTCCCAGCCTGAACGCCAAAGGCGTGGAAATTAGCACAAGAAGCAATCAAATTCCGCCCATTCGGGGCAATATTTATGACATGAACGGCTATCCCATTGCCTATTCGACGTCGACCCAGTCGATATACTACAATATTCAGCCATCTACGAAGGCCAAGTCCAACGAGGAAGCGGCGAAGGAGACGGCCGAGAAGCTGGCGGACATCTTCGCGGAATACGGCGACCCGGACAACGCGATGACGGTGGACGACATCCTGTTCCAGATGGATCTGGGGTCCACGCGGAACGTTCAGTCAGTGCCGAGACGGATCAAGTCGGGTCTGACCAAGGAAGAGATTGCTTACTTCATGGAGAATAAGTCCGCATTCACGGGCATCGACATTATGGAGGAGAGCGTCCGTAATTACGATAAAAGCTCGATCGCGGTGCAGCTTGTCGGTTATCTGAAGAAGTATAAGGGCGTCAGGACGTCCAATGACTTCTATGCGGAGAAGATGAATGAGACGGAGCCGACTCTTCAATATTTGGAGGAAGAAGAGGTGGGTCTCGACGGCCTGGAGTTCATGTACCAGGATGTGCTGCGGGGCAAAAACGGCCTCAAGTCTTATCCTGTCAACAGACTTGAGCATATTATCGGTCCCGTTCGCATCACGAATCCGGAGAAGGGCGCGAACCTATACCTGACGATTAACAAGGATGTGCAGCTGAAGACGGAAGAAGCCATTATGTCTCATCTGGAGAAGATCCGCACCTCGGAGAATCGTTACGAGAAGGCGCTTTACGCGCAGACCGGCTTCGCCGTGGCGATGGAGGTCGACACCGGCAAGGTTGTCGCTATGGCGAGCATGCCGGATTATGACCCCAACATCTGGGCCGGCGGGAGTATCAGTACGGAGGATTATAATAACTTCCAATATCGGCTCGCCAACGGGACGATCCGCACGGTATATGGCTCATATTCCGATGAGGAGCGGAAGCAGCATCCCTCCTCCATTGTACCGTCGGGCTCTGTCATCAAGCCGCTTACCGTGCTTGTTGGGCTGAGCGAGGGATTATTCAATACCAACTCGTATTACAACGATACGGGTGCATTCTATTACGGCAAAGCTGGTCATGAGACACGTATTGGCAACTCTGAAGGCAAAGTATTCGGCCGTATCGACGGCGCGGGCGCAATTAAAAACTCATCCAATCCGTTTATGGCGGCTATGGTTGGCAACGCTCTTTTTCTGCGCGGCCCCGTCAACGGCCAATCCAGCGTAGAGATTTGGGACAGCTATATGAAGCAGTTCGGGCTGGGCGTATCAACCGAAAGCGGCTTGCCAGGCGAAGTGCTGGGCGTAATTGACTACTTCAAGGAGGCGCAGAACGGAAGCCCTCAGTCGGCCCTTGTCCAAGCGTCGTTCGGCCAGCAGGGCCGGTATACAACGCTGCAGCTGGCGCAATATACGGCCATGCTGGCCAACAGGGGGCAGCGGATGAAGCCGCAGTTCGTGAACGAAATCAAGGACGCCGACGGCAATGTTGTGGAAGGCTTCCAGCCGGTTGTGTTGAATACGGTTGAGCTGCCGGAGGAATATTGGGAAGAGATTGAATATGGCATGTCGCAGGTGAAGGTGCAGGGCTTCGAGGGCTTCCAGCACAGCTTCAACCGGAAGACGGGCACGTCGCAGCAGCCGGTTTCCAAGCGCGAGGCGAACAACGCGGTGTTCATCGCGTACGCTCCTGCGGAGAATCCCAAGCTGGCCGTCGCCGTTGTTGTGCCGGATGGCGGCTTCGGCAGCTTCGGCGCAGCCCCCATCGCGAGGCAAATCTTCGACGCTTACGATGTGGAGATTGGTCTGACCGGCACGCCGAACACAGCGCTGAAGAACGCGTTGGCGGCTCAGGCGAACGGCGCCGCAGACGCCGCTGGAGAGGTGCCTGGCGATGCGGCAGATGCTGGAGATGAAGAGCAAGCGGCGGCGGAGGAGCAATAACCTCCGTCAGCAGTTATGGCTGTCCTTAACGGGTTTGGTTAAGGACAGCTATTTTCATAAAATAAATGTTGCACAAGAGAAACATTTTTGTGTATTATTAAAAAAAAGGCGCTGGACTAAATAAGCTTGACCAGGGCAACACCTAGGGGAACCCATGAAGTGCAGACAAGCGAATTTTAAAAACTTTGAATGGATATGAGGAGGAACATACGATGCGTATGGGAAGCAGAGGGAATTCCGCATTTAAGAGATTTATGATGACGATTTTATTCCTGGTTGTCACAACGCTTGCTTTATCGGCTTGCAGCAATACGGAAGATGGCGGGGCAGGGGACGGCAAGCTCAATATTACGGCAACAACGGGGATGATTGCGGATGTGGTTGCGGAGGTTGGAGGCGAGCACGTTCAGGTGTCGGGACTGATGGGACCGGGTGTCGATCCTCATCTGTACAAGGCGTCGCAAGGCGACGTGAAGAAGCTTGACGACGCGGATCTCATCTTCTACAACGGCCTTCATCTGGAGGGCAAGATGGGTGAAATATTCGAGAGGCTGGAGAAGAGCAAGCCAGTCGTAGCTATATCCTCCAGGCTGGAGGAAGCCCAGCTGATGATGGACCCCGCGGCAACGGACGGCGCGGTGCATGACCCGCATATCTGGTTCGACGTGAAGCTGTGGATGTCCGCGGTAGAGGTTATACGGGATACGCTTGTAGAGAAGGACCCGGACCATGCAGCGGCTTACGAGCAGAACGCGGCAGCTTATCTGGTGAAGCTGGAGGAGCTCGACAGCTACGCGAGGGAGCAGATCGCATTAATTCCGGAGAAGAGCCGCATTCTCGTAACGGCGCATGACGCCTTCGGCTATTTCGGCAGAGCTTACGGCCTGGAAGTCACAGGTTTGCAGGGAATGAATACGATGTCGGAATACGGCTCCAAGGATGTAAGCGAGCTGCGTGATTTCCTAGTCGAGAATGGCATCAAGGCCGTATTCATTGAATCCAGCGTGTCGTCGAAGTCCATCGAATCCGTCATCGAAGGCGCCAAGAAGCTGGGTCATGAGGTGAAGATTGGCGGAGAGCTGTTCTCTGACGCGATGGGCGATGCGGGGACGGAGGAAGGCACCTACCTCGGCATGGTAAGACATAACGTAGACACGATTGTCAGCTCGCTGAAGTAACGGTGAGCTGACCGAGACGAAAGGACGTGAGCGTGGTGAGTGAAGCAGCGAGCATACAGCAGGGAGCGAACGGGAGTGCTCCCCTCTCCGTGAGGGGACTCAGCGTCGCTTATCAGAAGAAGCCCGTGCTTCGAGACGTTACGTTCGAGGTGAACGAAGGCGAGCTGATCGGCGTTATTGGGCCGAATGGCGCGGGCAAATCCACCATGATGAAGGCTGCTCTCGGCTTGATACCATCCATCGCTGGCGAAGTGCTTGTATACGGCAAGTCGGTCAAGGCCCAGCGGAAGCTGATTGGTTATGTGCCGCAGCGGGAATCCGTAGACTGGGATTTCCCGACGAACGCGCTTGATGTTGTTCTTATGGGCACATACGGCAGGCTGGGCTGGTTCGGCCGTCCCGGCCCGAAGGAGAAGGCGCTGGCGCTGGAATGTCTGGAGAAGGTCGGCATGGCCGACTTCGCCGACCGCCAGATCAGCCAGCTGTCGGGCGGCCAGCAGCAGCGGGTGTTCCTGGCGAGAGCGCTGGCCCAGAACGCCAAGCTGTACTTTATGGATGAGCCGTTCGCGGGCGTTGACGCCGCAACGGAGAAGGCTATTATCACCCTGCTGCAGGAGCTGAAGAAGCAAGGGAAAACCGTCATCGTCGTGCATCACGATCTGGCGACGGTGCAGCAATATTTTGACTCTGTGCTGCTGCTGAACGTGGAGCTTCAAGCCTTCGGGCCGACCCCTATCACGTTTACGCAAGAGAAGCTCCAGCGTACGTACGGAGGACGGCTCGCATTCCTGGATCACAGCCTGATTCAGGGAGGAAGAGGTGATCGGCCATGACAAACTTTATGGCAATGATGGCCGATCCCAACATGCAATGGATATTTTTTGGATGCTTGCTGCTGGGTCTGAGCAGCGGGGTCATCGGCAGCTTCTCCTATTTGCGCAAGCAGAGCCTGGTCGGTGATACACTGGCGCACGCGGCATTGCCTGGCATCTGTATCGCGTTTATGCTGACGGGCGTCAAGTCCATCGGCATATTCCTGGTTGGAGCGGGCATTGCGGGCGTTATCGCGACCTTCGGCATCGGCTATATTACGCGCCATTCCAGATTGAAGCAGGATGCGGCGCTGGGCATTGTGCTGACGGTATTTTTTGGACTGGGCATTGTGCTTCTCACGTTTATCCAGCATGGCGATTATGGCAATCAGTCCGGTCTTGACAAATTTCTGTTCGGCCAGGCTGCCGCTATGGTCGGCTCGGATGTGGTGACGATGTCAGTCATAAGCTTATCGCTAGTGACGATCTGCACGCTGTTCTTCAAGCAGTTCAAGCTCATCTCATTTGATCCCGGCTTTGCCAAGGGCATCGGCTATCCCGTCGCCCTGTTAGAGCAGCTGCTTATGCTGCTTATTGTGGTTGCGGTGGTTGTCGGCATCCAGGCGGTAGGCGTCGTGCTTATCGCGGCGCTGCTAATAACCCCCGCCGTCTCGGCGAGATATTGGACGAATCGGCTTGGCGTCATGGTTGCGCTGTCGGGTCTGTTCGGCGCGTTAAGCGGCGCGCTGGGCACCTGGATCAGCTCTTCGGTGTCTAACCTGCCTACAGGTCCTGTGACGGTGCTGGCGGCTACGCTGTTTTTCCTCATCTCGATTCTGTTCGGTCCACAGCGCGGCCTCATCGCCAAACGCCTTGCCAGGCTGCGCGTGAAGAGACGCTTCCATCTCGAGAACAAGCCCCGCGGGGAGGGCATGAAAGGAGAGACGGCGGTATGAGCGATTTCTGGATATTGTTGACGGGCTCGCTTGTAGCGGCATGCTGCGGCATCGTTGGCGTCTTTCTCGTGCTCCGCAAGATGGCGATGATCGGGGACGCGATCAGCCATTCCGTTATGCCGGGAATCGTGATTGCGTTTCTGATGAGCGGCTCAAGAGATTCCTTGCTTATGATGTTTGCGGCGCTAGTGTTTGGCGTGTTTACAACGTTCCTCATTGGCCTGTTCGAGCGGGGCGGCATTCAATCGGATGCCTCCATCGGCGTTGTCTTCACCGCACTGTTCGCGATCGGGGTCATCTTGGTCAGCCTGTTCGCCCGCCAGGTGCATCTTGATCAGGATGCCATCCTCTACGGTGAGATCGCGTTTGTGCATTGGAATATATGGGAGGTGGGCGGCGTCAGCATGGGCCCGAAGGCGGTCTGGCTGCTTGGCGTTACCCTGCTGATCATCCTTCTGGTCATCGGTCTGCTATACAAGCAATTTAAGCTTTGCTCGTTCGATCCCGCGCTGGCGGCTGCGATCGGCATACCGGTAGCCTTCTTCCATTACCTGCTTATGGGCCTTGTATCCATGGCGACCGTCAGCTCCTTCGAAAGCGTCGGCGCGATTCTGGTCGTCGGCATGCTGATCGTCCCTGCTTCAACGGCATACCTGCTCACGGATCGTCTTGGCATGATGCTGGCGCTCAGCGTCATCGCAGGCATTGCAAGCACGTTCCTTGGCTATGGCGTCTCCATTCTGCTGGACGCCTCCATCGCCGGCTGTATGGTGTGCGCGGCGGGCGTCCTGTTCCTGGCGGCGTTCCTCTTCTCGCCAAGTCAAGGGCTTATCATCCGCAAGCTGCGCCAGCGGGCGCTCGCCTCCTCAGCTCCATAATCAGGCAATATTGAGACTGTACATGCGCGAACCAGACCGTTGTCTGCCACTCTTATTGGAGAGTGCGGGCGGCGGTCTTCTTTTTTTCATGAATTTGGTACATTATGTGTTAAAATAAGCTGTGCGAATGGTACGGCCACAGAGATAAAGGAGATGAGAACCATGCCCAAATATAAACTGCTGGCGCTTGATATGGATGGAACCTTGCTGAACGAAAGAAGTGAAATCAGCGAAGGAAACGCAGAGTGGATCAGACGCGCGCGCGAGGCGGGCGTTACGGTCTGCTTCTCGACGGGAAGAGGCTTCGTCAGCGCGCTGCCCTACGCGGAGCAGCTGAACCTCGATTCGCCGATGATTACGGTGAACGGCGGAGAGATATGGAGCAAGCCGCATGTCCTCTACAAACGAACGGAGCTTAGTCCGTATTATGTAAGGCGGCTCCACGCCCTTGCGAAGGAGCATCCCGAGGTGTGGTATTGGGCCTATACGACGCTTGGCATTTATAACAAGGAGCGCTGGTTCGAGCCGGAGGACGATTATGAAGCGCATCATTGGCTGAAGTTCGGCTATTACACCGAGGATGACCGGGCCCGCGAGCTTATATTGGCCGAGGCGCAGAGCTGGGGAGCGCTGGAGATCAGCAACTCGTCGCCCTGGAATCTGGAGCTCAATCCGGAGGGCGTATCCAAGGCAAGCGCGCTCAGGGAGCTGTGCGAATGGATGGGCATCGGGATGGAGGATGTTGTGGCCGCGGGCGACAGCCTGAATGATATTGCAGCGATTCGGGAGGCCGGGCTGGGCGTCGCGATGGGCAACGCGCAGACTGCTGTGAAGCAGGCGGCTGACGTTATTACGCTTACGAATGATGAGGACGGAGTAGCGGAAATCATTAAACGATTTGTGCTGTAGCTCCGGCAGCGTGTGGAAGGGAGCGAGTGGACATGGATATTTTGGGCTGGACGCTGGTCATCCTGTTGTTTGTTGTTGGAATGGCTGGCGCGATTTATCCCATTTTGCCGGGAGCTGTAGCGATATACGGCGCGTTTTTTGTATATGGCCTGTTCTTCTCCTTCAGCGAATTCGGCATTATTTTCTGGATATTGCAGACGTTAATCTTTATCGTGCTTTTTGTCGCGGATTACGCGGTAAGCGCATGGGGCGTCAAGAGGTTCGGAGGCAGCAAGCCCTCCATCTACGGGAGCACGCTCGGCCTTGTCTTGGGACCCTTCGTCATTCCGGCGTTCGGGCTTATAATTGGACCGTTCGCAGGGGCAGTAGTTGGCGAAATGATCGCGGGCTCCAATCTGGAGAAATCCTTGAAGGTTGGCTGGGGCTCGCTTGTCGGCCTGTTCACCAGCGTCGTCGTCAAGATTATTCTGCAGAGCGCGATGATTGCCATATTCGTATTCCAGCTTGTAATCTAAGGTAAACACTATTCGAAGCAGAGGCGGTAATGAACAATGATCAAAGTGACGGTTTGGAATGAATTCCTGCATGAGAAGCAGCATGAAGAAGTGAAGGCGGTATACCCGGACGGCATACATAACGCGTTGGCGAAGGGCATTGCGGCGGGCGACATCGAGGCAGCGACAGCGACGCTGGAGGAGCCGGAGCATGGCTTGACGGAGGAGCGCCTGAACAATACGGATGTACTGATCTGGTGGGGGCATATGGGCCATGACCAGGTAGACGACGCCATCGTAGAGCGCGTGCAGCAGCGCGTTTGGGCGGGAATGGGATTAATCGTGCTGCATTCCGGCCATTTCTCCAAAATATTCAAGAAGCTGATGGGGACCGGCTGCGATCTGAAATGGCGGGAAGCCAATGAGAAGGAACGGCTGTGGGTCGTAAATCCTGCCCACCCCATTGCCGCTGGCCTGCCGGAATACATTACGCTGGAGAAGGAAGAGATGTACGGCGAGCACTTCGATATTCCGGCTCCTGACGAGCTGATCTTTGTCAGCTGGTTCGAGGGCGGCGAAGTCTTCCGCAGCGGCTGCACGTTCAGCCGGGGCCAAGGCAAGATCTTCTACTTCCGTCCCGGCCACGAGACGTATCCGACCTATTATAATCCGCAAATTCTGCAGGTCATTCAGAATGGTGTCCGCTGGGCTGCGCCATCCGGAGCGGCGGCTCCAGTACGCGGCAACCACAAGCCGCTTGAGCCCATCGCGAACAAATCGTAAGGGATGGCGCAGAGGGTATGCTGAAGAAGGATTCGCTTATTAAAGGTACTTTAATTCTTGCCGCGGCCGCGCTTATAGCGAGGTTCCTTGGGCTGTTCCAGCGTATTCCGCTGGACTACATGCTGGGAGACGAGGGCAATATCGCCTTCTCTGCGGCCAATATGGTTTATTTGATCGTGCTTATGATTGCGACGGCTGGTTTTCCCAGCGCGATCAGCAAGATGGTCTCGGAGCGGTACGCGCTTGGCAGGCCTGACGAGGCTCAGCGCATTTACCGGGCCGGCCTGCTGTTCGGCGCGGCAGCCGGCCTTGTGCTGGCCGTCTCGCTGTTCGTGCTGGCGCCCGTATTCGCGGCAGTGGCCAAGAAGCCAGGCATTGATCTGGCGGTTCGAGCCATCGCGCCAGCGCTGCTGTTTTTCCCCATCATCGCGATGATGCGAGGCTACTTCCAGGGCAGACAGATGATGTCCGCCGGCGGCACCTCGCAAATTGTCGAGCAGTTCGTCCGGGTTATCCTGGGGCTGCTGCTGGGCTGGCTCGTGCTTGAGCTGGGCTGGGGCGACCGCTGGGCGGCTGCGGCCATTACGTTCGGAAGCGTGTTCGGGGGTATCGCGGCATTTGCTGTGATGCTCCGCTTCGCCCGCAAGCTGAAGCGCCAGGACCAGGAGACGATGGATACATACAACGCCGAGGCATCAGCGGCTTTGCGGCCGTCACGCGGTGCTTCCGGCGTCTCGGGCGCTTCGTCCAGCAGGCTGCGCTACCGTACGATCTACAAGGAAATTATGAGCATGTCGATACCGGCACTTATAACGTCTATTGCGATCAACTTCATCAGCCTGTTCGACATTACGTTTTTTATGAGACTGACGGAGCGCTTCTACACAGAGGCCGAAGCGACGCTGGAGCTTGCGGATTACGGTATTAAAGCCATCTCGCTTGCCGGCATTCCGCCCATACTGGCCATTGCGCTGAGCTCGTCGATTATTCCGGTTATATCCTCCGCTTATTCATTGAAGCGAATGAACGAGGTGCAAAGTCAGGCGTCGATGGTCCTGCGTATCGTCTGCTTCACGGGCGTGCCGTTTGCGCTCCTGCTGACAGTAGCCTCTTATTCCATAACGGGACTTATATTCGCGAGCCCAAGCGGCAGCGGGGCGGTTGCGGCGTTGTCAGCCGCTACGATTCTGCAAATTACGATGATGACCTCCAACTCCATTCTGTACGGCATGGGCAAGCAGAGGCTGTCTATGCGGCATACGATTATTGGACTGGTGACAAAAATGGCATGCAGCGCGGGGCTGGCGCCGTTTATGGGCATTTACGGGTTCATACTCGCTTCGACGATCTGCTTTGGCGTTGTGACGGCACTGAATTTGTCTGCAATCAACAAGGAGGTTAAGCTGATTGTGCTGGGCAAGCGTTGGCTGCCGTACATGCTGGCTGTTGCCATAGCGGCAGCGGCGGGCTGGGGAGCGGAGGTCGGACTATTGAGCTTGACGGAGAGCTGGGCCGACAAGCTGAGCTTCTTCGCGGCAGCGGCGGCGGCGTCCATCGTTGTAGGCGGCTTATACGGTGTGCTGCTGCTTGTGCTGCGGGTCATCACACCTCAGGATGTGGCTTCGTTCCCAAGACCGCTGAGAGGGCCGCTGAACAAGCTTCTGCGCCTGCTGAAGCGCGGACCGGCAGAAGCATCATCCCAATAGGGGAGAGGGAGAGGTTAGAATGCTGACGAAAAAAATGGTAAGAGCGGCTTCGCTGCTGCTGCTTGCCCTGCTGATAACGATTGCGGCTGGCTGTCAATCCTATGGGGGCGTAGATTTTAACCAGACGCTTAAAAACGGGCTGACGGTGACGTCCGTGGAAAGCAAGGGAGTTTACGAGCTGGAGCTTCATATGGACGAAGCTATGCTTGACTCCCACGCGGAGTATTACGGCGAAGAGGAGGCTGCGCTGCTGCGGCTCTTCTCCAATATACAGCTGGAGCTTCATCAGTCGAAGCTTCAGGACGAGACGCGTATGTCAATGGATGGGGTATTGAAGCTTGGATCCCAGGAGTCATTATCGATTGGCTTCCAAACCCGCATGGACGGGGAGACGCTTGCCATTGAGCTGGAGGGCGCGAAAGCGCCGCTCACTCTTGATCTGACAGGAGAGGAGCTGCTGCAGCTTAACGGCTTGGAAGCCGCTGCAATGGAGTCCCCATTGGAGCCGGCAATGGACGAGGAGACGATGACGCAAATCGGCTTCGAGTTAATGGATATCATTGGTGATTATAGTATTGGCAATCTGCCTAATCCGTCCAATCTGAAGGTTGCGCCCGTGAGTCTGCCCATTGGCGGTAAGGATACAGCGCTGCTGCGAGCTTCGTTCACGATGAGCGGCGACGAATTGTGGACATGGATTCAAACTTATGTAGAGGCGCTGATTGCGGATCGGAATGGCCTGGATGCCATGGTGGAGCGCATCCTCGATGTAGTCGACAGTAATCCAGAGCTATGGGCCCTGATTGGCGGAATGAATCCTATGCAGACGGGCTTTCTAGATGCTCCTACTGAACGTGAGATGATCGAAGAAGCCAGCGAAGCCATATTGGACTCGTTAGTGACGCTTCAGGAGGAGTTAGAGGCCATTCACGAAGAGGAGCAGGCCATGCTGGAGTCCACGTTGTTCGGAGACGCGCTTCAGCTGAAGCATGAGATGTATGTGGACCATAAGATGGATATTCGCAAGCAGACCTTTGAGCTGACTTATTCACAGGAGGAGCCGGCTGAGGAGGAATTGAGTATGGGTTTGCCCATCTCCGGCTTCACGATTCGCGGGGACATCGAGAATTGGAACGTAAATGGTCCAGTTGTGGCGGATCAGCCTGACAACGCTCGAGAGACGATTGCGCTTGAGCAAGTCCAGCAGGGCTTCCAATTGATGAAGCATGTGGAGAAGGGCAGCGATTTGTATACGCTGCTGACGGAGGGCTTTCACCTTAATAGGCAAACCTACAACGCGTACACATATTCTTACAGAAATCCTCCCATCATTATGCCAGGCTTCACCTCTATGGTGGCCGTACGTGATGTAGCTGATGCGCTGGGCGCTGAGGTCGAATATAATGGGTCCACAAGACGTGTAGCCGTGAAGGACCCCTACACGAATACAACGATTGAATTCACCCCAGGCGATGATCAGGTGCTGGTTAACGGGGAGCTGGAGGAATGGCCCATTCCGCCGTTTGTCATCAACTGGACCACCTATGTGCATGCCCGTAAGCTTGCTGAAGCCCTTGGAGCCGATATTGAATGGACCGGGTATCCCGGAGGCGGCGGTTATGTAACGATTCAGAGGGAAATATAAGAGCAGAGAGGTGGGGCACATCATGGAGAAACTAATAACTGATGCCGCTTTCCGTGAGGTGATTAGCGGAGGAGAGCTGACCATTGTCGTGTTCAAGACAACATGGTGCAAGGATTGCCATTTTATCGATCCCTTTATGCCGGAGCTCATCCAGCAATATGAAGGAAGGGCGCGGTTCTATGAGATCGACCGCGACGACCTGCCGGAGCTGTGCGCAGAGCTGAATATCCTCGGCATTCCAAGCTTCATTGCGTTCCGAGGCGGACAAGAGCTGATACGGTTCGTAAGCAAGCTGCGCAAGACGCGCGACGAGATCGAGGGCTTTGTAGACAAGGCAATAGCAGTGAACGAAGCGATCGCGTAACAAGCCTCACCTGCTGGTGGGATCAAGTAACAGCATCAGTCCGTATACAAGCCGAAGCATAATGGCTCGCTTGTATGCGGGCTTTCTTTTTCCAGCTATGGCAGGGCGTTATATCGTCACATTTTCAACATGGCTTTTGCATGTCTGAATCGATATAATTGAAGGGTCATAACTTACGGAAATTAGGTGATTATTATGGTAACCGGCCGTTTTCGCGCGTTTGCTGTCGCATCGTGCATCGGAATGCTTCTCGTACTGCTAGCCGGAGCTCTTGTTACGAATACCGAATCCGGCCGCGGCTGCGGAGATGATTGGCCTCTCTGCCACGGCAAGTTTATACCCGCTTATACCTTCGAGACGGCAATGGAGCTGTCCCATCGTGTCGTCAGCGCACTGGAGGGATTTCTTGTACTGGGCGTCCATATCGCGGTGTATCGTATGTACAGACGTAATCGCCAGGCGTTCAAGGAGCCGCTCTTTTATTCCGGCGCTGCCCTGCTGTTCACCATCATTCAAGCGCTGATGGGCGCAGCCGCTGTGAAGTGGTATCAGTCTCCGCCAGTTATGGCGATCCACTTCGGCATATCCATTATCGCATTTGCGGCGACCTTTCTGCTGGTTATCTGGGCATTCCGCGCCAAGAAAGCGCCTCAGACGTTTACGGTGCCGCGCTCCATTTATCCAAGAGCGCTCGCCACAGTCATTTATACGTATATCGTTATTTATATGGGCGCGTTTATTCGTCATACGGATTCGTCGGGAGGCTGCTTGGGCTGGCCGCTATGCAACGGCGAGGTGATTCCAGAGCTGTCCGGCGCTACGGGAGCCGTGTTCCTTCACAGAATGGGAGCTTTCATCTTAGGTCTTGCCATTGCGGGTCTGTATATCCATATCAGACGCGTTACCAAAGACGGTGCGGGGCTAATTAAGCCAGCCTGGTGGGCGCTTGTGCTGCTGGTTGCCCAGGTGCTGAGCGGCGCTTATCTCACCTTTACGATTGGCGACGAGGATGTGTTCATTTTCTCCAGCTTGATTCATAATGTTATTATTGTTGGTTTGTTCGGCCTCCTGGTGGATATCGTCATTCGCTCATGGCGGCTTAGAGAAGGCCGAGAGCGGTAAGTCACATGAAGGCAGTATACGAGGAGGCACAGCCATGCTGCGATTTATGTTCGATGAAGAGGAACGGGCGCCCGAAGGTAACGTGATGGAGGCCTGCTCGCATATGGATCAATTTGCAGCGATGCTGTCGAAGCGCATTCGTGAAGCTGGAGATTCCGACAACAAGCTGCGCAAGTTCGAGATATGGACAAGAGGGCTTCGCTCCTCGCTGATGGAGCTGGAGCAAAGCCATTACGCCGCTCTTCGCTTTAAGGAGCGTATTCATTCCAGCTCGGTCCGCGATATGAGCGCCGAGGAGCGCCTTCAATACGATCGGTATGTGTATTTTGACAAAAACGGCTTTATCCGCGTATTTTCCTTGCTCGATAAGCTGGGCACCTTCCTCAATGAGCTGCTGGGCATGCGCACGGAGAAGATCAAGCCGCATTTCTCTTACTTCACCGTGCTTCGCAGCATGAGGGAGCGCAACGCTCATCCGGACTTGACGTGGCGGCTTAACGAGAGCAAGGAGAAGCACAAGGAGGCTACGAATCGTCTCCGCAAAAGAAGGAATACCGAAATTCATTATATGAATTCGGAGATGCAGGATGATTTGATACAAAGCAACCGTATGTATGGAGCGGAGATTCAGCTGGAGAACCTGCAGCAGCAATCGGAGGATCTGGCCTGCTGCTTGAATATGGCGACGGAATCGCTTAAGCTGACCTTTCAATACGCGGTTTCGCTTGCGAGGCAGCATCACGTATAATCCAGGGAGAGGGTGGATTCTGTGGAGCTTAAGGGGAGATGTGCGCTTGTCACCGGCAGCGCCAAGGGATTGGGGAAGCGGACGGCGCTGCAGCTTGCCGAGCAGGGCTGCAACCTCATTATTAATTATCGGGAGAGCGAGCAGGAAGCGCTGCAGGTGAAGGCTGACATTGAGCGTCTAGGCGTGAAGGCCATAACCGTTCAGGCGGATATCGCGACGATTGAAGGCGCCCATAAGCTTGCCGATGAGGCGGAGGCGTGGGCAGGCGGAGTCGATATTCTGGTGAACAACGCGGGACCCTTCGTCCGCAAGCGCAAGCTGTACAGCGAATATGACGAGGAGACGATTATCCAGCTGATGAACGGCAACCTGCTGAGCGTCATGTTATTGGATCATCGACTGCTGCCGCGTATGAGAGAGAAGAAGTGGGGCAGAATTATTCACTTTGGCTTCGGCCATGTGAATGAGGCCAGAGCGTGGCCGCATCGCGCCGTGTACGCCACGGCCAAGACGGGCCTGGTGTCCTTCACGAAGTCGCTGGCGGTGGAGGAAGCGCCCTTCGGCATTACGGTCAATCTGATTGGACCTGGCGACATTCGCGGCGCGAATAAGGAACGCTCCATTGAGGAAGCGGAGCATGAGCTTGATCCGGAATCGCCGCTGGGCCGACCGGGCACAGGGGAAGATGTGGCGAGAGTGATCCTGTTCCTCTGCCAGGACAAATCGAGCTTCCTGACAGGCAACGTCATCGATGTAACGGGAGGCTTCGATCCCATCCGCGCCAATATCAAAGGCATGCTCTAAGCAGTACGAGCAAGCAAAAAAAGAGTCTTATCCGCCGGCATAGCCGGCTGGGATAAGACTCTTTGCATTAAAATACTTGTACGACTTCTACCACGCCGTCCACTTCTTCAAGCAGCGCGCGTTCGATACCGGCCTTCAGCGTAATGGTCGAGCTCGGGCAGCTGCCGCAAGCGCCAACCAGGCGAAGCTTCACGATACCGTCTTCAACGTCGACTAGCTCCACGTCGCCTCCATCGCGTTGCAGGAATGGACGGAGCTTGTCAAGAACGTCCAGCACTTCGTCATACATCGTGTCTTGTACTTGTTCACTCATTGCAATCAACTCCTTTCTCCCCTATTATAGTACAAAGCGAAACAATTGAAAATGGTTCGCAAATGTATTCCTATTCCCATCATGCTAAAGTAAGGTGATTATGATGATAAAACCAATGATTGAATTTTGCGCCAGCAATATGCACCATGGAACGGACGAGCTCATGCAGGAGCTGGAGCGGGATGATTCCGTTGAGGTGATGGAATATGGCTGCCTGGGCAATTGCGGCGAATGTTATTTGAAGCCATACGCGCTGGTGGACGGCACCATTGTCGCAGCAGACAGCGTGCCCCAGCTTGCGGCTCGTATCCGTGAAGCTATCGCGTCGCAGCAGGCTGACCGGGACGCTCTGGATAAGCTGCTGGACGACCTTTAGGCCTGTAAGCCTCTGCTCTGAACCGCGAATCCGCTCCGGCTTAGCCCAGATGGCGCTTGGAGCGCCATAACACACCGCTCTTCACGAGCCGCGGCACACGCCCCAGAATAGGCGTTCCGCCCATTAAGCCAAAGCCGCTTTTTTTGCCAAGCGAGCCAAGCACGCCCTTCAGCTTGATTTTGCCAAGACGCGGCTTCTTGTTCTCCCATATGGCTTGAAGCACCTCGGCGATCTGCTTGCCTTGGGCGCCTGCGGCCTGGCCGCTGGGCGAGAACGGAAGCGAAGCGCAATCGCCAACTACAAATACATTGCTGTAGGCGGGAAGCTGGTGATGCGGGTTAATCATCAGTCGACCCTGGGAGTCCTTGGGCAGGGCCATTCTCTGCACGAGCTCTACTGGCTGAATGCCGGCCGTCCACACGGTTACATCCGTATAGATGGGCGAGTCCGGCTGATTGCCGTCATACAATACGCCTTGCTCCAAGCGGGTCAAGGATACGTGCCCTCTCATCTCCACCTGATGCTCCGTGAACCACTCCGCGACAAAGTCCTGCAGCTTGCCAGGGAAGGCCGATAATACGCGCGGTCCTCTGTCCAATATTCGAATGTTCAGATCCGGTCTGCTCTCCCGAAGCTCCGAAGCCACCTCTACGCCGCTCAGCCCGCCGCCCACGATTGTCACTTGTCCGTATGGCTTCACGTCGTTCAGCAGGGCATATGTTTTTCTAGCCGCCGAAAAGGTCTGGATGCTCGTGGAATATTGCTGCGCGCCTTCGATTCCATGATATCTGTCGGTACAGCCGAGGCCGATCACGAGCCAGTCGTAAATAATGGGATCTTGATTCTCCAGCATAACAGCCTGGTTCTCCATATCAATATCCGTTATTTCCCCGTAAGCCAGCTTCAGACGAGGATCTACGGGGAACTTAACCCGCAAATCCAAATCCGAAACGGTTCCAGCCGCCAGCGCGTAATATTCTGTCTTCAGTCCCTGAAATGGCATACGATCCACCAGTACGATGGAAACGTCATGCGGCATGCCACTCTCCAGCAGTTCGTTCGCAATCGCGGCTCCGCCGTACCCGCCGCCCAATATGACCAATTTTCTCATAAGATTCCCCAGCTCCAAAATGTCCAAGATGGATGATGATAATACAAGTAGGTTGCGCTTAGGTCCTCGGGATTAATCATTCATAAATTTTGATTTCGTTGTAGAACGTATCACGTTCCACCGGAATTCTTCCCGCACCCTTGATCAGCCAGATCAGATCCTCGCGCGTAATGCCCTCCGGCGTCAGCGCGCCTGCGGCATGGCTGATTTTTTCCTTGACGATTGTGCCGTGAGCATCCGAGGCGCCCATCGTCAGCGCAACCTGTGTCAGCTGAACGCCAATGTTGATGAAATACGCTTTGATATGCTGAATATTATCCAGCATCAGACGGCTGATCGCGATCGTCTTGAGATCCTCGAACGCCGAGTTCCTTCTGCGGATGCCCGCCTTGGGATTGATTGGCTGCATGGACAGCGGAATAAACACAAGAAATCCGTTGGTCTCGTCCTGCAGATCGCGGATGTGCATCAGATGGCGAATGCGATCCTCCTTGGTCTCGATAGAGCCGTACAGCATCGTTGTGTGCGTGCGGAGACCAAGATTATGGGCAGTGCGATGCACCTCCAAATATTGCGACACATCGGCTTTGTCGACCCGCATCTTCTTGCGATAATGGTCGGACAGAATTTCTGCGCCGCCGCCGGTCAGCGATTTCAGTCCGGCCTTCATCAGCTCCTGGAGCACTTCCTTGTAGCTAAGTCCGCTGATGCGGGAGAAGAAGTCAATCTCGGCCGCTGTATAAGCCTTCAGCGTGACGTCGGGATATTTGGCATTCAGCGCCTTAAGCGAATCTACATAATATTGGAAGGGCACATGAGGATTATGGCCGCCTACAATATGGAACTCCCTGACGCCGGGATGAATGTGCTGCTCCACATATTGAATCATCTCTTCGCCGGACAGCGTGTAAGCGCCCGGTGCTCCCTCGTCCTTGCGGAAGTTGCAGAAGGCGCAATGCGCTTCACACACATTCGTGAAATACAGGCTCATATTTTCAATAAAATAAACCTTTTTTCCGTTTTTCTGTAGCGCGACCTCATTAGCCAGCTGGCCAATGGTCAGCAGATCGTCGGATTCATATAAGAATACGCCGTCCTCCAGCGACAGGCGCTGGCCGCTGCGTAACTTTTCGATAATATGCCCCATGCGGCTTTCTTGTGTCGGGATGATGACATTCATTAGGAAGTCCTCCTTCTAAAGTGCGTTCGCAACAGCAGATATGAGATAACTTTGTGAAAAAAATAACTTGTTATATCATCTAATTTGCTGTAACCATTATAAACCTCACACGTAGCAGGGGCAACAAGAAAGTCATGCAAGCGCTTCGATCTTCCATCCATTTCCGCCTTGCGGGAGGCTCTTGAGCAAGCACAAGTTGTGGGGTATACTATGGATAAGTAAGTAATGCGATTGGAGGGATGTAGGATGATCACGATCAGTGAATTGGCATCCGAAAAAATAAAAGAAATGCTGGAGCAGGAAGGCTCGCCGGATTTGTTCTTGCGGGTTGGCGTCAAGGAGGGCGGCTGCAGCGGCTTCTCTTACGGTATGGGCTTCGACGATGAAGAGCAGGAAGGCGACCAGGCTCTGACGGCTCACGGCATCAAGGTTGTAGTCGACAGCGACAGCGTCAAATATTTGCATGGTCTCATTATCGACTTTAAGGAATCCGCGATGGGCGGAGGCTTCACCATCGAGAATCCGAACGCCAGCGCAACCTGCGGCTGCGGCTCGTCGTTCCGCACGGCTACCGATGCGGGCAAGCCTGCGGCTGAAGGCGAGTGCTAACACTGCAATAGACATAGGAAACGAGCATGACGATTCAAACCTCTCCTGCGAATGGCGCCGGAGAGGTTTTTTTGGCGAAAGGGAGGCTTGAGAGCCTATGTATCGGATATTTGTTGTGGAGGACGACCCCAAAATTGCGGCCATTCTAAACCATAAGATGGAGCAGTATGGCTACCATGCGGCAACTGCATCCGAATTCCGCGATCTGCTGCCGGAGCTGACGGCATTTGATCCGCAGCTCGTGCTGCTGGACATTAACCTGCCTTATTACGACGGATATTACTGGTGCAGGCAGATCCGTATGCGCTCCAGCGTGCCCATCATCTTCATTTCGGCTCGGGCGGGAGAGATGGACCAGGTGATGGCTATCGAGAATGGCGGCGATGATTACATTACAAAGCCGATTCAGCTGGAGCTGCTGATGGCAAAGGTCCGCGGCGTGCTGCGCAGAGTGTATGGGGAATACGCCAAATCGGACGCCGGCACGGAACGGGAGCATGCTGAGATGGTCGCAACGGCCGCTTCATCACTCCTGAGTGTACATGGACTGACGCTTTATCTGGGTCGCAATGAGCTGGAATGGGAGGGCAGACGCACGCAGCTGACGAAGAATGAAGGGCTGCTTGCGGAATGCTTCCTGCGCCAGCCCCAATCGATTGTCTCAAGAGAGACGCTGCTGGAAGCGCTGTGGGACGATGTGCAATTCGTAGACGACAATACGTTGTCCGTCAATGTTACCAGACTCCGCAAGAAGCTGGAGGAGCTCGGACTGGACAAGGCGATTGAAACCGTCAGGGGACTGGGCTACAAGCTGGTGCTGAACGGTCTGGAACCGGAGGGCAGAAATGGATGAGCGTCGAAGAAATGCCGTATGGCTCCTATTTTTGAAGGATCGCAAGAGTTATCTGCTCTGTTATGCCTTACTGCTTGCTCTTGGCTGCTGCCTGTATCTATTGGAGAACATCAGGTATCCCGGACTGGTCGATACATCAACGCTTGTCTATTTTGTCCTGCTGGCTCTTGTCATTTGTTCATCTTGGCTCGTCATCGACTATATGCGTCAGCGTCCTTATTACAAGCAGGTATTCGAAGCGCTGGCAAGGTGGGACGAGCTCGGAGGCGCGGCGATTATTCATACTATGGCGACCGAAGAGCAGAGGCTTGTGACGCGTCTTATGCGCGAGCAGCATCGGGCCTACTTGAATGAGCTGAACGCCTTCAAAAGACAGCAGGAGGTTCACAATCACTTTGTCCTTCAGTGGGTGCATCATATGAAAACCCCGGTGTCCGTTGTGGACCTGCTCCTTCAGGAGGTGCGCCGCCAGCCGCCCTCGGACGAGGGCAAGTGGGTGGAGCTGGCAGAAAGCATTCATGAGGAGACGGAGCGTATGGCTCGCTCGCTGGAGATGATGCTGCATACGGCGCGGCTTGAGAAGTTTGAGCTTGATCTGCATATTCGCAGGATTTCTCTCCACGACTTCATTCGCAGCGTAGTCAATGCCCATAAACGGCAGTGCATCAAATATTCCATCTTCCCGCGGATAGAAGGAGAAGCATGGGCGGAGACGGACGAGAAATGGATGGCCTTCGTCCTGAATCAGCTCATCAGCAACGCCATCAAATACAGCAAGCTGAAGTCTGGCTCCAAGACGCTGCTGTTCCGTCTATCGGAAACGGAGGGAGAGAGCGGCGGCATTCGCCTGCAGGTTGTTGACTCCGGCATTGGCATAGCGGCGCATGATTTGCCGCGTATATTCGATCCCTTCTTTACGGGTGAGAACGGGCGCACGACAGGTGAATCGACCGGAATGGGGCTGTACCTGGCCAAACAGGTGTGCGGCCGGCTCGGCATGACAATCGAAGCGGAGTCGGAGCTGGGCGCGGGGACGACGTTTACGCTTTATTTTCACAAGAGGGGGATTCATGTCTTAGAGGAGTAGTGGCTAGGTGACAATATTGTAAGACGGCAGGGACGTATTGAAAGGCAAATCGATGGGTTCGCTGCTCCCGCGGATCTATACTAAGCTCATAAGGCTATTCAAGACAAAGCATTCCGGGGAGGACGAAGCACGATGAGCGTACTGAAGGCGCAAGGGCTTGGCAAGCTTTACAGCAGCAAAGGCAGTCTCGTATATAAGGCATTGGAGCATATTGATCTGGAGGTGGAGGCTGGAGAGTTCGTCGGTGTCATGGGACCGTCGGGCAGCGGTAAAACGACGTTGCTTAATCTGCTGGCGACGATCGACCGGCCGACGTCCGGGACAATCGAAATTAACGGGGTCAATCCCGTTAAGCTGACGGACCATAAGCTGGCGTTGTTCCGCCGGCGCGAGCTCGGATTTGTGTTCCAGGACTTTAATCTGCTGGACACGCTATCGATGAAGGAGAACATTATTCTGCCTCTGGTCATGGAGGGGATGAAGCCGAGATTGATTGAGGATCGTCTGAAGCCCATTGCCGAGCTGCTTCAGATCGAAGGCATTCTAGGGAAGCGCACATACGAGGTGTCCGGCGGCCAGAAGCAGAGAGCGGCGATTGCAAGGGCAATTATACACAAGCCTTCCCTGGTGCTGGCGGACGAGCTGACAGGCAACCTGGATTCCAAGTCGGCAAGAGATGTGATGGACGCCCTGAAGGAAATGAACGAGGCATTCCACGCAACTGTGCTCATGGTCACGCATGATCCTTTTTCGGCGAGCTATTGCAAGCGTATCATATTCATCAAGGACGGCAAGTTTTTTTCGGAAATCCGCCGAGGCTCCAATCGCCAGGCGTTCTTCCAGCAAATATTGGATGCGCTGAGCGTGCTGGGAGGGAATTTCGATGACATTCCGTTCGCTCGCGCTTAGCAACATAAGGGGCAACTGGCGCTCGTACAGCGCTTTTTTCCTCAGCAGTGTCTTCTCCGTGCTGATCTTCTATGTGTATGCAGCCTTTCTGAATCATCCCGACGTGCTCAGCGGGTATATTATCGGTGCGTCCAAGGTGAGGGTTGGCATGCAATATTGCCTGTATATCATTATGATTTTTTCGTTTCTGTTCATTCTGTACAGCAACTCGGCGTTTCTGAAGACGAGGAAGCAGGAATTTGGCTTATTCTCCTTATTCGGTATGACCAAGGCACAGCTCAGAAAGCTGGTTGTCTACGAAAATATGGCCATTGCAGCAATGGCCATCGCATCGGGAATCGGCCTAGGCGTCTTGTTCAGCAAGCTGTTCTTCATGGCGCTCGGCGCGCTGCTCGGCATGGAGGAGACGATCTCATTCGCCGTTCCGGTCAAGGCGGTATGGCTGACGGCTGGCGGATTTATGGCATTATTCCTGCTGATCTCTATCCTGTCAATGCTTCGGCTTGGCAGGGATCAAATTATCGACCTGCTGAAGGCGGCCAGACAGCCCAAAGGAAAGCTGACGTACAAGAAATGGCAGGTTGTGCTGGGAGCGTTATGCCTGGCAAGCGGGTATGGGATGGCGCTCGTAATGAATTCCTATACGTTCGTCATTTTCTCCTTGCCCATACTCGCCACCGTCGTGGCGGGCACATATTGGCTGTTCACGCAGCTCAGTGTCGTGCTGCTCCGATTTGTTCAGAAGCGGCACAGTGTGTATTACAAAGGGACGAATATGCTTATCCTTGCCCAGCTCGGGTACAAGATTAGGGACAACGCACGTATTCTGTTTGTCGTCTCCATTCTGAGCGCGGTTATTATGACGGCGCTTGGCGCGGTGTATTTGCTGCAGATTCAGTCCAAGCAGGATATGATGGAGACGTCGCCGTTCTCGCTCGCTTATGTGGAGAAGGGACTCCATGCGCAAGAGGTGATCCATCCCAGAGAGCTGGAGGGGATGATTGCGGAGGAAGGCTTCACGATAGAGAGAGAAACGAAAGTGGTGGGGGTCGGTCTTGAGCAATACCTCGTGGAGCTCGGCGAAGGCGAGAGCGCGGTCCAGATTGGCAGGGGAGACGCTGGGGAGTCCAGCTATAGCACGGACGCCATGATTATATCCCTCTCCGATTATAACAAGCTCGCGAGAGAAGCCGGCGAAGAGGAGATAACCGTTGAGAGCGGCAAGCTGATCGTGCTTTTTCCTAATTTTGACCAAAAGACCTACAGGGGAGGCACAGCCTCAGGCTGGATCAATGGAGAACAAGTGGAGCTGTCCATTTCGCGTTCCTTAAATATAAGACTATTAAACAATCGAATCCAATCGAACGGCACAACGGTTGTCATGGATGACCTTAGCTTCGTTCATCTGCTGGCAAGCGTGCCGGAGGAGAAGCAGCGAGTTTTCTACGGCTATGAGCTGGGAAGCTGGGAGGATTCCGCCCAGCTTGTGAAGAAGCTGGACGGACTCCTTGCTGAAGGGCAAGCCAGCCATAAGGATTTTGGCCGCGCGGAGCGATTTGCCGAAATGAAGGAGACGATTTCATTAACGTTGTTCATCGGCATGTTCATCAGCTTGCTGTTCTTCATCGCGGCAGGCAGCATGATTTACTTCAAGCTGTTTACGGAAATTCAGGAGGATCAGACACAGTTTAGAGCTCTGTCGCGCATCGGCATGACGGGCAAGGAAATTCGCCGTGTCGTCGTGTCGCAGATTGCGATTGTATTCTACATCCCTTGTGTCGTGGGCATCAGCCATGCGCTTTTTGCGATGCGTTCGCTCGATAACATGATGAACACGTCCAACTGGATCTATTCTTTTGTGGTCATCGGGATTTATATTGCGATGCAGACGTTGTATTTCCTGCTGGCGAGCAACAGCTACATGAAGAGCATGCTTCGCGAAGCAGGAGTGTAGGGAAAGGACCGTCTCCCCCGCCGTTATGGGCGGTGGAGGCGGTCCTTTGCCGTGCCTACGCGAAAATCGGTGCTGCTGTACCCGGCTCCGGACTGGCAGGAGTAGGTGACGCCGCTGCCGACGTCCAGCAGCGTCAGCCGATGGCCGTGCTTCGAGCCCGTATCGATGGCGATTCGCCGGTCGTCGGACCATATCTCGCCAGGCTCTGCGCCCAGCTTGAATGTTGGCGTATGCCCGAACATAATGCGGGTGAAGCGGTTAAGGGGATGATTCATGGGGTCCGAATGAATAAGAGAAGCCAGCTCGTTCACCGGATAAGCGTGGAACGCCTCTCTAATTTCCGTTAAATCCCGAATGGATTGGCTGGCTAATGGAATACCCGGCCGTACGCCGGCATGGACGAACAGGATGCCGGCTTCCACATGCGTGAGGGGAAGCGACTGAATCCATTTCACATAAGCGGCAAGCCTGCCGGATGGACGGACGCCGCTTCGCCTGCTGCTGCGCTTGTGGGCCGACACCAGCTTGAGCTCCTGATTGCCTGGCAGCACGACGGCTCCTTGCCGGGCCAGCTCGCGCACAAGCTCCAGCGTGCTCCAGGAGACGGGATTGTCGGCGTCGATATAGTCTCCAAGAAGGATGAGCCGATCCCGGCTTGGCGAATAATCAGCTTCGCGCAGCAGGCGCAACATCCCCTGCTTATGCCCATGGATGTCGGATATAGCAAGCAGCCGCGCGCTGTGGCTGCTGTCTCGATGTGGTTCATTGTTCATCTGGATCGACTACCTTTCATCCTCGCTGCGATATATATATGCGGTTTCGTAGTGGATCTCGGCCATAATCTGCTGGCCTTGCGCAAGAGGGGTCTCATGAACAATATATAGCTTCTGCTTGCAATTGGTCTCGGCTACTGCACGCCACCGAGTGCCCTCGAACGAGCAGTGAAGCACTCGAAGTGATAGGCGTCCCATTGCCTCCGACTCCATTGGCTGGCCCTCTTCGTGCGGTATAACCTTCGTCTGCTCCGGGCGGAACATAAGGATGGCGTCGCATTCCCCGCTTGAAGGCGGTCCTTGTTGATCCCGCTGGCCCTGCTGGCCCTGCGCCGCTTCCGTGCCGGGCCAAACGCCTCGGAGCTGCTGATCCCCAATTTCAATAAATGCCCCCGCAGAGTTGAAGGTGGCTCGCCCTTTCAAGGAGTTATACGCGCCCATTAGCGAAGCGGACCATCTGCTGGCGGGACGGCGGAAGCATTGCTCGGGCGTATCCAGCTGCTCGATCGTGCCGTTCCGCATAATGAGCAGCCGGTCGGCCATGGCAAACGCTTCTTCGGGATCGTGCGTCACATGGAACGCGCTGATGCCCAGCCGGCGGAATAGATAAGCCATCTCCGTACGCATCTCTACTCTCAGCCTCATATCAAGATTGGAGAGCGGCTCGTCGAGCAGCAGGAGGCGCGGTCGGGTCGCAAGCGCCCGGGCAATCGCGACCCGCTGCTGCTGTCCGCCGGACAGCTGCGGGGGAAGCCTGCGCTCCAGGCCCTCCAAGCGCAGCAGCTCGACAAGCTCTGCTATTCGTGCGCGAGACTCCTCCGGCTTCAGCTTCATTCGTTTCAATCCGTATCCGATATTGTCAACTACGTTCATGTGCGGCCATAAGGCGTAATCCTGGAACACCATATTAACGCCGCGCTTCTCCGGCGGCAGCAGGGTATGGGCAGAGGCGATTGTTTCGCCGCCTAGCTTAATCGTCCCGGAATCCGGACCTGCCAGTCCGGCTACCAGAGACAGCAGCGTGGACTTGCCGCAGCCCGAGGGACCGAGGACGCTAATGATTTCCCCCTGCTTCATGGCAAATGAGATGCCGTTCAGCGCCTGGAAGCTGCCGAAGGACTTCGTCAGCTCCGAAACAACGAGGAGGGTGGAATCGTCTGATGGGTTGTTGATCATAATTTGGCCTCCTTGCGTCTAAGCAATCGTTCGGCTATCCATATAAGCGCAATGACGATGAGCGAGCTGGCTATCGTCGCCGCGGAGGCGTATCCGAAATCGAGATCCTCGAACGCTTTGTTAATCGTTACCGGCAGCGTCTCGAATTTGGGAGGGAACAGGATCGTGTTGACGGCAAGATCGAATATTCCGGCACCAAACGCGGCGAGTCCGGCGGATACGAGAGCGCTCTGAACGAGCGGAAAAAGAATATAACGCATGCGCCGCCCGAGCCCGTCACCCTGGAGCTGGGCCGCAGCCAGCAGATTCGCAGGAACCTTGGCCATCGCGCCTGTCAGCAGCCTTGTAATAACGGGAATGGCGCCGGCGATTGCAGCTAACACAAGAATCCATGGCGTACCGTACAGGAGGAGGCCCAGAGGCTCCAGCCACTTCTGATTCCAAATAAAAATATAGCCAATCCCCAGAACAACGCCCGGAACGGCCAGCGATAGTATGGATATCATCTCGATGCCGCGCTTATATCGGAAATTCGAATACGTCAGCACGAAGGCTACCCCTATGCCGATGATCAGGCCGAACAAGGCGGCTGACCCCGCAATAAGCAGGGAGTTCCACAGTCCTTCCATCAGATTGCCGACGGAGCTGAACAGCATGACGTAATGGTCGAATGTCAGGTTCGAAAGCTTGAAGCCGCCTCCTTGGGTCTTCAGCAAGGAGATGACGACGTTGGAGCCAATCGGTATACCGATGACGATGAACAAAAAGCCAATGTTCAAGGCGGCCAGGGCGTAACGAAGCTTGCCCGCAGGTCTCGGAACGGAGCGGGTCGCGCTTCCCGTCAGGAAGTCGAAGCGGGAGCGACGAAGCGCGTAGAACTGCACAAGCATCGCAAGTCCGATCAGCAGGACGAGGTAGAAGGACAAGACGCCGGCCATATCGAACCGGATCGGCGATGTATATATAGCCGAATAGATGGAGTACGGCAGCGTCGGGAAACGATAGACGGCGGCGATTGACGCGGGCAGACCGAAATCTCCTATGGTATCCATGAAAACAAGCGATGCTCCCGCAACAATAGCAGGCAGCAGCAATGGGGCTTGAATGGTGCGCCACATGGTCCATCTGGAAGCGCCGCACAAGCGGGCCGCGTAGGACAGCTGATCCATCTTCCACTCCAATGCGGCTTGTACGCTCAAATAAGCGAACGGAAACTTGCTTAAGGTCATCATGAAGATAAGTCCGATCGGTTGGAAAATAAAGTCCTTCACAAAGCCCCAGCCGAACAGTCCGGCTGCAATCCCTTCTCCTGCAGAGAAAAGCACCCAGCCCTGCGCCAGGATGAAGGAAGGCGTAATAAACAGCAGCCATACGGAGGCGTCAAGCAGCTTGGCTGTCGGGAACGACCAGCTCGCGCGCACGGATGCAAGCACCGTGCCAAGCATCGTCGCGAATATGGTGGTGCCGAAGCCCAGCAGCAGGGAGTTCTCCAGCGATTTCTGCCAAAGCGGACGATGGAATAGTTCAAGCAGCAGCTTCCAATCGCCAAGCTTCAAATGACCAAAGAAGACCCCTGGCAGCAGCACCTGAATCATAACCGCCGCCAGGGGGAGCAGGACGAGCAGAATGAGGAGGAAGCTGACGCTCCACCCCAATCTGTCGCGTAGAAGGGTCCTCATGGTATTACTTAACGGCTTGGTCGGCGAACCATTGCTTGATCGCCGCTTCATGCTCCGAGGCCCAGGAAGCTTCGGCTGCCACGAGCTTCGCGTTCTGAGCGCGATCTGGCTTGACATTTACGCCTTGGACGGAAGGCTGGAAGTAGCTTTCGTCGCCATCGTCGATCAGAGCCTGTTGGGTTGCAGGATCAAGCAGGAATGTAATAAACGCTTTGGCTGCATTCGGGTTCTTGGTATCCTTCTGAATGGCGGCAACGCGTACCGAAGCGGGAGCGCCTTCCTCCGGCCAGATGATCTCGATAGGCTCGTTTTTGTTTTTCATGGCGTAAGCGTTGCTCTCTTGAAGTGCGGCAATGGAAATTTCACCGCTTGTTAAGGCGCTCACGACGTTCGGGTTTTTGGGATATACCTTCAGTCCGTTGTCCATCCAGCCCTGGAACAATGCCTGTCCGCCTTCCATGCCTTTGTCGCCAAAAAACCACGAGACAAACGGATAAGCGGGAGCGGCTACAGCGGGATCAGCCATGCCTGCCATCTTAGAATACTTGGCGTCCGAGAAATCGGCCCATGTGCGAGGTGCGTCCTCTGCCTTCACTTTGTCGGTGTTGTATACGATGACGCCAGCCGCGTGAGCGCCGGTAGGCACATACCAGTTATTGTCCGGAACAAAGCCTTTGGCGAAATCAGTCAGATTGCCGATGTTGTCCGGAGCCCAGTTCTCCATAAGCTGTCCCGCTTCGCCCAGTCCGTGAATGGAAGGCATCGCGTCCATCCAAAGCACATCCCAATGGGGATTGCCTTTCTCCGCTTCCACCCGGGACATAATTTCGGCGCCGTTGCCAACGACCAGCTCTACCTTATAGCCTGTCGCTTCTTCGAAGAGAGGAGCGATGATGCCGTCGAAGTCGTTCAAGTAGACCGTAAGTACGCCTTCGTCCTTCGTCTCCATAGTCGGCTCGGGCGAAGCGCTTGTCTGCGCCGTTGCGGCAGCGGATGCCGCTGGATTGCCGGAAACGTTTGACCCCGTATTGGCGTTGCCGTTGCCGCAGGCGCTGACGAGAAGCGTAACAGCGGCGATCATAAGTACGTTAACTTTGTTTTTAATAAAACTGCTCATGAATGGATTCCCTCCAAATCGTATTGGTCTTGCATGTCTAACTTTAAGGGAGGAATGTCAGTTGAGCGTCAACGCAATATCTTCTTTTTATTAAATAACATCTATATATATTGATATTTATATTGATATTATCTATATTCAGAATATCGTATAAGGAAATGCAGAGGCTTATTTGAACGGGGGAAACGCTTGAATATTCATCAACTGAAGGTGTTTATCGAGATGTGCGGAGGCAGCACGCTTGCTGAGACGGCGGAGAAGATGGGACTGAAGCAGCCTACGGCAAGCTTCCATCTGCGGAAGCTGGAGGAGGAGCTCGGCGTCGAGCTGTTCCGGAAGCAATCCAGAAGCCTGTATCCTGGCGAGGCGGCCGCAGAGCTGCTGCCATTCGCCAGGCGTATCGTCCATCTGACGGAGGCGGCGCAGGAGGCCATGTCGTCCTACAAGAGCAGGCAGGGAGGGAGACTCCGGCTGGGAGCCAGCTATACACCCGCAACCTATGTGCTGCCGAGTTATATTGCCGACTTTCAAAGCAAGCATCCCGGCGTCAGTCTTCAGCTTACGGTGAAGCAAGCGGAGGGTGTGCTGGCGATGCTTCGGGAATATATCGTAGATGCGGGAATTGTGTCGCTTGGAGCAACGGAGAGCGAGGGACTTGTCGTGGTGCCGCTTCTGCCTGACGAGCTTCAGCTGCTGATGTCTCCGGAGCACCCGCTTGCGGCCAGCGGCGAGCCTACGATTGAGAGATTGGCCAAGGAGACGTTCCTGCTGCATGAGACGGGGTCCACGTCACGTACATTATCCGATGAGTGGGCGGAATCGAATGGACTCTCCTGGTCGCATGTGCTGGAGCTGGGAGCCATTGAGACGATCAAGGAAGCCATCAAGTGCAACATGGGGATCGGCATATTGCCCGGCCGAAGCGTCAGGCGCGAGGTGGAGGCCGGCGAGTTGGCGATGAAGAAGCTGCCAGGTTATGTGAACAGACGTTATATATGTCTAGCGTATCGCGACGAGGACCAGCTTTCGGGAGCGGTGAGGTCGTTCCTCTCGTATATCGGACAAGCGCTGGCACAGCATGGTAAACTATAGGCAATTTCATTAGCGGAAGGGGAGCATCAAGAGATGGGAAGTGGACAAATGGAGGGGAAGCTCGTCGCCGTGACAGGAGCGAACGCCGGCATGGGACTAGCAACCGTCGTGGAGCTTGCGCGTATGGGCGCTGAGGTCGTGATGATATGCAGAAGCAGGTCGCGTGGCGAGGCGGCGCTGGCCAGGGCGAAGGAGGAGAGCGGGAGCAAGGCGATTACGCTTATGCTGTGCGATCTGGGATCGTTCGCCAGCATTCGCGGCTTCGCTGAAGCATTCCGCAATCGTTATGACAGACTGGACGTGCTCGTGAACAATGCGGGTGTTGTATCGCTGAAGCGGCAATCCACGGAGGATGGCTATGAGCTCATGATTGGGGTCAATCATCTGGGCCATTTCCTGCTTACGGGCGAGCTGCTTCCTTGTCTGCTCCGTGCGGAGCAGGGGCGGATTGTCAATGTGTCCTCCGGCGCTCATAAGATCGGGCGAATCCGATACGACGATCCTTGGATGCTCAGCGGCGTGAACGTGGTGAACGGCTATGCGCGGTCGAAGCTTGCCAACATCCTGTTCACCAAGGAGCTGGCGCGAAGGCTGCAGGGCACAAAGGTCACGGTCAACGCGCTTCATCCCGGAGCGGTAGCTACAGATATTGGCGTCGATCGTAAGTCAGGCTTCGGGAAATCCGTGCATCGTCTGTTGAAGCCATTTTTCAGGACGCCGCTGGAAGGCGCGGCAACTGCCATTTATCTGGCATCGAGTCCAGACGCAGCCCGAATGACAGGGCTTTATTTGATCGATGGCAGTCCGGCTCGTGTCGCCGGCACAGCGAGCGATGAGGGTGAAGCTGCCCGTCTGTGGGCATGGAGCGAGGCGCAGACTGGGGCGGTCTACTCGTTGTAGCTCATCGCCGATCTTCAGTTAACTTTCAGCGGGAGTTAAAGGTAGTTTAAGGGTGATTTAAGGAGAGCCGTCCATAATGAAGACGTAACCTACCATTAACGAAAGGCGGAGATGAAGAATGAGACATATGAACCTGAAAACGGCAGCCGCATGCGCGCTTGCGCTTACCCTGACACTGGGAGGCGGAGCTATCTGGCAAAGTCAGCAAGCGTACGCGGCGGAGCTGGAGACGGCGGAGGAGACACAGACACCTGCAGTCAAGGACAGTGCAGCTAAGGACAAGCCAGCAGGGGCTAAGGGAAAGGCCGCAGCTGCAATGGAGGGAAAGGGCAAACGAGGCGGTGGAGAAGGCAAAGGCTTCGGTCACGCAGCCTGCTCGGAAGCTGCGGCAACGGCGCTTGGCATGACGAAGGAAGAGCTGCGGGCTTCCATTAAGGAAGGCAAGAACTTGGCCGCTATTGCTGCTGAGAAGGGAGTAGCGCTGCAAACGGTAATCGACGCCCAGTTGGCGGAGCTGAAGGAGAAGCTGACAGAGGAGCTGGCAGCAGGCACGATGACACAGGAGCAAATCGACGAGAAGCTGGCCAAGGCGCAGGAGCGCCTGACTCAAGCGGCGAACGGCGAGCTGCCTGATCGCGGCAATGGCCATGGCAGAGGCGGCCACAAGGGCAAAGGCGGCCCTGCTGCCAAGCCTCAGGCAGAAGCGTCTGCCGAGGAGAACAGCGGCGAAACCGCATAAGCAAGCAAGTAAGCAAGGAAGCTGTGCCTTACGGGGCGCAGCTTCTTTGCTTTGTTTTAGCGTTGAACGCATGAACCATGAAGCCAGCAGCCCAGCAGCCCAGGTAGCCCAAGAGCCCAACAGCTCAGGTAGCCCAGTAGCCAAGCAGCCAGATAGCCCAGCAGCTCAGGTAGCCCAAGAGCGCAAGAGCGCAAGAGCGCAAGAGCGCAAGAGCGCAAGAGCGCAAGAGCGCAAGAGCGCAAGAGCCCAAGAGCCCAAGAGCCCTTCTACCCCTTCAGCTTCGTTACCCAGAATCCCGCAACGACCATAGACAGCCCCACGTACGTCTGCCACCTCGGCTCTTCCTTCATCAATATCGCCCAGGATACTCCCGTCTTCTATAAGCGGGGGAAGAATGGGCGTTCGGCGTTAGCCGGAATGATATTTGGTGTGTTCTTGTTCTCCCTACTATGCTAAAATTAGTATAGTGAGGAGGCGAACGTATGATCGTTACCGTGACGGCGAAAATCAAAATCAAACCGTCAGACAGTCAAGTGATGGCCCTGCAACAAACGATGATCGCTTATCGTCAAGGCTGTAATTTTGTCTCTGCCCTTGTGTTTGAGACGAGCGAGCGCCGGCAGTCTGCCCTGCACCGAATGACGTATCGAACCCTGCGCAGCGCGATGGGCCTGCGTTCTCAAATGGCGCAGTCGGTATTGAAAACGGTACGGGCTAAATACAAGACCATCTTGAGCAGTGGGCATGCTTGGACTCTCGTACAATTTAAGAAGCCGGAATACGATCTCGTCTGGAGACGGGATTACTCGCTAAGCGCAAAGCTATTCTCCGTCAATACGCTGCAAGGCCGCATTAAGATCCCCTTCGAAGCCAAAGGAATGGAGACCTATTTCGACGGCACATGGACATTCGGTACAGCCAAGCTGGTATGCAAAAAACAGAAGTGGTTTTTGCATATTCCAGTGTCTAAGGAAATGGCCTCTCCTGAGCTTAAGGAGATTGAACACGTTGCAGGGATTGATCTGGGCATCAACTTTGTAGCTACGGTGTATGACACCGAGGGGAGAACGCTGTTTTTTCGAGGAAGGGAGCTCAAACACAAACGAGCCAACTACCAACGATTGCGTTCCGAGCTGCAACGCAAACAAACGGCTTCGTCCCGCCGCAGGCTGAAGCAAATCGGAGAACGAGAAAACCGCTGGATGACCGATGTGAACCATCAGGTCAGTAAGGCACTCGTTACCCGATATGGGGCGAATACGCTGTTTGTGCTGGAGGATCTGACAGGGATCCGCCGCAGGGCGGAAAAGGCAAAGCTGAAGTATCGGTATGTGACGGTATCGTGGGCGTTCTATCAGCTGCGTCAGATGGTGACGTATAAGGCGAAGCTTGCAGGATCGATGGCGATAGCCGTGGATCCGAAGCACACTTCGCAAGCGTGTCCCCTATGCCGCCACACGGCCAAAGAAAACCGGGATAAACGCAGGCATCGCTTTCGTTGCCAGGCATGCGGATATGCAAGCAATGATGACCGGATCGGCGCCATGAATCTCTGTTTGAAGGGAAAAGAGTACCTTCTTGAAGGTGCAGGCTTAGCATGACTAGGTTTGCAGGGCAGCTGTCAATCTGCCCATCGGTAGGCGAAGGCTTACTCGAGGATGTAACACCACGTTCTTCGGAACGCCAAAAGATCGGAGTCGCAAGACGTTCGTACGATCGGGTTGTTATAAGCCCCCACTTCAAACGTTAGTTAAGTGGGGGTCATTGACCAGAAATATGCCCAGAATCACACAGACCACAATTTCCACTCCCTTGGATACAGTGAGCACGAAGGTCATATTGCCAAAAGCTTGGTACAGCCACTTGATTCCGTAACCAATCATCATATTAGCCGCAAAAAACAGGGGTAAAAGCGTAAGCTGATAGCGGAAGATCGACCAAAAGGCGGCTTCGATATGCTTGCCCTGGTAGGCGAATATGCCATTAATGGCGAATAAGCCGGCAAGCAGGAGCGCGAAAGCGTATAGGATTAGCATCTCAATCTCCTTGGTAATTGGAATAAGCGCCACACCGACATCGTTATGTTGCCCCCGGTCAACCTTTTTAACCCTTCGCAACTTTGGCAATCGTTCGCCTGCGTGGCTGCTGTTAGTGTCTTGAAAAGTCTAAAGTCGAAGGTGGGTGCGGAATGGGGCAAATAGACGTGCCAGAAACGTCTAAATCTCGCGAACGGGGCGGAATGGAGCAAATAGACGTGCCAGAAACGTCTAAATCCCCCGGTGGGGATGGTTAGTGGCGGGGAGGGGGCGGGTTGAGGCGGAGTGGGGCTGTTGGAGTCGGGAATGGGTGGAGGGGAGTGGGGCTGTTGGAGTCGGGGATGGGTGGAGGCGGATGGGGCGTTTCAAGGGGGAAGGGTCGAGGTGGGGCATAGGGCTGTTCGAGGCGGAGGCGGGACGAGGCGGAATTTGACTGTTAGAGGCGGGGGAGGATCTCGGCGGGATGGAGCGGGTCGAGCCAGGTCGAAGTGGGCCAGTCGAGCCAGGCGGGAGCGCTATGCGGCTTATCGCTAGCGCTTGCAGAAGAAGCGCAGCATCGCTTTGATCATATATTCTCTCCCGATGGGGCCCCACGGGTCCCATTCCTTGCTGTCGGGATAATAGACCTTGCTCTCCTTCACAGCCGACAACTGCTGCCACCTTGGATCCGCCGCGAACTCATGAATGGCGGCTTCGCTGCTCCATATGACAAGGATTTGCTCGGGGTCCAGCCGCAGAAGCTCTTCAAAGGCGTTATCCATATACGTGCCATGCGTGATACGATCGTCGGGCTGAAAGCCGAGCCGATGATAGATCAGCTCAGTGAAGGTATGCTCCTTGATCCCGTACAGCCGGCAATTGCCGGGCATCAGCCGAATGACGGTCCATTTGCCATTTTTCACGCAGCGCTCAAGCTTCCGCCTTGCCGCTTGCTCCAGCTGCGACATGGAGCGAATAACGCGCTCTGCCTCGGCCTCACGCCCCACCTTGGACGCGATTGTCCGGTAATATTGCTCCCAGCTGGAGAAATGATCGATGAAGATGGCATCGTGATTTTCTCCCCAATGCTTGTCATTCTGGTCGTGCAGCAGCCTCGTTCGAAGAATGAGATCGGGCGCCAGCCGGACGACGTCGCTTGATGGAATCGGCCTCTCTGCGTTCAGGGGGGTTGTTCCGCTCAGCCG
Source organism: Paenibacillus sp. PL2-23 (assembly GCF_040834005.1). Classification (NCBI taxonomy): domain Bacteria; kingdom Bacillati; phylum Bacillota; class Bacilli; order Caryophanales; family Paenibacillaceae; genus Paenibacillus; species Paenibacillus sp. PL2-23. The sequence goes on from NZ_CP162129.1 coordinate 1,678,975, forward strand.
GTCATGCAGGTAGCTGGGGAAGCCGGAGGCCGTGTCAAAATAGCTCGGAAAGCTGGGCGCGGCAATGGGAAGAATGCCGAGCGACAAGAGATGGTCCTGCAGGAAGAAGCTGCTGACGACGGCGATCCGACGGTCGCTTCGCTTCAGGTAAACGGATGGCGAGATGCCCTCCGCCTTCTTGAATACGCGGCTGAAATACAGCTCGTCCTGATAGCCGACGCTCACCGCAATGTCTCGTAGCGAAGCGTTATGGTCCGCCATCAGCTCCTTCGCGCGCAATATTCGCAGCCTGGTCAAATAATGCCCCGGCGTCAAGCCTGTAAGCCGCTTGAACGCGCGGCTGTAGGAGCTCGGCGTCATGCCGGCAAGCTTGGGCAGCTCGCTGATCTGCAACGGCTTTGTCAGCCGCTGCTCCATATATTCAATCGTCGCCTGAATGGAGTCGTTGCCGTTACGATCGGGCGTCAGCTGATGAGCATGCAGATGCAGGAGCAGCTCCAGCAGCGCATGCTGTCTCTTCAGCTCGCCGATCTCATTGTCCTCCGCCATCGCTTGACGAAGCTGGGCAAGCAGCGTTTCGGTGAGGGAGGCTGCGGCATGATGAATCGTGCCATTGCCGAGCATGGAACTCAGCCTTCCAGGAGCATCAGCGGACCCGGAGGGATTCCTCACGCAATAGGACACCAAGGTCACCCTCAGCATGCCGATGGGATCGGCCATCAGCTGGAAGCTTCCTTCTCCGTGATGAACGAGAAAAAAAGCGCCTTTTCGAACCGGGCTGGCGCTTCCGTTACGCATAAACAGCTTGCCGCTGCCACCTTCCACAATGCCGATCAAGCCATTCTCGGCATGCAGGGGCTCCGAACGAAAGCCGTCCTTGTATTGAAGCTGCTGCAAAGCAAGGGGGGAGCAGGACAAATAGGCAGCTGCTGTCATGATATTCTCCGTCCTTTTATTTCAGTAAATTTTAATATTGATAATTATTATCAATTACGAGTGTAGCAATTTTCAGAGGCTCACACAATATGAAATTTGTAGAGCTGATTATTTTGTCCATGCAAAGATGGCAAAATCGTGTATTGGATTCCAAAATGGGGATAGGTACAATAGTCCTTGTGGTGAAAATGATTATCATTAACAGAAAAAAGGGGTTGTGGAAAACGGTTCGGTACATATCGCTCCTATTGTTTGTTGTATGCGTATTGACCGGCTGCGGAGCTGCCGATTCCGGTGCTCAGGAGCAAAACCAGCATGTCGCGGGGGAAGCTTCGTCAGATGAATCGACAGGCGATCCGCTTGGCCATATAGAGGCGGCACAGCTTGACGATCCGGCAGCCGCGGCAGAAGAGATGAACAGCTTGATTAAGTCGTTCAAAATCGCGGTGGAATCGGACAATAAGGAAGAGACTGTCGCGCAAGCGGAGAGAATGGCTTCGATCTGGAAGGCGCTGAGCGCCCCATTGCCAGCGGAGCAGTCAGAACGCGTGAATCAGATGAACGCCGATCTAAACGCACTGCTGGAGGCTGTGAAAGCGGACAGCTGGGACAAAGCAAGGCTGGTCGATCTCGATTATTCGCTTTACCAAGGGTTCCGAGACGTAAAGGCAGCATTACAAATTTCATAAAGGGAAAGGTGAAACAAACATGTTATCCAGCAAAAAATGGCTTGTATTCTTACTCTGCATCGCCCTTGTTATGGCGCTTGCTCCTGTAACGGCGGCAACTGCCGCTTCCAAAACGATTAATGTTACAATCGACGGCAAAAGCCAAAGCTACTCGGTTAGCCCGCGCATTGTCAACGGCCGGACGCTGGTTCCTTACCGCGCAATCTCCGAGGCGCTTGGCGGCACAGTTGCTTATGACGCCAAAGCCAAAAAAGCAACAATTACGAAAAGCGGCTCCACTATCGAGCTGACGCAAAGCAGCAAGACGGCTCGCATTAACGGCAGCGCAGTTACGCTTGACGCGGCTCCGCTGAACGTTAACGGAACATTGCTTGTGCCCCTGCGCTTCGTAGGCGAATCGCTGGGCGTATGGGTGACATGGAACAACGCTTCCTCTACAGCTGTGCTGGAGACAAAACGCACGTTCAAGCACCAGCTCGGCAGCGCGGTATTGAACAAAGTGCCGAAGCGCGTTGTTGTCCTGTTCAACGGCGGCGTGGACATCTCCGTCCTGCTGAAGGTTAAGCCTGTGGGCGCAGTTGAATCCTATATCCAACAGCCATTCTATGAGTATATCCGTCCTAACCTGATTGGCACAAAAACGCTTGGCGACGAAACTCAGCCGAACGTGGAGGCTATTGCAACACTGAAGCCTGACGTTATTATCGGCACTATCGAGCGCCATGAAAAAATTTATCCGCAGCTGAGCAAGATCGCTCCGACTATCATTATGGACGATCTCTCCGCATGGCAAGATAATCTGCAGGTGATGTCCAAGGTGTACAACAAGGAAGACATCGCGACAACGTTTATGGCTGACTGGAAAGCTCAGGTTGCCGACTTCAAGCGCAAGCTGCCTTCCAGCGTCAAAGGCGCGGCGGTCTCCATTATCCGCATTAATCCGAACGGGACTGCTCGTGCTTATAACGCGGGCTTCGCGTACAAAATCTTCAAGGAGCTGGGCTTCTCGACACCGAAGGCGCAGCTGGCGACTGGCGAGCAATTTATTGCGGTCACCTCGCAGGAGCAGGTTTCCCTTCTGGACGGCGATTACATCTTCGACTTCACGACGGATTGGGACGGCGACGGCGCCGTGCTTCAGCACCAGAAGACATGGACGACAAGCGCTCTGTGGAAAAACCTGAAGGGCGTCAAAAACAACCACTACTACAAAGTTAACTCCGTAACGTGGAATCTGTCCGGCGGAGCGCTCGCAGCCAAGCTGATGCTGGATGATCTTTATTTCTACTTCGGTCTTGAATAAGGCAGACAAAGCAAAGAATGAGCCTGAATTGGCTCATTCTTTTGCTGCGTATAGGAAGCGGGAGAGGAAGCGGGTATAGGCATGGATATCCATACAAAAATAAAGCTATACCGGAGTGCGGGCTTGCTTGCCAGCTGCGTCCTGCTGCTGCTCAGCCTGCTCTCCAGCATTATATTTGGCTTCGTGTCCATTGGATTCAAGGATTTGACAGCCTCATTCACAAGCTATGACGAAGGGGATATGGAGCAGGTTATTGTGCGCACCGCCAGGCTGCCAAGGGCGATGATTGCTGCGGCAGTAGGAGCTTCGCTTGCTCTGGGTGGAGCGGTGCTGCAGAGCGTGACACGAAATCCGCTCGCCTCGCCGAGTGTGCTTGGCATTAACGCCGGCGCCTCTGTCGCAGTGGTCGCGGCTATAACCGTAATGGAGATCCGGCATACGGAGGCGCTGATGTGGTTCGCTTTCGGGGGAGCGGCTATTGCAGCTGTCATCGTATATGTGCTGGGGTCATTAGGCCGCGAGGGCCTGTCCCCGCTCAAAATTATTTTGGCAGGCGCTGCGTTGACCGCATTATTCTCATCGTTGACGCAGGGTATGCTGGCGCATAACGAAAATGGTCTGCAGGAGGTGCTCTTCTGGCTGTCCGGATCCGTCGCGGGCCGTACTACGGAGATGCTGCTGCCGGCTTTGCCTTATATGGCCCTCGGAATTGCTCTGTCCTTCGCGCTGGCCAGACATTGGAATGTCATCGCGATGGGGGAGGAGTCCGCCAAAGGACTGGGGCAGCATCTATTGTTCGTCAAAGCTGCAGCTGGCGTTATCGTCATCCTGCTGGCGGGCAGCGCGGTGGCTGTTGCGGGACCAATAGGCCTAGTAGGCATCATCGTGCCCCATATTGCCAGGCGCTTCGCTGGCCGGGATTACCGCTGGCTGCTGCCGTACAGCGCAATCATTGGTGCAACGCTGCTTGTGCTGGCGGATGTGGCTGCCCGATTCATTCATTACCCCATTGAAATTCCGGTAGGCATTATGACAGCCGCTATCGGGGCTCCGTTCTTCATCTATATTGCCCGGAAGGAGCGTGGGAAGGGATGATGGCGTCAAGAAGCCAAGATAGGACTGGCGGCAGGGAGCGGCGCGTCATGCTCCATCGCCCAACGGTTAAGGCAACTACAGGTCTGGCTGCAGCTTTGCTGGCGCTGGCCGCGGCCTATCTCATGATTGGAGAAGTCATATATACTCCTCTAATGGCCTGGCAGGCGTTGTGGGGAAGCGGAGCGGAGGAGGACGTGATGATCGTCCAGTCGCTCCGGGCGCCGCGCCTGGCCATCGCGATATTGGTAGGGGCGTCCCTCGCTTTGTCAGGCGCCATTCTGCAAGCGATTATCCGAAATCCGCTTGCTGCGCCTGACGTTGTTGGCATTACGGGCGGAGCGTCCTTCGGCGCGGTGCTGTTCATTACGGCGCTGTCCGGTGCGATGACGATTCGCCTGCTGCCCGTGGCGGCTATGATCGGCGCTTTCTGCGCCGCGGCTCTGGTCTATGCACTGGCCTGGAGGCGGGGGGTGAGCTCGCTTCGGCTCGTGCTTGTCGGGATTGGGTTATCCTCTCTGCTGTCGGCCGCTGTTTCCTTCATGTTGGCCTTCAGCCAGGTCTATTCCGCGACCTCCGCGTATATATGGCTGACGGGAACGATCTATGGCTCATCCTGGGAACATGTGTGGACGCTGCTGCCCTGGACGATGGGGCTGTGCGCGGCCGTCTATTTCCATACCCGTATTCTTCAGGCTCAGCTGCTAGGCGATGAGCTTGCAATCGGAATCGGCTCGGCCCTTCAGCGCCATCGCTTGCTGCTTGTGCTGCTTAGCGTAGGTCTGGCAGGCTCGGCCGTGGCCATTGGCGGCGCCATCGGCTTCGTTGGTTTAATTGCGCCGCATGTGGCGAGACGTCTCGTAGGCCCCGTTATGGGGAGAGTGCTCCCTGTCAGCGCGTTGTTCGGAGCGATCGTCGTGACGGCGGCAGATTTGTTGGGCAGATCGTTGTTCCTGCCGCTCGACATTCCCGTGGGCGTCTTCACGTCGGCGATTGGCGCGCCATTCTTTATCTATCTGCTCTACCGGTCACGAAGCCGAATATAAGGTCCATGAAAAAAGCCGCTCAGCGGATCATGATGATCCCTGAGCGGCTCCTGTGTTGAACTGTATATCGATGCGAAGCACCTCCGAACGGCTGCCGATTCGGATCGGCGGCCCCCAGAAGCCGAAGCCTGACGATACGATGGCGTGCAACGGGCCTCGCTTCTTATAACCCCAGTCAAGCGGAAATGCCCTTCTTGTAATCAGGTTGTTCGGGAACATCTGTCCAAGATGGGTATGGCCGGATAATGAAAGGTCGATTCCGTTCTCCTCCGCAGACGCCAGATCGGTGGGCTGATGGTCCAGCATAATAAGCGGCAGCGATTGATCCAGCGGCCGAATGAGCTCATCAATGCTCTTGCGTCCCCCTGGCCCGGAGGAGCCCGCGGCTCTGTCCTTGCGGCCGATTACAATAAAGCTGTTGTCGATGACAGCCGCCTCGTCCATCAACAGTCGAATGCCGATGGCGTCAAGCTGAGCAGCGAATTCAGGCACCTTGCCGCCAATATATTCATGGTTGCCCGTTACGGCATAGACGCCGAGCGGAGCCTGCAATTGGCCTAGCTTCATCGCCATGTTCTTCCGCAGGAACGGGGCGAGGTCATCGTCCAGCAAATCGCCGGGAAGCATGATGATGTCCGGCTTGATCCGCTTGATTTGACGGATGAGCCGATCCAGTTGCCGGTTTCCAATGACGGTTCCCAGATGAAGGTCAGAAGCCATCGCGATGGTTAGGCTGGAGCGCGCGCCGGCGCTCTTCGGTATTTGCACCTTATACTCACGGATGACGGGGAGCCAAGCGTTGCGGGAGCCCGCTAGCAGAATAGCGAGCGCTATCGCGGCTATGCAGCTGCCCACCACCAGGATAGCTGATCGGACGGGCATACCGCCCCAAATGAGCAGCAGGCCGATGAGATCCGCCAGCGGAAGAAGCAGAATACCATATTGCAGAACAGCCAGCCAATAGGAGCCCAGCAGCTTGAGAGGCTCTGCGACCCAGTGGAGGGGCGTGCTCTGTCCCGCTCTTCCCAGCACATATCCCAAAGCCAATATGGCAATGAAGATGGCATAAACGAAGGAGCTGCTCCAGCCTGTCAGCTGCGAGAGGTACAGCCAGCCATTCCAGCCGACATAGGCGGACAATCCTCCGTATACCGCCGTAAAGCCTAATAAAGCCGGTAAGTAGCGAAGCTTCATGGTAGAACCGATCTCCTTCTGCTCGAGGAATAAGAATGATCCTACTATAGCATATCACCTGCCCCGCGGGCGAACCCGCTAGATTATGAGGGACGGAGCCTGCTCCGCCAGCCCGCACGAGATGAATATACGACCGCTTAAGGCGCGATATGTAGCGTTTACGAACATTACATAACACATTGCGGACCATTCGCCCCTTGTGGTATCTTGTGTCCATACTGGAACGAAAGTGGGAGAGGCATACGATGAAAGCATTGGTGCTGGCGGAGAAGCCAAGCGTAGCCAAAGAAATTGCGCGGGTGCTGGGCTGCTCGTCCCGGCAGAAAAGCTATATCGAGGGCCCTAATTATGTGGTGACTTGGGCGCTGGGCCATCTGGTCACCTTGGCGGAGCCGGAGGACTACGATGCCAAATACAAGACCTGGAGTCTGGAGGACCTGCCGCTGCTGCCCCAGCGGATGAAGCTGAAGGTGATGAAGGAAACGTCGCATCAATTCAAGGCTGTTGCGCACCTCTGCAAGCGGAGCGATATTAACGAGCTGATTATAGCGACTGACGCCGGCCGCGAGGGCGAGCTGGTCGCCCGATGGATCATGGAGCTTGTTCAGTGGCGCAAGCCGTTCAAGAGGCTGTGGATTTCATCCCAGACCGACGGTGCGATCAAGGAGGGATTCAGGCGGCTTAGACCAGGCAAGGAATACGATGCGCTGTACGCCTCGGCCGTCTGCCGCGCGGAAGCGGACTGGCTCATTGGCCTGAACATGACTCGGGCGCTGACAAGCAAATATAATGCTCAGCTTGCGGCGGGACGCGTTCAGACCCCAACGCTGGCGATGCTGCTGGAGCGGGAGCGCGAGATATCGGAATTCCAGTCGAAGCCCTATTGGACGGTAACGGCTGGCTTCGGCACATTCCAGGGCGTCTGGCGCCTGCGGGATGACCATGACGGTCGCCTGTGGGATCGCGCAGAGGCGGACGCCGCGGCGGCCCGCGCTTCGAAAGCGGGTGCGGCGAAGGTTGTGAATCTGCGTACGACTGAGCGGTCGGAGCCGCATCCTCAGGCTTACGACCTGACGGAGCTGCAGCGGGACGCCAACAGGAAGCTGGGCTTCTCGGCGAAGCAGACGGCGAATGTGCTTCAGAAGCTGTATGAGGCGCATAAGCTTGTGACCTATCCACGGACGGATTCCCGGTACCTGTCCAGCGACATTGCGCCAACGCTGAAGGGCAGGCTGGAGAGCGTAGCTGTCGGGCCTTACGCAGCGCTTGCGCGCAAGCTGCTGCGCGCGCCGCTTCCCGTTACGAAGCGTATTGTAGACGACGCCAAGGTAACCGATCATCATGCGATTATTCCAACGGAGCAGTTCGTTAATCTGGGCGCGCTGAGCAGCGAGGAGCGCAGACTGTACGATCTGATCGTGCGTCGCTTCATTGCTCTGTTCTATGGTCCTTACCGCTATGACGAGACAAGTGTCGTGCTGGAGGCGGGGGGAGAACGCTTTTATGCCAAAGGAAAGACGGAGAAGGATGCGGGCTGGAGAGAAGTGTACCAGGGCGTCAGCTCCTCGTTCGACGATGAGGAGGAGGAGGACGAGGGTGCCGCCCGCACGACGGAGCAGAAGCAGGCTTCCCAGCTTCTCCCCCCATTGGCAGTAGGCCAGACGGTCAGCGTGAAGAGCGCCGCCTCGAAGGAGCTTCGCACGCTGCCTCCCGCGCGCTATACAGAGGCGTCTCTGCTGACGCGTATGGAAAAGCATGGACTCGGCACGCCGGCCACCAGAGCCGATATTATCGAGAAGCTGCTGTCCACCGACACCATTGAGAGAGTTCGCAGCTCTCTGGTTCCGACCGGCAAAGGCAAGCAGCTGCTGGAGCTGGTCGTCGACGATCTGAGAAGCCCGGAGCTCACAGCCAGCTGGGAGCGCGAGCTGGAGAGGATTTCCAAGGGCCAGGCAGACCCTGCGGCCTTCATGCGCGGCATTCGGGAGCAAGCGAGCAAGTGGATTGGGCAGGTGAAGCGAGAGACGAAGGATTACAAGCCTCATAACGAAACAAACTCCAGCTGTCCAGAGTGCGGGAAGCGACTGCTGGAGGTGAAGGGCAAACGTGGCAAGTCGCTGATGTGCCCTGACCGGGAGTGCGGGTATCGCCGCTCTACCGAGCCTATTCTGCTGAACAAGCGCTGCCCGCAATGCCACAAGAAGATGGAGATGCATGACGGCAAAGCGGGCAAATACGCGCAATGCCGTCCCTGCAATGTAATCGAGATGCTGGGCGACAAGGATGGCGGGCGTATGAACCGCAGAGAGCAGCAGAAGCTGATCCAGCAATACAGCGACAGCGCCCCAATGGGGAACAGCCTGGCGGACAAGCTGAAGGCGGCGCTGGACAAAAAAACCGATTCATAAAACCTTATCTCCATCACCCGGCAATCATCCAAGAGCCCTCCCTCCATTCGTCATACACTATATGGATATGGCGAATGGAAAGGAGATGGATCGTCATGGCTGATCACGCGGGAAGGCAACTGGCCAGCAAGTGGACCAAGACGGCAGCGCTGCTCTCCCATCCCGTGCTTGCCGGCCACATCCCGGAGACAATCCGCTATTCACCGGCTCAGCTGCGCCGCATGCTGGATAGGCATGGCTTTGTTGTCATTAAGCCCATTGTTGGTTCCGGAGGAAGCGGTGTGATAAAGGTAACGAGGTCCGCAGAGGGCTACGCGTTGACGCATCGTGACCTGACTAATAGATTCGATGCATTCGACAAGCTCGTTAACGCGCTGCGAGGCCGGACGGGGAGACGGAAATATCTGATCCAGCAAGGAATCGATCTGGCGCGGGTGAACGGCCGGCCTATTGATTATCGGGTGAAATATGTGAAGGCCTTCGGCAAATGGGAATACCGCGCGCTTGTTGGAAGAATCGCCAGACGAGGGCTGTTCGTCACGAACCTGAGCCAAGGGGGCGACATGGTGCTGGCGGGCGAAGGCATCCGCGCGTCGCTGGGCCGCGCACATGTGAAGGAAAAGAAACGGAAGATGAGAGAGCTTACCGTTATCGCGACCAGGGTTCTGGAGCAGAGGTACCCCGGCATATCGCAGCTAGGGTTTGATTACGGGATTGACCGAAGGGGCAGAATTTGGATTTTTGAGGTGAATACTCGGCCGCATTGACACATGCGGCCTCGACAAAAGGGAGCCTGCTACGCTGATAAAGCGCAGGCTTCTTTTTAATGCCATTAAAATATTTCGTTAATAGATTTAGAGAGATCCATCAAAGTTTTTTATGGTTACGGGTGTATTTACAGGATGTGGATAAATATATCCACATTATCCACCCGAATATTTCCGTATTTTTACGTTTTATGCACATGCCATTCACAAGGTATCCACAGCGGGCTGTGCATAGCAGGGGCTGTTGTTTCGGTTCTAAATGGCGTGCTACACTAAAAACTGTAAAATACGTATTCAAGGAATATGAAAAGGTGGAGGGATGATGATGGATCAGTTGTCGGACGAGCTTCTTGCTGATACGTATTACGCTGCCATCGAATACAAGCTGGAGCCGGAATTTATTCGGATGCTGGCGGATGAGCTGAAGCGAAGAGGCGTCGAGTTATCATCACATAAGCATACGGCATAGCCGATGCGACGTTTGATTTCACCCACTCTCCCATTGCTGGAGATCAACCTCCATAGAACGATCGCAGACCCCGCAATAAAAGACGTGGCAGCAAACCGCTTCTAAAGAAATAGACAACGCTGCGCTGGCCGGCGATTGGCTGGTAAGCGGCTCGTAAGGCTCGTAAGGTCCCGTCCAATCGGATGAACGTCCATAATCCATCAGCTCGCCGCCGCAGGCTGAGCAGAGCTGTTGATAGGAGGCAAGGCCGTTGCATAACGGACAAAGCATAAGGGTAACCCTCCCTGGATTCAAGTGATGGAGATCGTGTGAACCAAGGTTAGGTTACCCTTATTGCCCGCTGGGCATGCGATTAGAGCTTCAAATTGCTGCTGTGTCCAGGCGACAGCTTGGCAGTGGGATCAATGTACACCTTGGCGTTGTTGACGGCCGTGGGCGCTTCCCCGAAGCCGACAGCGATCAGCTTGAGCTTGCCGGGATATGTCGTAATGTCTCCGGCGGCGAATATGCCCGGTATATTCGTCTCCATTCTTGTATCGACGACAATGGAGCCGCCTTGAATGTGAATACCCCAATCCGCTATAGGGCCAAGCGAGGAGACAAAGCCGAAATTGACGATGACGGCATCCACCTCAAGCAGAGTCTCTTCCTTTGTTTTGACATCAGTCAAGGTGACCTTGGCAATGTCGGAATCCCCGTGCAGGGCCGTGATTTCGGCTGGAGTTATAACCTTGACGCTAGAATTCATCAGATTCTGGACGCTGTGCTCATGTGCTCTGAATTTATCACGCCGATGAATGAGCGTGACGCTCTTCGCAATGGGCTCCAGCATAAGCGACCAATCCACCGCGGAATCGCCGCCCCCGCTGATCAGTACGTTCTGATCCTTGAATCGCTGCAAATCCCCGACAAAATAATGCAGATTGCGGCCTTCGAATCGCGAGGCTTCGGCAAGCTCCAGACGACGGGGCTCGAACGCTCCTACCCCTGCAGTAATAATAACGGCTTTGGCGAAGTGTGCACCTTTGTCCGTTACGACCTCGAACAGCCTTTCATCCCGCTTGATGACATGAACAACCTTCTCCTCCAGGCAAACCTGGGGTTGAAATAAGCTGATCTGCTCCTTCAGCCGATCCACGAGCTCCTGCGCCGTTACCTTAGGGAAGCCAGCAACATCATAGATGTATTTCTCAGGGTAGAGCGCCGCGAGCTGACCGCCCAGCGCCGGCATGCTTTCAATAATTTTGACGGACGCCTGGCGCATGCCGCCATAGAACGCCGCGAACATGCCTGCGGGTCCGCCTCCTATAATAGCAAGATCGACCATCTCGTTAGAACCTTGCGCGTTTGTCACCAAGTGCACCTCCCGCGTGTAGTGGTTACGATATTCATTATAAGCTTAGGAATCCGTGGATGGAAATATTCGAATTGTGCAGGACTCTAAAGTTTTTCGTATAAAATACTCTTGAACTTTTCATAAAAAGTCTGTAATATGTCTGATGTATATGATAGATTGGAGCATTTGAGAGAAGCTGACGAGCCTTGTCGATTTGTCTCAGAATGCGGCTTTCTTGCATATTGTGATAATAATACTTATTCAAGAGCAGACTCTATAGTAATCATTATTTTATGGTTCGGTTTGTGTAATTTTTCACAAGCTGTCGAGACGCTCGCAACAAGCCGTTTATTATTGTTTGTTAAGCGAACCCGCTGACCGCGGGCATATTCATATCGCCAAATCAAAAAGAAAAAATAGGAATGGATGGGATTCAACGATGAGCAACATACCCAAAATTGTGATCCTCGGCGCTGGCTACGGCGGCGTGCTGACGGCGCTTCGACTGCAGAAGGAATTGAACTACAACGAAGCGGACGTTACGCTGGTGAACAAGCATGACTACCACTATATTACGACGCATCTGCACATGCCTGCTGCAGGCACAGACAATCCGGAGAACGCTCGCGTCAGCATCTCCAAGCTGATCGACGAATTCAAGATTGACTTCGTGAAGTCGACGGTTGTTCAAATCCGCCCGCAAGACAAGAAGGTCATTCTTGAGGACGGAACGCTGTCTTACGATTACCTGGTTATCGGCCTTGGCGGCGAGCCTGAGACATTCGGCATTCCTGGTCTTGCGGAGAACGCGATGAACATCCGCAGCATCAACTCCGTTCGCCTGATCCGCGAGCATATCGAATACCAATTCGCTCGCTTCAAGCGCGAGCCGCATCGTACCGACTACCTGACGTTTATCGTAGGCGGAGCGGGCTTCACGGGCATCGAGTTCGTAGGCGAGCTGTCCGATCGTATTCCTGAGCTGTGCAAGCAATTCGACGTAGATCCTGCCCTCGTGAAAATCTACAACATCGAAGCGGCTCCAACCGCGCTTCCTGGCTTCGATCCGGAGCTTGTGGAATATGGTATGGATGTGCTCACCAAAAAAGGCGTAACGTTCCGCATCGGAACGGCCATCAAAGAATGTACGCCTGACGGCGTTGTTGTAGGCGAAGGCGAAGAGATTAAGTCGCAGACGGTTATCTGGACCGGCGGTATCCGCGGCAACCGTCTCATTGAGGAAGCCGGCTTCGAGACCATGCGCGGACGCGTGAAGGTTGACGAGTTCCTGCGCTGCCCTGGCAGCGAGAACATCTACATCGTTGGCGACAACTCCCTGATGTTCAACGAGGAAGGCCGTCCTTATCCGCCGACAGCGCAGATTGCGATGCAGCAAGGTGTTGTGTGCGCGCATAACCTGGTCGCTTCCATCCGCAACCAGCCGCTTAAGACGTTTGTGTTCTCCAACAAAGGAACGGTTGCGTCCTTGGGCAAAGGCGAAGCAATCGGTATCGCGTTCGGCAAAAAATACAAGGGCCGCGTAGCCGCTTGGCTCAAAAAGATGATCGACATTCGTTACCTGTTTATTATCGGCGGTATTCCGCTTGTGCTGCGCAAAGGTAAATTCCTGTAATGAGACACTGCAGCGTTCAAGTCCGCGGCTTGTTGACCCGAGACGAGCTTGATCGTTACAACGCCTTGATCGAGGTTGGTTCATACCTGGAATCGCAGATGCGTCACGATCTGGCTTATCCCGTGCAGAAGGAAATCGATCTTCTGATCCAGCCAGCCATCGAGAGGCTGAAGGATAAGGGAAGAGCGAGAGACAAGGCGACCCAAGAATATTTGGAAGCGAAAGCGCAGGCTGCTGCAGAGCTGGACGAGGAAGACGAACGATAACCCTATATGATTCCATAAAAGAGCCGCCCTTCAGACAGATTCAACGTCTGGAGGGCGGCTCTTATTGGGTTATACGGAGAGCAGGGTATGGAATTTGTCCGCGTCAAGGAAATTGCCGACGTAGAAGTCGCCGAAGTCTCCGAAGCGGGCGCTGACTTCATCGAATCGCATCTCATATACGAGCTTCTTGAACTGAAGCGCGTCCTCAGCGAACAGCGTGACGCCCCATTCCCAGTTGTCGAAGCCGACGGAGCCGGTAATAATCTGCTTCACCTTGCCGGCGTATTGGCGGCCGATCATGCCGTGGCTGCGCATCATCGCTTTGCGCTCGTCCATGCTCAGCATATACCAATTGTCCGTTCCGGAGCGGCGCTTGTTCATGGGATAGAAGCAAATATGCTTCCACTTCGGCAGAATAGGCTTCAGCCTCGCGACGACCTCCGGGTTCTGCATGGGATCGCTGCCAGGCTGGGCCATATAGTTGCTGAGCTCAACAATGCTGACATAGGAATGCACGGGATATGTAAAGCTTGCAAAGGTCGTTTTGTTAAAGGCAGTTTCGATTTCATTCAGCTCTTCCAGGGTCTCGCGCAGGTGCATAAATACGAAGTCTGCCTTCTGGCCCACAATGGAATATACAGCCGTGCTGCCTTCCTTGCGTTCCTCGACATCATGCCATTGCTTCAAGAAGGCGGTTAGCTCGTCCAGAGCGCGTTGACGCTCGCTCTCGTCGGCAAGTCGCCATGCCGTCCAGTCGATGCTGCGGAAATCATGGAGGGAATACCAGCCCTCCAGCGTTTGTGCGGCTTCACTCATGATTGATATTGCTCCTTTCGGTTTGACGAATTGGCGGAGATTATAGGCTTGTCGCTGCAATTAAGCTCCTATTATTGTAGCTAAAGGCCGGGCATTGAGCAAATGTCGGACTTGTGACAAATCACCTATGCTGATTGACTTCAATTGTCGCTTTCATTAAACTAAAAATGTACAGCGGACGCGCTTTAAGCTTGAGAGGAGTATGGAAATGCCGGATTTAGTTGTATATATCATCCAGACATGCGTAGCGACAGTGCTGTTCTTCGTCATGATGTTCGGGATTGGCTTTATATTGAACATGCTGCTGAAGACGACCTGGTTTCCGATGGTGCTGTTCTTTATCGTCTTAATTGGCCTTGCCATCTGGTCGCCATGGGATGACGCTTCCAGGCCTACGCTTGATAATATCGGCGATTACACGATTATTTATTATATCCCTATTATTGGCGCGATGATCGGCGCTTACGTTAGCGGCTGGGCGATTCGCGCGCTGCGCAAGGGCGGCTACAAGATGTTCTAGGTCATACATAGAACGAGCAGAAATCCCTCTAACGGGGGATTTTTCTATTTGTCGGGATAACCATTCTTGTGCCGAATTGTGCTAGAATGATAGAAAGACAGCTAAGGATGGAGTCGGTGCGATGCGCATCAATCATATTATGCAGTTCACAGAGCATCACCGTTATTACATATTCCGTGATTTTTCACTCAGCAGCCTGGACTATAAGATGCTTTCGCTCATCTATCAGCCTATGATAGGCGCGTTCGCCATTTCCTTATATCAGCAGCTGTATCACGGTATAGCAGAGGACAAGGCTGGTTATTCCGGTCTGGAGCCTCATCGCAAGCTTTTTCTTGGACTTGGTCTTGAGATGAATGAGAAAAGCCGCCGTTTTGTAGTGGAGCAGACCTCCAAGCTGGAGGCTGTGGGCTTGCTGGCTTCCTCGCGACTCGGGGGTCCTGATCATCCCGATGTCATCTATGAATATGAGCTGTCGCAGCCGCTGTCGCCTTCGGAGTTTTTCCGTAATATGCATCTGGCGATGCTGCTGCGGGATAAGATAGGCAAATACGCGGTGATCGCGCTCAGAGAGTCCTTCGGAGCCAACGAGCCTGACGAGCTGGCGGACGCCAGGCTGGAGAAAGAGAATATATCGGTGCCGTTCTATGAGCTGTTCAAGCTTAATATGCAATCCTTTGATTCGGAGCTTGAGCAGGCTTTGATGGAGGTTGCGCCGTCCAGGCAGTCGGCTGCTAAGCCGGAGCCTGCGTCTGCGGGCATCTCCTATGGGGAGCTTATTCTCCGATTTCCGCGGGGCTCGGCCAATCGGCCCCACGTCGAGAAGCTGCGTCACGATATGGAAAGCATGGCCCAAATCAACTATGTCGCGTACAAATATCATTTATCCGCCGCAAGCGTCTGCCGTCTGTTGGATGAAGACGGCGTATTCGCGTCCACTGGCGAATTGAATATGGATGAGCTTCAGCTGCGGGCTAATGGCTTGTACAGGCAGGACAAGAAGCGGGATGGCGAGCGGCAGCGCACTCTGGCTCAGACAGCCGTTCGGCAGAATGAAGCTTCCCTTTCCCTGCAGGAGGATGATCCCAGCGAGGAGTTCGAGGTAAGGGAGCAGGATTACCTGCCTGTGCCAGCTGCTCTTACGGGGCGCTGCGACATTCAGCAATACAATATGCTGATGCGCAACGAGCCCCATACACGCTTCCTGAAGCGATTTTTCCCTGGAGCGGTGCCGGATTGGCTGGATAATCTGTTCGAGAGAATCGATTTGAATTACCGTCTGGAGGGTCCGGTTATTAACGTGCTTGTCCATTATGTGCTGGGGGGGACGGATTCCGCACGCGTAACTCGCAGCTTTATAGATACTGTAGCCTCGAATATGCTGATGAAGGGCGTCAATACATTCGAGAAGGCGGTTCAATACGTGCGGGAGCAAGCCGCTGTGGAGCAGGCGAAGGAACGCCGCAGGGACGCAGGGCAGCCGGGCGGAGCGTCTGGCTATACCGGTAGGTCCGGCGGACGGACGGGGACTGGACAGCGGGGCGCAGCGCGCAAGCCATCCATACCCATTGTGCAAGAGGATCAGGGGACGGGAGCGGTATCGGCTGACGAGCTTGAGGAGCTCCGCAGGCTGGCAAGAAAGCTGGATGGCAAATCGTAGAAGCGGGAGGGAAGAGACATGGAATCGCTGGGCGAGCTTCTGAAGTCCTGGCCGGGGGGCCGGTCATGGTCAGAAAACGCGGACAATAAGCTGGCGGAGCTGATGAAGGATCCGCTTGTTGTCAAGTTTATGGATAAGCATCCGGAGGTGGACGAAGCCACCATCCGGCTTAATTTGAATCGCGTCTATCAATATGTGAAGGAATATCGCAGCTGTTCGAACTGTCCAGGTCTCAGCGCCTGCCCGAACGACTACGAGGGGCATTATACGGTGTTGTCGGCTGAGACGGTTCATGGCCAGACTCAAATGTACGACCGCAAGGTATCCTGCAAAAAATATCTTGCAAGGCAGACGGAGGATGCCATCCGAAGCCGGATTAGAAGCTTCTATGTGGATGACGCCGCGCTGCGCAGAGTGTATTCGCCAGATGAGATGCTGACCAAGGATTTGGAGAGGGCCAAGGCTGTCGGGCAGGTGCTTCGTTATATCGATCGCACCCGCGAGTCCGGTCTTGCCCAGCAAGGCTTGTATCTGGCCGGCCGGTTCGGCACAGGCAAGACGTTCCTGATGTGTTATTTGCTGCAGGAGCTGGCGAAGGCGGGGTTCTCGGGCGTTATCGTCTATATGCCGGATTTCGTAGAGGATTTGAAGGCGCTTATGCACGAGCCAGCGAAGCTGAAGGAAACGGTCGAGATGATGAAATCGACGGATCTGCTTATCTTCGACGATATTGGAGCGGAAAACTTGAATCCATGGGTGAGGGATCATGTGCTTGGCGCCATTCTGAACTACAGGATGGAGCGCAAGCCGACCTTCTATACCTCTAATTATGATCTGGAGGCGCTGGAGAGGCATTTCAGCTTC
Source organism: Paenibacillus sp. PL2-23 (assembly GCF_040834005.1). Classification (NCBI taxonomy): domain Bacteria; kingdom Bacillati; phylum Bacillota; class Bacilli; order Caryophanales; family Paenibacillaceae; genus Paenibacillus; species Paenibacillus sp. PL2-23. The sequence continues at coordinate 1,695,974 of NZ_CP162129.1, forward strand.
ACGAGCAAGGACGGGGATGAGCTGCACAAGGGACAGCGTATTATGGACCGGATTCGGCCTTATGTCCAGACGGTTATGGTGACGGGTGAAAACAAACGAGGCGCTAAAGCATGAGAAATCATCTATCGAGGCCTTTCAAAGATGAGCGACCGCGTTTAGATGTAGGATTTATCGCCAAATAGTTAAAAAAAAGCTCCGCTGCCAACCGGAATTCCGGGAGGCGCGGAGCTTCTTGTTTCTCCTGTTAGGAGATAATGAATTTCACAATAACCGCAGCTGCGAATACAACGGTCATGAAAATCAACATGCCGCCGAAACCGAAAACAACATCCATCAAGTCATGGCGAGGCTCTTCGTTATAATGCTCGCGCGGGTCTCTAACATTCTCCATCGGTTGACGTCCTCCTTCAAGGCTTGCAGGGCAACAATTCGCCGTAAGCATACGCTCTATATTCTTTCAATAGTATACCCAAACTGACGAACAAATGTAAAGACATAGTAAGACAAATCCTGCCCTGAGTGTGCTAAAATGTGAGCAGGTCGGTATGGTACCGGAAGGAGGTCCCAAATGGCGGAACAGACAGATAACGAACGGGCCGGCGAAGCCGAAGCGGCCAAGGATCGAATTCGGAATAAGCTAGCCCTGCTGCCGGACAAGCCGGGCTGTTATATGATGAAGAACAGGGACGGCGTCATTATTTATGTAGGCAAAGCGAAGGTGCTCCGGAATCGGGTCCGTTCGTATTTTATAGGCAGCCATAACGGCAAGACGCAGAGGCTTGTCTCGGAAATTGTTGATTTTGAATTTATTGTGACTTCCAGCAATATGGAGGCGCTCATCCTGGAGTGCAACCTGATCAAGCAGCATCATCCCCGATACAACGTGCTGCTCAAGGACGACAAAACCTTTCCTTATATTAAAATAACCAATGAAAAGCATCCCAAGCTGGAGGTGACGCGACGGATCGTTAAGGATAAAGGCAAATATTTTGGCCCGTATCCCAACGCGTTCGCCGCTCAGCAGACCAAGAAGCTGCTGGATCGGCTGTATCCGCTTCGCAAATGCAACACGCTGCCGGACAAGGTGTGCTTGTACTACCATATGGGGCAATGCGTGGCGCCCTGCGAATTCGACGTGGAGCCATCCACCTATGACGGGATGATCTCCGAAATCTCGAAGTTTCTGAACGGCGGCGAGGATGTCGTGAAGGCGGAGCTGGAGCGCAAGATGCAAGCGGCCGCGGAGGCGCTGGAGTTCGAGCGGGCCAAGGAGTTCCGCGATCAGCTGATTGCGATCGACGCCGTTATGGAGAAGCAGAAAATTACGATGACGGATGCGATGGACCGCGACATCTTCGGCTATGCGGTAGACAAGGGCTGGATGTGCGTGCAAATTCTATACATGCGGAAGGGCAAAATCATTGAGCGTCACGGTACGACGTTCCCTTATTACGGGGAGGAGTACGATGATTTTATGACGTTCGTCACCCAGTATTACAGCGATAATCCGGCGCTCCCCAAGCAGATTCTGCTGCCTCATCCGCCCGTTCAGGACGATGAGCATGAGGAGGAGGTTATCGCTTCGCTGCACAGCTGGCTGAAGATCAAGGTGCTTATGCCGCAGCGCGGGCGCAAAAGCGAGGTTGTCAGCATGGCGCTGGACAACGCGCGTGTCATGCTGGAGGAAAAATTTCGTTTGATCGAGAGGGACGAGCAGCGCAGCGTCAAGGCGTCACAGTCGCTCGCGGAATGGCTGGGACTTGAAGCCGTGAAGCGCATCGAGGCGTTCGATAACTCCAATATCCAGGGCACTAACCCCGTCTCCGCGATGGTCGTTTTCACGGACGGCAAGCCGGACCGCAAGGAATATCGCAAGTACAAGGTGAAGACGGTAGAGGGACCGGATGATTATGAGACAATGCGGGAGGTTGTCCGGCGGCGTTATGAGCGAGTGCTGAAGGAGGGCTTAACGAGGCCGGATCTCATCATCGTAGACGGGGGCAAGGGACAAATCGCTGCGGCGATTGACGTGCTGGAGAATGAGCTGGGGCTGTTCATTCCGGTATGCGGTCTCGTGAAGGATGCGAAGCATAAGACCGCCCAGCTGATGACGGGCGATCCGGCAGAGATTGTGCCGCTTCCGCGGGACAGCCAGGAGTTCTATCTGCTGCAGCGCATTCAGGAGGAGGTGCATCGCTTCGCGATTACGTTCCACCGCGAGCAAAGAGCGAAGTCCATGGTGGAGTCGAAGCTGGACAGCATTCCTGGAATCGGGGAGAAGCGGCGCAAGGCGCTGCTGAAGCACTTCGGCTCGCTCAAAAAAATAAGAGAGGCCTCCGTCGAAGACTTCAGGCCTCTCTCTATCGGCGACAAGCTTGCCGGTGAAATAATTGCAGCTCTCAGGGATGAGCCGACCTAATAGGTTGGGCTCATCCTTTTTCTATTGCTCCATTGGCGCAGCACGAACGCGATAAGAACGGGCAGCAGAATGAAGAAGACGGCCGACGTAAGATTGGCCGCTCCGCCCACCAGCATAAGCGAGCTGCCTACGGCAACGCTGTTGAAGATGGCATGCGTGAACATGGCGGTGATGAAGCCGTATTTGACAAATATAAAGCTGAACAGCAGGCCGATGATCATCAGCTCGAACAGCCGGGTCGTAGCCGGATAGAAGGGGTAGAGCACATGGCCCAGCGCCCAGAACAGTGTAGGCGGCAGAGTCGCCGCGAACGTATGCCGGAACCATCTGCGGAATAAGCCGATGCCGAAGAATCGGAACACCGCCTCCTCCGATATAGCCGCTGCCCAAGCAAGCACAGGCATCAGCCACAGCACGCTCATGTTGTACGGGGACATCGCCACATCCGTGGCGCCCCAGGTGCCGATCACCAGCTCCAGCGCCAGGAAGAGAATCGGCTGGATGCCCAGCAGGATGGCCGCGAACAAATAGGACAGTCCAACGCTCCGCCAGATGTAATCGCCGAACCCGGCATCCTTCACTCTAGGCCATAATGTGCGGCCCTGCGCCTTCCACAAGCCATCGCCCGCAACGATGGAGAAATAGACGGAGGCGGCCATGATGACAGTCAGCACGATGGTAGTGATGATGACGGATATGACGAGAAGGCCGTCGCCGCTGCCGCTTTCGCCTTGAGTCGCAACGATGCCGTCCATAATGCCAAGATTCATGATGATATACGTGATAAAAAAGACAACGGTTAATACGATGCCGTATGTAAACGAAGTCCAGCCTCGGTACAGCACGGCATAAATAATGGCCAGCACCCCAAGCACAAAGCTCATGAAGCCGTATCCGATGCCGCTAAGCCAGCCTGCAAGCTTATCCTGTTTCTCTACATAGCGGATGTAGTCGTCCGGAACAGCGAGAGCAGGCTTGAACTTCGTCAGGACTGGCCCCCCTTCAAGCAGCTGGGCATTGGCCTCTACGGACAAGCTGGCTTCCCCGATGCTGACGCCTTGCCCATTAAAGGTCCAATCGTCATTCTCGCCTATGCCATCGAATGTCAGGCTCGGCGCTGGCGAAGCCGCCCCGTTCCACTGCTGCTCCAGCAGCAGCTGCGTCTCCTTGGCGTCCAGCCCCTCTCCTTCCAGGTAGTAGCTCCAGGCGATGATCTCATTCGTGAACATATGGACATAGACAAAGCCGTAATCGCCGTTGTCTCCCATGTCCAGGTTAACCTGGAACGTATCGAAGGGATAATGCCTGTCATATTGCTTCTCGAAGTCCTCCATCAGCTTTTCCTTGGCCAGGTAGCCGGCCAGCAGCTTGTCGGACTGGTGCACGACTCGCGTCGCCTCGACCTTCAGGCCTGTCTGCTCAGCGGCAAATGCTGTTGCGGCTTGCACAGCTGCGGACTTCGCTATGACGTTGTTTCCGTATGGATTGTTGATGACGGCTTGAATGGAGGGCACAATCTGTATAACCGTAAAAATGATCACGAGGATGGCTGCTGCTATCCCGTACTTTTTCCATTCATTCCTTTTAATAAGCTCGTTCATTCATTCACCTCAGCTCGTTATGATAAACAGTCTTACACTACCTTATCACATCAATGGCGAAATTATCCATCCTCACATGGGACAAAGCAAATATCGCGCGGCAGGATTTGCGGCCGTCGATATGGCAATAATGGTATTAATGAAATCTTGCCGTAATTTCATTGATGCATTGCCGTACGGCTGGGCTTAATGAGGCGGGAGGAATATGGATGAGCGAAGTGGTCCGTTTCGCTTCCTCCAGCTCCCGGATGGGCACCGCAATCAGCTCGTTGTCCTCCAGCAGCTGATCCCGCATATACGATTTGGGCAGCAAAGTGCCGGCGCGGCAAGTATGAAGCAGCCGCAGAATGGCTTCGAAGGAGTCAATCTCCATCCGCACGTCGGGTGAGATCCGGTGCTTCTCGAACAGCTCGTCCGTCAAGATGCGGTACCAGGTGCCCTTGGAGAACATAATCATCGGCAGACCATTCAAATCATCAATGTGCAGGCTGCCCTTGTCCGTCACCAGATGATTGCGCGGCAGCACAAGAAGCAGGTGATCGTCGAAGAGCGGCACGCAGCGCAGCGTCGGATCGTCGATGCTGGAGGCGATGATGCCAATATCGACACGATGCTCCCGTACATAAGATATGATCTCATGCGTCTTGCCCGTGACCGCCTTGATATCGCATTCGGGATGGGTCGAGGTGAGCTGCTGAATCAGATCAGGCAAGGTCGTCTGCAGCGTCGTCAAGCTGGCCCCGATGGTCAGGGTGGTTCTGCCCGTCGCCGTAAATTCGGACACAGTCTGCATGTAGCTGCGATGCAGCTGCCTCAGCTCCAGCGCGTATTCATACGTTAATTGGCCGATACGCGTCAGCTCCAGCCGCTTGCCGACGCGCCGGAACAGCTGCGTCCCGATCTCGTCCTCCAGCTTGGCCAGCTTGCGGGACAGGGCGGGCTGGGACAGATTCAGCAGGGCTGACGCCTTATTCATGCTGGATTGCTCGACGATTACGGTGAATACGTGAAGCTCCTCGTACATGTGGAAGACTCCTTATGTCATTTTGTTATAAGAAATTATAAAAAATAAGCAATTCCATTATAAGCTGAAAAGGAGTAGGATGGAAGTGTGGCAAACGTGTGTCGACTTTTGTTGACGGGGGTACATGCAAGCGTTACAATGTAGAATGGTTTGTTTGAACAGTCACAAGACTTGAAAGGAGTAGACAAAATGAAAGGAAATTCGTATTTCTCGCGCAAGCTGCACTCGCTTCTGGGGATTATTCCGCTGGGCGGGTTCATTATTTTGCACGGGCTCACGAACTACCAGGCGTTTGAGCGGGGTCCGGAGGGATTCGCTAAGGGCGTGGAGACGATCAACAGTCTGCCGCTGCTGATGATGTTTGAAATTTTCGGCATCTACGTTCCACTATTGTTTCACGGTATTTATGGCTTATACGTGGCCTACCAATCGAACTCCAACACGGGCCGCTTTCAATACGGCCGCAACTGGGCGTTCACGGCGCAGCGCGTAACCGGTGTCATTACATTTGTATTCGTTTTCTGGCATGTGTACCAGACCCGGATGCAGATCTACCTGGGCAATATCACGCATGAGGAGCTTGGCTCTACGATGAATCATATCGCAAGCAGCCCGGTTATGTTCACGCTGTACGTCATCGGCGTACTGGCAGCGGTATTCCACTTCAGCAACGGTCTCTGGGCTTTCCTGATTAGCTGGGGCATTACGATCGGCCCTCGTGCACAGCGTATTTCCTCTTATATTTGCATGGGCATTTTCGTCATTGTATCGGCCCTGTTCATCCTTTCCCTGGTTGCCTTCACGGGCGATGAGTTTAAGGAAGCAGCGAATGCCGCTTTGACATGGACGAATATCGGCTAATAGTACCGAAGACAAGGAGCGAAGCGTAATGGCAAAAAATAAAATTATCGTTGTCGGCGGCGGCCTTGCCGGCCTGATGGCGACTATAAAGGCGGCGGAAGCCGGCATTCACGTAGACCTGTTCTCCCTCGTCCCGGTGAAGCGCTCGCACTCCGTGTGCGCGCAGGGCGGCATCAACGGCGCCGTCAACACCAAAGGCGAAGGCGACTCTCCGTGGGAGCATTTCGACGATACGGTATACGGCGGTGACTTCCTCGCCAATCAGCCTCCGGTTAAAGCAATGTGCGAAGCTGCACCGGGCATTATTCACTTGATGGACCGGATGGGCGTTATGTTCAGCCGTACGTCCGAGGGTCTGCTGGATTTCCGCAGATTCGGCGGCACGAAGCATCACCGCACGGCGTTCGCGGGCGCGACGACCGGCCAGCAGCTGCTGTACGCGCTGGACGAGCAGGTTCGCCGCTGGGAAGCAGCCGGTCTCGTTACGAAGTACGAGCACTGGGAATTCCTTGGCGCGGTGCTGGACGACGACGGCGTATGCCGCGGCATTACGGCGCAGGACCTGCGCTCCATGGAGGTCATGAGCGTTCGCGCTGACGCGGTTATTCTTGCGTCCGGCGGTCCTGGCATTATTTTCGGCAAAACAACAAACTCCGTTATCAATACAGGCACAGCGGCAAGCGCCGTGTATCAGCAAGGCGTGAAATACGCGAACGGCGAGTTTATCCAGATTCACCCTACGGCCATTCCGGGCGACGACAAGCTTCGTCTTATGTCGGAATCCGCGCGCGGTGAGGGCGGACGCGTATGGACGTACAAGGACGGCAAGCCTTGGTACTTCCTTGAAGAGAAGTATCCGGCATACGGCAACCTGGTGCCGCGCGATATCGCAACACGCGAGATCTTCCATGTGTGCGTCGACCAGAAGCTTGGCATCAACGGCGAGAACATGGTTTACCTTGATCTGTCGCATAAGGATCCTAAGGAGCTGGACGTGAAGCTCGGCGGCATCATTGAGATCTACGAGAAGTTTATGGGCGACGATCCGCGGAAGATTCCGATGAAAATTTTCCCTGCGGTTCACTATTCCATGGGCGGCATGTGGGTGGACTACAACCAAATGACGAATATCCCTGGTCTGTTCGCCGCTGGCGAATGCGAATACCAATATCATGGCGCGAACCGTCTCGGAGCCAACTCCCTGCTCTCCGCCATCTATGGCGGCATGGTAGCCGGACCGAAGGCTGTCGAATATATCAAAGGCCTGAAGAAGTCCGCGGAAGACGTCGCTTCCTCCGTATTCGACCGATACGCGAAGCAGCAAACGGATAGACATAACCGTATTATCGGTATGAACGGCACAGAGAACGCGTATGTAATCCACAAGGAGCTTGGCGAGTGGATGACGAACAACATGACGGTTGTTCGCTTCAACGACAAGCTGGAAGCAACAATCGGCAAGATCAAGGAACTGAAGCAGCGCTACAACAACATCAACATTAACGATACCGCGCAATGGAACAATGCAGGCGTTGCGTTCACCCGTCAATTGTGGAACATGCTGGAGCTCTCCGAAGCGATGACGCTGGGTGCGCTTATGCGGAACGAAAGCCGTGGAGCTCACTACAAGCCTGAATTCCCAGACCGGAACGACGATCAGTTCATGAAATCGACGATCGCCGACTGGACACCGGACGGACCAAAAATTTCGTACGAGGATATCGACGTCAGCCTTATCGCTCCTCGTAAGCGCGATTACTCCACCGACAAGAAGAAAGGAGAATAATGATGGCTGAAACGACTACGGCTAAAAAAACCGTCAAGTTCATTATCTCTCGTCAGGACTCGCCGGAAACTGCGCCTTACTCCCAAGAGTTCGAGCTGCCTTACCGTCCCAATATGAACGTAATCAGCGGCCTGATGGAAATTCAGCGCAACCCTGTTACGGCAGAAGGCGCCAAAACATCGCCGGTATGCTGGGAATCCAACTGTCTCGAAGAAGTGTGCGGCGCGTGCTCGATGGTTATCAACGGCAAGCCGCGTCAGGCGTGCAGCGCGCTGGTCGACCAGCTGGAGCAGCCGATTCGCCTTGAGCCTATGCGTACATTCCCGGTTGTCCGTGACCTCGTCATCAACCGCGAGCGTATGTTCAACGCCCTGAAGAAGGTTAAGGCATGGATTCCCATCGACGGCACATATGACTTGGGTCCTGGACCGCGTATGGCCGAGACGAAGCGCCAATGGGCTTACGAGCTGTCCAAATGTATGACCTGCGGCGTCTGTCTGGAATCCTGTCCGAACGTCAACGACCGGAACAGCTTTATCGGTCCTGCAGCGATTTCCCAGGTTCGTCTGTTCAACGCTCACCCTACGGGCGAGATGAACAAGGAAGAGCGTCTGGAGGCTCTGATGACGGACGGCGGCATCGAAGGCTGCGGCAACTCCCAGAACTGTGTGCGTTCTTGTCCGAAGGGCATTCCGCTCACGACTTCGATTGCCGCGATGAACAAGGATACCACGAAGCACCTGTTCAAAAAATGGCTGGGCATGTAGCCTAGCGGCTAATATGCGTTACACCTGTGGACTCCGGAGCGGTCAGCTGCTCCGGGGTCTTTTTTGGGTCAATTTTGCCTATACACATATTGATAATGATTATCATTAATACTAATAGAAATGGAAGGAGAAGTCAACTGGAACGATTAAATAAGAAAGGAAGAGTTGTAATTGGGCTCATTTGGAGTACAATATAACTAGTAATCAAATTTGAGTAATGGAATGAGGGATTGCAGCTGGACGCGAATAAAAGCAATGTGAGGCTTGTTGTTGCCGGCTTATTGCTGGGCTTGTTTATGGCGGCGCTTGATCAGACGATCGTATCGACAGCGATGACGACAATTATTAAGAAGCTCGGGGGCTTCGAATATTTTATTTGGGTGTATTCGGCCTATATGATCGCCATGGTTGTCGCCACGCCGATCTTCGGCAAGTTGTCGGATATGTATGGCCGTCGAAGATTTTTCCTGCTTGGACTGGTGCTGTTTGTTGCGGGCTCCATTCTATGCGGCACCTCGCAGAACATGGAGCAGCTCATTATCTATCGAGCGATTCAAGGGATAGGCGGGGGCGCGCTTATGCCGATTGTTTTTACGATCATCTTCGATCTGTTTCCGGGCGAGAAGCGTGGCAAAATGATGGGCCTGTTCGGAGCGGTATTCGGCATCTCCAGCGTGTTTGGCCCCATTATGGGCGGCGCGATTACGGACCAATTCAGCTGGCGCTGGATTTTCTACATTAATGTGCCCATCGGCATCTTGTCGTATTTCTTTATTTGGCGCGGTTATCACGAGAGTAGAAATCCGAACAAGCAATATATTGACTGGGCTGGCGCGATTCTGCTTACTGCCTCTATCCTGACGCTGATGTTCGGTCTGGAGCTGGGCGGCACAGAGGGCTGGGCTTGGCAATCGGTGCAGACGATATCGCTGTTCGCGTCATCGGCTGTATTGCTTGCGCTGTTCCTGTATGCAGAGACCAAAGCCAAGGATCCCATCATTAAGCTGGATCTGTTCAGCAGGCGGCTGTTCACAAGCAGCATGATGATCAGTCTATTGTATGGGGGCGTGATGATTGCGGGCGCCACCTACATCCCTATCTTTATACAGGGCGTGTTCGGCGTCAGCGCGACGCAGACGAGCACAGTGCTTATTCCCATGATGCTGGGTGTTGTGCTTAGCAGCCAAATCGGCGGACGAATCGCAGGCAAGTATCCGTTCCGCAATATTATGCTGGTCTCGGCGTTTACGCTGATGCTGGGCACAAGCCTGCTTGGATTTGTTATGGATGCCGATACAAGCAGATGGTTGATTACCGTCTTTATGGTCATCGTAGGCCTTGGCATGGGGGTTTCCTTCTCGCTGCTGAATATCTCGACGCTCAGCTCCGTGCCGCCGCAATATAAGGGCTCTGCGTCCTCTCTGATCACCTTCTTCCGGACAATCGGCTCCGCGCTTGGCGTAACGGTATTCGGTGTGCTGCAGAAATCCAGCTTCCAGGCTGGCGTCGAGGAGCTGCCGAACCTGAATCCGGAGATGGCTGCCGGAATCAAGGGTGGGCAGGCGCTCCTAGATCCCGCAATTCAGCAGCAGATGGGATTGACGCCTGAAATTGTCCAAGTGCTGCTGGGCAAGCTGGCGGATTCCATTGTGTTCGTATTTCAGTGGTCTGTCATGCTTCCATTAGTTGCGCTTGTATTCGTATTCCTGATGGGGAGCTCCCGTCTTGAAGCTAATCCGCAAGCCCCTGCTCGGGGAGGGCATCAAGCGAAGCCTTCCCCAACCCGGAGCTAGCCGCTGTGATGATGAGGCTGCTGGTGCTGGGGCTGTTGATGGAGATGGAGCGCCATCCCTACGACATCAGACAGACGATCAAGGAGCGCAACTGGCATTTGACCTTCAAGCTGCAGGACGGCTCTCTGTATTACGCTGTTGATCAGCTGCGTGACCATGGCTATATTGAAGCTGCCGAGGTCATCCCGGTACGGGGAGATAATCGGCCTGACAAAACGGTATATCGTATTACGGAGGAAGGGAAACGTGAATTTCTGGAGCTGCTCCACAAGCAGATGGAGCAGACGGCCTTCCCGCAGCATCCTTTTTTTGCTGCAATGCCGTTCCTGATGCACAGTGACCGCGAGGTGGTGAAGGCTTGCCTGTGGGGGCAATATGAAGCGTGCCTGTCCAGAATCGAGCTGCTCAGGGACGTTGCGTTGAAGAAGGAAGGCTTGTTGCCCAGAGGGTCGGTGAAGCTGATTGAAGGCATGATCAGGCTGAGCCAGGCTGAGCGGGAGTGGCTGGAGGATGTGATGGCGGAGGCGGAGAGCGGAATGCTGTTTCAGCCGAGACCGCAGGGGATATGAGAAATACGAAAATCTATACATTCTATTGTGGCGAGAAAGGGGCTGTCCGCGTTGTGGACAGCCCCTTTCTCCTATATTCGTGCGTGTTACATCCAGGCTTCTCCCCATCTCTGGATGGATTCGATCACCGGCTGTAAATCTCTGCCTTTAGGCGTTAATTCATATTCAATGCGTACAGGCATCTCCGGATACACCCGGCGGACCACGACTCCCATCGTTTCGAGTTCCTTCATCCGGTCGGTCAGCATCTTGTCGCTCATCTCGGGAATTTGTTCCTTCATATCTTTAAATCGTTTCGGGCCGCCAAGCAGCACCCGTATGATTCTACCCGTCCACTTCTTGCCTAATAAATCAGCAGCAGCCTCGTATCTTGGGCACATTGTCGAATAATCCAACAGAATCACCCCGCTTTTTGTAGTTATATTGTAGCATACGGACAAACTAAAAGTAAGTGCATATCCAGTAGGAATAACAGGCTCTATTGAAGCGTTACAGCCGGATCACAATTAACCCTGCAAGCAGGCAGAGGAAAGCGGCGATCTGCGTAGCGGTTAGTCTCTCCTTGTACCAGAGGATGGAGCCAGCGGCAACGACCAGGCTGTTCGTTGCGAATATCGGCGCAGCGAGATTGGCTTGGCCCGTCTCGATGGCAAGCGCATAAAGCTGCAGGCCGCCATAAGAGAATATGCCGGCTGCCAGCCCCAGCCGCAAGCCCGTTCGATTGGCGGCGGCTGTGGAGCGCTCTTGGGCGGGCATAAGAAACCAGGCCAGCGACAGCGTGTAGGCGATGAACAGGATGGGGGCGCTGGACAGCCCGAGCTCGTCCGTCACCTTAAGGCCGCCGTTCCGCAGGGCAAACATCGCGATGGCGAGAAGGACCAGAAGGAACCAGCGTTTCTCGGTAATGGTCAGCTTCTCCTTGCGTTTGTAGGCGATTAGCGCGACGGCCGCCAGCAGCAGAGTGATGCCTAAGCCCTGAAGCGCGCTTAATGGCTCATGATACCAGAACGTAGACATAGCTACGACCAGCACGATGTTGGCATTCGTCATCGGCGATGTGAGGCTGGCTGGGCCATACTGCAGCGCCTTCATGAATAACGAGTTGCCCCATGCGGAGCCTGCGCCAATGATGACGCCCGCGCACCATACATCAAGCCGCGATAAATCGCTTAGGCTGCCCTGCAGCGCGCTGTGTATGCCGAAGCCTGCTGCTCCGGCTGCATAGAGTCCCCGAAGCAGCTTTTGCGTTGAGCCTTGCTTCATCTGTGAAACCTTCATCCACCAGCCTGCCATTCCGAATAGGACGGCGCTGCCAATGGCAATCCATAACGACATGAGTCCACGCTCCCGAATTTGTTACACAATTGCAATGTTGCTGTTACGGCTTTAACACATCAAGGGGCTATTATAATAAGCAAGACCCCCTTTTTATATAAGCTCTTTGGGACCTGCCTCGTGCGGGTCCACTTTTTTTTGGCTATGGAAGCAGAGGCTTTACAACAGAAGAAGAGACGCGTCGCGTCTCTCCTGGAATCACCATTATAGAGGCACAGCAACGGGCTGTCTCTTGCGGTAGAACACCCACTCGGTGAAGCCGATCTCCTTCAATCGCTTCGCCACGAGCTCCCATTCGTCCCCGACTCGCGAAGGCACATGGGCGTCAGAGCCGAACGTCACCTTCACGTTGTAATGAAGCGCTCTCTCCAGCAAATCGTCGGACGGATACCAGCCGCCTACATCCTTGGTGCTGCCTGAGGTATTAATCTCGATCGCCACTCCGCATTCGCCAATTGTACGAAGCGCGTTATCGATGTGCTCATGCGCAGGAATATCCGAAAAAGCGGGATAATATCCCTTCATAGCGTCGATATGGCCCAATATATCGAACATGCCTGCGCGGGCGGATTGCTCAATAAGCTCATAGTAGCTCTTTTTCTCAAGGATATGAGCCGCTTCGTCCAGCTTCGTCCAGCGATTTCGGTTGAAGATGCTGACGCCGCTCACCTGGTGAACGGAGCCGATCAAATAATCGAACGGAACTCCCTTGTACGCTTCACGGTATGCCTCCGCATATTGGGGGAAATAATCCGATTCCATGCCGAGCAGCACTTCAATTCTGCCCGCGAACTTCTCCTTCAGCCGGAGCACTTCCTGGACATAATTCGCAAATTCGCTTCTGGCCATCGCAATGCCCGGAGATGGGTGATCCTCATCGTGATAGAAGTAAGGGGAGTGATCCGAGATGCCAATGACCTGAAGTCCATGCTTAATTCCGGCTTCAATATAATCCTCGATGCTGCCGTCAGCGTGGCCGCAACGGAAATGATGCGTGTGCAAATCAAACTTCATTCTGTTCACTCCTACTCGCTGCTTATGAATTGATGCTCCGGCATGCCCTTCAAATCGCTCAAAAACTGCTGCATCGCGGTATTCAGGTATCGACCGGATTTGTAGACGACACCGACGGGGTGCGTTGCTTCCAGCTCATGCACCTTGATCAGCTTCAATGTGCCGCGCTTCAGCTCGGACGGAATTGAAAGCTTGGATACAATGGCGGCGCCAAGATCAATCTCGACCATCCGTTTCACTTCTTCGCTGCTGGACAGCTCCATAATAATATTGGGCTGAATGTTGTATTGGCGGAACAGCGCGTCGACAAACTTCCTGCCCAGCGTATCGGGCGCCAGCATGATCATAGGCACGTCCTTCAATTGGTCCAGCGTGGTATGGTTCAGCTTGCTCAGCGGATTCTCCGGGGATACGACCAGCTCGAACGTATCGTAATAAAGGACGGATGAGGCAATGTTCGGATTTTTCTCCGTTATGTAGGTTATGCCAACATCCACGGAACCATTCTCGACACAAGCCATGACTTGGGAGGAGGGCATGGTGTGAATGGTTGTTTTGATAAGCGGGAACTGGTTCTGAAAATAAGACAGGACCCTCGGCAATATTTGGATAGCGATGGATGAAGTGGTGCCTAACAGGATATGGCCTTGCGGCGTGTGATTCAAATCGTCGAGCTTCTGCTTCAGCTCCTCCACGATAGCGAGGACGCGCTCCGCATGCTCCAGGAACACGCGGCCGTGATCCGTCAGCGTGACGGGCTGGTTGCGGTCGATCAGGACAGTCTTGAACTCGTCCTCCAGACTTTTGATTTGCGCGGATACGGCAGGCTGCGTTAGATTAAGCAGCTCGCCCGCCTTGCGGAAGCTCATCGTCTTGGAGATGGTCAGGAGCGTCTCCAGCTGGCTGATATTCATGTCCGGTATTCCCCCTTCCGATGCGTTCATAAGCCATAACTCTAGTATATCTCATTACTCCGGCATGCGGCAAAAAAAGAGGAACGGCCGCTATAGCCATTCCTTCTTGCGAAAAATATATAACATGCCGCATCCCAGCACCACCATAATGCCAAGCAGCACATAAGCGCCCCAGCCAGCATGGACGAAGGGCAGGAAGTCGAAGTTCATGCCGTAAATGCCCGTCAGGAACGTCAGCGGCATGAAGATGGTCGTAATGGCCGTGAACACGCGCATAATTTCATTGGCCCGGCTGGACAGGCTCGACTGGTAGGCCTCTCGCAAGTTGCCCATCAGATCGCGGTACGTATCGAAGGACTCCGAAATTTTGATGGCATTCTCGTATACGTCGCTAAAATACTTCTGAAGCTGGTCGTCAATCAGGCGAAGCTCCTTCTTGTTAAGCGTGAAGATCACCTCGCGCTGTGGTCCCAGCACCTTCCTCACCCACAGAATTTCCCCGCGCAGACCAATAATTTCGTTCAGATGGGACTTGCGGGTATGCATCAGGATGGCTTCCTCCAGCGTCTCGATCCGATTGTCGATCCGATCGCCGACAAGGAAATAATTGTCCACTACAAGGTCGGTCAAATAATAGAGAAACTGGTCAGGCCGGCTGACCTCCTGCTCCCACAATATCGGCTTCAAGGAACGGAGCTCATTAATCTTCTGCTTGGTAACGGTAATAATGTAATGCTGTCCCAAAAATATGTTCAGCGCGCGCAGGAAAATTTCTTCATCGTCGAATCGAATGCTGTTAATGACAATAAAATAATGGCTTTCATAAATTTCAATCTTGGGACGCTGCTCTTCTTCATTCAAGCAATCCTCTACGGCCAGGTCGTGCATGCCGAACAGCGGCTGCAGCACAACCAGATCCTCGACGTCCGCGTCTATCCAGTAGAAGCCTTCCGCCGGGGCGACAAGCGTACCCTCGATTTGGTCCACGGTTGTAAAAATACCATTGCTCACATGTCTAATTTTCATTTGCGGGAATCTCCTCTCTCATCTTGCAGGAGACTGCCGGTCAGGTGCTTCAGAGCGCTGGGCTTGCGCGCTTAATCACCAGGTCGTCGTTTCCGGAAGGTGTGAAGTCCTAATCCTGTTTAGTATACTCCCGCGCGAGGCGAACATTCAAGCGGAAAATCGCTCGTCAACAAGTTTTTAAAACAGCATATGCGGATCAGGTTCTTGACGGGAATGTCGGAATGAATTAAAGTAAAACTAATTGGAACAGCAATAATTGAATAGACTACTTTCTTATCAAGAGCAGGCGGAGGGACTAGCCCGATGAAGCCCGGCAACCGGCGTAATGAGCACGGTGCTAATTCTTGCGGAGACATCATGTCTCTGAGAGATGAGAGAGGATATGACTGCTTTCACAAGCACAGAACCTCTTCTCACGCAGAAGGGGTCTTTTTTATCCTATTGCGACTTCTAATTACTACATCATTAGGAGCGTGAGCCAACATGCCAATCAAAGTACCGGATCACCTGCCGGCCAAGGAAGTATTGAACAACGAGAACATATTTGTCATGGACGAAAGCGTCGCTTACCAGCAGGACATTCGTCCGCTCAGAATCGCGATTCTGAATTTGATGCCGACCAAAGAAACAACGGAGACGCAGCTGCTTCGCTTAATTGGCAATACGCCGCTGCAAGTGGAGGTTGTGCTGCTTCATCCCAGAACCCATACGTCGAAGAATACCTCGTCCGATCATCTGGAGTCGTTCTACAAAACGTTCGACGAGATTTCGCATCTGTATTTCGACGGCATGATTATTACGGGAGCGCCTGTGGAGCATTTGCCGTTCGAAGAGGTCAACTACTGGGAAGAGCTGAAGGAAATTATGGAATGGACCAAACGCCATGTCACGTCAACCTTCCATATATGCTGGGCTTCCCAGGCAGGGCTGTATTACCACTTCGGAGTGCCGAAATATAACCTGGATGCCAAAATATTCGGCGTCTTCCCGCATACCATTGCGGACAACAAACGGAATACCCAGCTGCTTAGAGGATTTGACGAGCTGTTTTTTGTCCCGCAGTCTCGTCATACGGAGGTAAGGCGCGAGGATATCGAGCCCATCGAGGAGCTGGAAATTTTGTCGGAATCCAACGATTCGGGCATCTATATTGTCGCGTCGCGCGACGGGAAGCAAATTTTTGTGACGGGCCATTCCGAATATGATCCT
Organism: Paenibacillus sp. PL2-23; assembly: GCF_040834005.1. NCBI lineage: Bacteria > Bacillati > Bacillota > Bacilli > Caryophanales > Paenibacillaceae > Paenibacillus > Paenibacillus sp. PL2-23. The sequence continues at coordinate 1,712,292 of NZ_CP162129.1, forward strand.
ACCTCGCTCAAATTTGAATATGACCGGGATGTGGCCAGAGGGCTGGATATTGCGCTTCCTAGGAATTATTTCCCGGGCGATAACCCGTCCTGTATGCCGCTCTCCACATGGAGAGCTCACGCCAATCTGCTGTTCTCTAATTGGCTTAACTATTATGTGTACCAGCAAACGCCTTATGAACTGGGCGCAGGCATCTGAACAATAAAACAAGGAGTTGCGTATCCGAAATGAAAATCGAAAGTCAGTTGGCCCATATCGGCTCCGAGAAGGAGCCTGTAACGGGAGCGGTCAGCTTCCCGGTCTATCAAGCGACGGCATTCCGCCATCCCAAGCTAGGGCAGAGCACGGGATTTGATTATGCCCGAACCAAAAGTCCGACGCGCGCCGTGCTGGAGGAAGCAGCAGCACAGCTGGAAGCGGGAGACGCCGGCTTCGCTTGCAGCTCTGGAATGGCTGCCCTGCAAACGATTTTTGCTTATTTCAGCCAAGGCGACCATCTGATTGTATCGCTGGATTTGTATGGCGGCACATACAGGCTGCTGGAGCGCATTATGTCGAGATTCGGCGTAACGGCGTCCTACGTGGACACGAACGACATAGATGCCATGTCGACGCTGGTGACGCCAAATACCAAAGCGGTCCTGATCGAGACGCCAACCAATCCGCTTATGATGATTACGGATTTGGAGAGAGTTTGCGCGTGGGCGAAGTCCAAGGGCTTGCTTACGATTGTCGACAATACGCTGCTTACGCCCTATCTCCAGCGCCCCATCGAGCTGGGAGCCGATATCGTTATCCATAGCGCGACCAAATATTTGGGCGGGCATAACGACGTGCTTGCGGGCTTGATCGTGACCAAGGGCGAAGAGCTGTCCCAGCAGATGGCCATTCTTCACAATTCCATCGGCGCGGTTTTGGGTCCGCAGGATTCCTGGCTGCTGATGAGAGGGATGAAGACGCTGGCTCTCCGCATGGAGCGGCATCAGTACAACGCAACCAAAATCGCGGAATATTTGCTGGAGCATCCAGCGATTGAAGAGGTGTATTACCCGGCCCTGCCGCATCATCCTGGCCATGATGTCCAGAACAGGCAATCCTCGGGCAACACCGGCATCTTCTCGTTCCGCCTGAAGGATGCGCGTTATGTGGAGCCCATTCTCCGTCATATTAAATTGATCGCGTTTGCCGAGAGCCTTGGCGGCGTAGAATCGCTGATGACCTACCCGGCGATGCAGACGCACGCCGATATTCCGGAGGAAATCCGCAAAGCGATTGGCGTAGACGATAGGCTGCTGCGCTTCTCCGTCGGTATTGAGCATGTGGACGATCTGATCGCCGACCTCGAAGGAGCCTTGGCCGCGGCCAAGCTCGAAATCGACGAACGCTAATCAACCATTTTCGAGCTGCGCAGGCCATTGTCTGCGCAGCTTTTTCGTTCTTCCCTTTGCGAAGTTGGTTATGGTCTTGATCGTGGTTGTGCTCCGAGGAGCGGAGCAGCCGAATGCTCTGGAGAAGCGACAGCGTTCGCCTTTGCAGGCGGGTTCCAACCTTAGCAAGGTTGATCAATGGAACCCGCCTGCAACAGCGATCGGAAGAGCATTCGACTGCGCAGGGACCATAGAGCATCACCGAGTATCCGGCTAAAAGCCAACTTTCGCATTTTTGCCATATTGGCCATCAACCTTATGGATGACTAGGCTTGCTCATCTATGTTAGGATTAAGTATTGCGTCATACTATGAAGTCATCGTTAAGGAGGTCTTGCGGATGAGCGCGATAGACCGGATATTGGATAAGGCGCTGCGCGCCGAGCGCATTACGCTGGAAGAAGGAATGGAGCTGCTGGCTTACGATGGGATCGAGAAGCTGGGGCATGTCGCCAATCAAATTATGCTGAGGCACCACCCTGAGCCGGTAACGACATTTGTTGTGGGCCGCAATGTCAATTATACGAACGTATGCGACGTATATTGCCGCTTCTGCGCGTTCTACAGAGCGCCGGGCTCGAAGGAAGGATATGTGCTGGATGACGAGGTCATTTTAAATAAAATTCAGGAAACAAAGGATGTAGGCGGAACGGAGATTCTAATGCAGGGCGGCACCAATCCCAATCTGCCCTTCACTTATTATCTGGACCTGCTGCGCAAGATCAAGACCAGGTTCCCGGATATTACGATGCACTCCTTCTCGCCGGCCGAAATCCAGAAGATGAAGGTTGTCTCGGACGGGCTGTCGCTGGACGAGGTTGTCAAGCAGCTGCATGAAGCGGGGCTTGATTCGCTGCCGGGAGGCGGCGCGGAAATATTGGACGATCGAACCCGCAGAAAGATTAGTCGGTTGAAGGGCTCCTGGACGGATTGGATGGATGTGATGGACGCCGCTCACCGCCATGGCATGAATACAACCGCAACGATGGTGTATGGACTTGGCGAAACGATCGAGGAGCGGGCGCTTCATATGCTGCGCATCCGCGACCAGCAGGATAAGGTGCTTGCGAACGGGTATCCTTCGCCGGGCTTCCTGGCCTTTATTTCCTGGCCGTTCCAGCCGGACAATACGAATCTGAAGCTGGAGAAAGCAAAGCCTGAGGAATATCTCCGTATTGTGGCGGTTAGCCGGATTATGCTGGACAACATTCCGAACTTCCAATCGTCGTGGGTGACGATGGGACCGGAGATGGGCAAGCTGTCGCTTCATTATGGCTGCAATGACTTCGGCAGCACCATGATCGAAGAGAATGTCGTGTCCGCTGCAGGCACAACGCATAAGGTTAATATCGATCTCATCCTTCAGCTCATTCGTGAATCGGGCAAAATACCTGCTCAGCGCGATACCAAATACAATATTTTGCGCATGTATAACGATACCGACAAGGCGGAGCGGGATTTCGTTATGCAGAACTAATGCTTCCTGCATGGAGCGGCTCAGGCAATCGCCTGGGCCGTTTTTGCCGTTCTCTGCTTTAATCCATCATGCCAAACTCTTCCCTGTATATACGCCGCCTCCGGACCATATACTGTAACGGAAGGAAAGGGGTGAGCGCATGGATTTGTTTACGGTAACGATGCCTTCGAATCATGACGAATCGCTTCAAATGCTGCGGGATTCGCTGGCCAAGCATGTAAACGCCGATTTACATAAGCTAAAGCCATCTGCCCAGGCTGTCGTGGAGTTTCATATAGAGGGACCGCTGCGCATTCGGTGTGAGGCGTCTGCCGCGGCCTTCCAGCTCAAAGCGGACGGACCAGCCGTCTATAAAGCGGCGGCACATGTCATTGCGGATTATGTAATCAGCGAGCTGGAGCCGCAGCTGCTGTCCGCTATCATCAGGAAGAAATACAAAAACAACCCGTCGATGGACGCGGCCATTATCGAAAAATATTGCTACGAGCTGCTCCATGGCAAGGAGTGGGAGTCGCTGGGCAGCCGCTTCCACGAGGCGGATCGGACACGGCGGCGCAATAAAGTGGCCGACGAGCTGGAGAAGCATCTGCTGGAGGATACGGTGCTCAATATCGGGGGCTTTCTGGCCTTTCGCCTGCTGCCGTATCGCAATGAGCTGACAGACATTGTGGAATACGCGCTGGATGAATACGTGTTAGATAAACAATACCAGGAGTTTATTTCCCTGTTGAAATATTTTGTCCAGCTGCAGGAGTCCAAGGTGCCTATTGTACATTTGCTGCACAAGGGCGGGCATGAATTTACGTTATACAACGAAAGCTTCCAGACACTGGATCCCAAGCCGCCCGCTGACCGGCTGGTCGCGGAGATGCTGGAGACGGAGATGAATATCGAGGATATGGTCATCAGCTCTCTGATCTCTGTCTCGCCCAAACAAATTACAGTGCACACCAGGAATCCTGATATGCAGGTCATCCGCACCATTGAAACGATATTCGACGGCAGAGTAAATGTCTGTGTGAAATGCTCATCCTGCGCCAGTACGCTGGATGAATGGATTCAGCCATAAGCTTAGGGGCAGACTGGCGATTGCCTTTGACCCTTGACCAAGGCCGTCCCCAGAGGCTATAATGATGGCACAATACAAGTCAAGCAACAGCATTGACAAGAGACATGTATTCGGCAAAGCGCTCGGACCAGAGAGAGGAAACCAGGCTGAAAGTTCCTTCCTTGACGCGGCCCAATGTACCCCTCTTGTAGCTGTACGGTTGAACCTGCCCTCCCAGCATGGGTGCGCAGCTGTAAGCCGTACCGGATATCCCCGTTACCGGATAGTACGAGAACTGATGTCCGAGCTGATCCCATGATCCGCCGGAACGGTTGAAGTAGGGTGGAACCACGAGTATACAAGCACTCGTCCCTTTGCGGGATGCGTGCTTTTTTTTTGTGCCTTCCCGCGCTTCGCTTGCACCACCAGATCAGGAGGATGATGAAAGTGAGCATTAAAGTAGCGTTCCCGGACGGAGCCATCCGAGAATATGAGGCCGGGACAACAATTGAAGACGTCGCGGGATCCATTAGCCCAGGGCTGAAGAAAAACGCGATCGCAGGCAAGCTGGACGGCAAGGTGGTCGATGTGTATACACCCATCGTGAAGGATGCCGCTATCGAGATTGTAACCGTTGATTCGGTAGACGGACTGGAGGTGTACCGTCATAGTACGGCGCATCTGCTGGCTCAGGCGTTGAAGCGGATTTATGGCGAAACAACCGTCAAGCTGGGCATCGGCCCCGTTATTGAGGACGGCTTCTATTATGATATCGATATGGAGCAATCGCTGACTCCGGATGATCTGGCCGCAATCGAGAAGGAAATGGGCAAGATTGTCAATGAGAACCTGGATATCCGCCGCAGAGTTGTTGGCCGCAGTGAGGCCATCGCAATCTTTGAGGAGCTGGGGGATAACCTGAAGCTTGAGCTTATCCGCGATTTGCCGGAGGACTCGGAGCTTACCATCTATGATCAAGGCGAGTTTTTTGACCTGTGCCGCGGGCCGCATCTGCCGTCCACTGGGCGCATCAAGGCGTTTAAGCTGCTGAGCGTTGCGGGGGCCTATTGGAGAGGCGACTCCAAAAACAAAATGCTGCAGCGCATCTACGGAACCGCCTTTCCCAAAAAAGCGCAGCTGGATGAGCATCTTCATTTCCTGGAGGAAGCGAAGAAGCGCGATCACCGCAAGCTGGGACGCGAGCTGAAGACGTTCACCTTCTCTCGCGAGGTTGGCCAGGGCTTGCCGTTATGGCTTCCGCATGGCTCCAAAATCCGCAGAACAATGGAGCGTTACATTGTAGACATGGAGGAGCGTCTGGGCTATCAGCACGTCTATACGCCGGTGCTTGCCAACGTGGATCTATACAAAATTTCCGGACACTGGGAGCATTACAGCGAAGACATGTTCCCGGTCATGCAGATGGACAATGAGGAGCTTGTGCTTCGTCCCATGAACTGCCCGCATCACATGATGGTGTTCAAGAGCGACATGCGCAGCTACCGTGATCTGCCGGTGCGCATCGCCGAGCTTGGCACGATGCACCGGTACGAAATGTCCGGCGCTTTGACAGGCCTGCACCGCGTGCGCGCCATGACCCTGAACGATGCGCATATCTTCTGCCGTCCTGACCAGATCAAAGAGGAGTTCGCACGTGTCGTCAACCTGATTCGCAAGGTATATGAGGACTTTGGCATCAAGGAGTACCGTTTCCGTCTGTCGTATCGGGACCCGCAGGATACGGAGAAATATTTTCAAAATGATGAAATGTGGGAAATGTCCCAGCGTATGCTGAGGGAGGTCGTAGAGGAGCTGGGCTTGCCATTCTTCGAGGCGGAAGGCGAAGCCGCGTTCTACGGACCGAAGCTGGACGTTCAGATCAAGACGGCGCTGGGCAAGGAAGAGACGCTCTCCACCGCGCAGCTGGACTTCCTGCTGCCTGAGCGCTTCGAGCTGGAGTATATCGGCGAGGACGGCAAGAAGCATCGCCCTGTCGTTATTCATCGGGGCATTATCAGCACCATGGAGCGTATGACGGCGTTCCTGCTGGAGAACTTCGCGGGCGCTCTGCCGCTCTGGCTGTCGCCAGTGCAAGCGAAGGTTATTCCGGTCTCCACCCACTATGAGGAGTACGCTCGCCAAGTGGCGGAGAAGCTGCAGGAAGCGGGTATCCGCGTAGAGAGCGACCTTCGCAACGAGAAGCTGGGCTACAAGATTCGGGAAGCGCAGCTGGAGAAAATGCCTTATATGCTCGTCGTCGGGGAAAACGAAATGCAGTCGGGCTCCGTATCTATCCGCAAACGGGGCGAAGGCGATATTGGCGCGAAGACGCTGGATGAGCTTATTACGTTCCTTCAGTCGCAGATCGCGGCCAAGGAATAATGGATTACGCATAAAGCTTGTGCCATCTGGGCAATATTTCTCTGAGGAGGAGTTTGAACAGATGGTTACAAGCTTTTTTCTTTGTGCAAGGAAATGGATAGGGATCGCCATAGCGCTAACGATCAGTCTGGAAGCAACCGCCTTGCAAAGCGCTGCCGCAGATGCCGCGGCTTATGAAGTTCTGGATGCCAAGGCGTCCGCGTCGAATGTCATTGAGGTTGTGGCCACCGGCTATACGGCGGGCGTAGAATCCACCGGGAAGAGACCGGGCCATCCCGGTTATGGCATTACGTATTCCGGCGTCAAGGTTCGGAGAGACCAGGTATCGACAATAGCAGCAGACCCTAAGCTGTTCCCGATCGGCACGCTGCTGTTCATTCCCGGCTACGGCTACGGAGTGGTGGCGGACACTGGCTCAGCTATTAAAGGAAACCGCATCGATCTTTATTTCGATACAATTAGCGAGGTATACGAGCAGTGGGGCAAACGCAAGGTAGAGGTTCAGGTGCTGAGACGCGGCACCGGCAAGCTGACGGAAACGTGGCTGAACGACATTAACGAGGCCGTGGAGGTTGGCAAGTCGATTCCGCAATCGTACCTGGAATCGTAACGAATATTCGGGTGGGCCGGCACGCATAAGAAGCCGGACGGGTGCCATACTAAACATCGACGGGGAGGTGACGACAATGGCGAAAAACAAATACAACAAAGCCGCTCAAAACAACAAATTCAACGCTGAATTTGCTGAGGAGTTCAACCAGAACAACGCAGCGGGCAACCAGGCTGGCGCTAACCAAAAGGCGAACCAGGCTAACCAGAACAACCCAAACAATAACCAGTAGCATTTTCTTTTGAGGATTCACCAATAGCATGTCGAGGAAGAGGAACCTTGTCGGTTCCTCTTTTCTTTTGCCGAATGCTGGATTATAATGACTTCATCATTTATCCATTCTTAGGGGGCGATTCCATGGCAATCGCACAATGGTTCAACCGCGGACAAGCATTGCAGGACTCGGCAGAGCAGGAGAAGATGACGCGGCTGTTGAACGAGTCCGTCGTCATCTCCGATCAGTTAAGCGCGGCAGTTGACGAGGTGGACGGCACAATCGCCCATCTGTCTGATATCGCAGATCAATCCGTTGCTCAGGAGAGCTTGCTTAGACGCTCCAGCGAAGGCGCAATGACCCGCATCGAGGAGACGTTTGCGGCACTGCAGGAGGTCGCTTCTGCAGCTGAGCAGATTAGCGGCGCGTCCTCGACGCTGAAGAGCAAGAGTCAGGAAACGAAGGACGTTGTGCTGGATGTATGCAAGTCATTGCTAAGCACGGACGAGGTTATGAATGAATTGAACAGCCATAATCGCACCATGGAACGCCACATCAGAGAATTGATTCAGCATACCTCCCATATTAATGAAATGAACAGCCTGATTCAGGAGATCGTATCGCAGACCTCCCTGCTGGCATTAAACGCCTCCATTGAAGCGGCTCATGCGGGCGAATTCGGCAGAGGCTTCGCCGTTGTCGCGGGACAGATCAAGAAGCTCGCAGAGCAAAGCGGGGAAGCGGTCCGGCGCTCCTCCACGATGGTGGAGCAGATCGAAAACGGCGTGAAGCTTGTTGTGCGTGCGGTCGAGGAGGAAAAAACATTCGTCGAGCGGGGCGTAACGGAGATGCAGTCCACCAAAGCAAGCATGGATGTGATCTTCGCCAAAATAACGGAGGTGGACGAGCTTGCCGCTCATACCGACAGCGCAAGCGCCAGGCAGACAGAGCATATGGGCGGTACGACACGTATGCTTCGTGAGGTGGTGGACTCCGTCAACGATACGCTGCACAGCGTTGACGAGACGCTGAAGATGGCCCAGAAGCAGCGAGAGCAAATCGCGAAGCTTGATCTGGTCAAGGCCAACCTGGGCAAGTCCTCTCAAGCTTTGTCACAAGCCATTGACAATGTAGGCATGAAGCGAACAGTTGCCGAAGCCAAAGGCAATGTGCCGGCGCTGCAGCAATGGCTGAAGAGCGCAGCTTCAGACTCTCGTCTGGTGGCGCTGGAGGAGGGAGAGCACGCCGCGCTCTTGACGGAGCTGCTCCGTGGGAAGCCGGAGATCGAGGCGATCTGGTCCAACCGGGCGGACGGCTCCTTTGTGTTCTCCTTGCCGGAGGCGGGCTTGCTTAACGCCAAGGGCCGCGAATGGTGGAAGCAGGCGATGAAGGGACAGTCGTTCCAATCCGAGGTGTATGTCTCCGCCATTACGAAGCAGCTCTGCATGACATTATCCGTACCGATTCGGAATGCGCAAGGCGTTATTGTTGGCGTATTAGGCGCTGACATGTCTATACGTTAGAGAGAAGCCGCCGAGGTATCTACTTAGGCGGCTTCTTCCTGTTCAATTTATGAAAGGGTGGAATAGGAAAATTAGGAAATCCCCTCAGTCTCCAGACGGAGGACAATTTCAATCGGTCGTCCCTTATGAATGAAGCGGCGTTCGAGGTATACTGATGGTAAGCTTAATTGATCTAGCATAAGGAGTTGTGCGGTATGAATGGAAACTTCGCGAGCCGGCTGTTTACCGGACTTGTTGTGATCTCGCTCGGCGTCGCTTTCCTGCTAAGACAGCTGGGCTTTCTGTCTTTCAGCATTGGAGATCTGATCTCGACCTATTGGCCCTGCATTCTTCTTTATTTCGGCATGACCTCGATTCTCGCGGGAAGCTCCCACGGCGGCTCCGGCTGGTGGGGGGCCATTCTTATTCTTATAGGCGCCGTATTTCTGGGCAACAACCTGAATCTCATGACATGGTCGATTGGTGATCTCATACCCTTCCTCATCCCGATCGCCATCATATGTATCGGTCTACGCATGCTGTGGAGTCCCCGGTCGAAGCGGCAATCGCCTCCGTCTGATGAATGGAAGTCGTACCGTCCCTATCATGACGGCCATGTCGTGCCTCCAGCGCCCCCGCTGCATCCCGATCCTACTCAAGCGGACAGTCGGGAGGCTGAAGCTTCGCAATCGTATGAGGCTGGCTCAGCACGCCAGGCAGCCGGCGCATACAGCGGCGAGCATATGAGGAATAAGGGCTATTCCTCTTACGGCAAGAAGAAAAAAAACGGGTGCCAGTCAAGCAAAGAACATGTGGAGTGGTGGAATCACGACTCGACGGTCATCAATCGCTCAGGCTTCATTGGGGATATTCATATGGGCCAGGAATATTGGGAGCTGAAGCCGATGAATATAAGCCATTTCATCGGGGATACGGTGCTGGATTTGACGAAAGCGAATATTCCGCCCGGAGAGACCAAGATTACGATTTCCTCCTTTATCGGGGATGTGAAGGTGTATGTGCCTAATGATTACGAGCTGGGCGTGAAGGTTGTCACCAGCGCGTTCATCGGAGACGTTAAGGTTCTGGGGCAGAGAGACGGCGGCTTGTTCACGAACATCAGCTCCCACTCGCCTGGCTATTCCGAGTCTGATCGGCGAATCAAGCTGGTCGTCAGCACCTTTATCGGCGATACGCGCGTAACGAAGGTGGGGTGATTCGTTATGATGGTGCGTTTCCTTCGAAGCGGCAAATGGGAAATGATCGGCATATTTGTCCTGGCTACATGGATAACGGCTGTGCTGGCATTCGTATTCTGGTATATGATGGAGCAGCATCTGCGGCCAATCGAGCTGAAGGTTTGGACTGGCGGGCTTATCCTGCTGTCCAGCGGGGGGGTCGGCTATTGGACCGCGCAGCGGTTCGGCAGAAGGCTGGATACGTTGCATTTGTCGCTGAAGCAGGCGGTGAACGGCAACTACGAGGCGCGAATTGCGGAGGATGGCAAGGGCCATCATTCTTTTATCCCCATATACCGGGAGTTTAACGAGCTGGCAGAGCAGATGGAAGGCAAGATGAAGCTGCTTCAGCAGATGGGAGAGGAGCGCGTCCTGTCGGAGACCGCTTCCAATGAAGCCGCCGTGCTGGAGGAGAGAAGGCGGCTGGCTAGGGATCTCCATGATACCGTCAGCCAGCAGCTGTTCGCCATTCATATGTGCGCATCTTCCTTGCCCAAGCTGCAGCAGGTCGACAGCGAGCGTGCCGCTTCTGTGCTGGACCAACTGATTGGAATGTCGAATCTGGCCCAGAAGCAAATGCGTAATTTCATTGCTCAGCTAAGGCCGATGGAGCTGGAGGGAAGAACGCTCCAGGAAGCGCTGGACAAGTGGTTTCCGGATTATTGCCGGCAAAATCATTTGCAAGGTGTGATGGAATGGAAGCTGACAGAGCGGCTGAGCGAAGCGAAGGAGCATCAGCTGTTCCTCATTGTACAGGAAGCGATGGCGAACATTGTGAAGCATGCTTCAGCCCGAGGTGTGACGCTGACGCTAGCCGAAACGGAGCGCCAGACTATGATGATTTTGGCGGATGACGGCAAGGGCTTCAAGGCGGATGCGGTGAAGGGCGGCTCCTACGGCCTGTCCACGATGCAGGAGAGAGCTCAGAAGCTGGGCGGAACGGCGGAGATTGTGAGCAAGCTGGGCAGCGGCACGCGGGTGAAGGTCACGATTCCAAAAATATACCGGGGAGAGCAGATTCGATGAATAGTTCCGAAACGATCAAGGTTATGATTGTCGATGATCACGACATGGTGCGTATTGGCTTGCGTACCTACTTAATGCTGGACCCCAAGCTGGACGTCATTGCTGAAGCGGGCAATGGCAGGGAGGCGCTGGGATGGCTGGACTCGCATGCTGAGGAGGAGCGTCCCCATATTGTGCTGATGGACATGATGATGCCGGAGCTGGACGGAATCGAGACGACCAGAGCTGTTATGGCCAAATATCCCAACACCAAAATTGTCATGCTCACAAGCTTCCTGGAGGATGACAAGGTCTATGCGGCGATAGAAGCGGGGGCCGTCAGCTATGTGCTCAAGACGGTATCCGCAGAGGAATTGATCTACGCGATTGGCGGCGCTTATAAGGGGATGCCGGTGATGACCTCGGACGTATCGCAAGCGCTGACCCGAGGCCTTCGCAAGCGCACAGCCCAGTCGGGCGACGAGGATCTGACGGAGCGGGAGAAGGAAGTGCTGCTCTTGATTGCCGACGGCTTATCCAATAAGGAGATTGCGGATGAGCTCCATATTAGCATTAAGACGGTCAAGACGCATGTCAGCAATCTGCTTATGAAGTGCGAGCTGGAGGATCGGACGCAGCTGGCTGTGCTGGCTCACCGCAAGGGCTGGGCGAATCGCGTCTAAACATGGCATAATGCCGGAAGGCGAGGGGCATACTACCATTCAACAGGCAGAGGAAAGGTTGGAGGTAGCGCGGCATGATTCCTATCCATTCGGCAATTGATGGCATGCAGAAGAAGTTTACAGAAATGCAGGTTCGGCTAAGCGACCATGGATTTACGCTTGGCGGCAACTGGGATTATAACGGCGGGTCCTTCGACCATGCGCTGGATGAAAAAAACAAGGTGTGGCTCAGGCTGCCGTTCCAGGTGACAGACGGCAATATCGACAGCGAGCTGTCAGAGAACAACGCGCAAATACGGTTCAACGAGCCCTATGTGCTGAGGCATCTGTACAACGAAGGAAGCGACCCGGAAGCATCCGTTCGCGTGCTTGGCGCGCTGTTCGATCAATTCCAGGCTCCGGTGGATCCCGACGCGGCAATCGATGCCGGCTGGGTGGATCGGGCCAAGGCCGTTATGCGGGAAGTGGAACGCGATATCGCCTATTAACAGTCCACTTTATAGGTTTTGAGCAGGCTCTCCCTCCATTTGGGAGAGTTTTTTATGTTTGTTTAAATTCCTTTTAAGTTTGTTTTAAGGTAGAATGTGCATGATAGAACTAATCCATTATAAGTGCGTGTTCAAAAAGTCCAGTTTTCAGCACCGAGAAGATCGGATGAAGCTAGGAAGTGAGGAGCGGAGCGTAGTGGAGCTACGTGAGCACCTCCAGTGTTTCCGGAGGAAACACACTTCGTAAGGATACGCTTGTTCCGGCTGAATTCGATATTCGATGCCGAGTATGCTTCTTGATTGGCTTCGTGATCAAAAGTGGGCTTTTTGAACAACCTCTATAAGCATTCAGTAGTGAAGATAAGAGCCTAAGAGCTGACTCAGATTCATTGAACGGAGGAGATAGACAATGGAAGATCAGAACAACAAGAAGGGTTATGACGATTTCTTCGGCTCGAACGGGAGCAACGGCTCTGATGAAACGGAGCGCAGCAGCAGCGAGGAGCGTCATGGCGAACGGGAGACGGAGCAGCAAGCCAAGCCTTCCTACTATTACACATATGGCCCGTTAAACGGGGAACGCCAGCCGTCCCAGCCTCAGCAGGTATCCAGCTATATGCCGCCGGGGGAGCTGAGAGTGGAGGAGCATGGCCCTGCTGCAGCGCAGCCGCCGCAGCTGCGTTCGTTCACAACGTCCGGCTCCGGCAAGGGCGCATTCCAGGTGAGAGAGAAGCGAGGAGGCTCCTTCAAGTCTATGTTCGCCTCCTTCCTCGCGGGTGTGCTGGTTGTAGGAGGCTTGATGTATACCGCCGACGTACAGAACTGGTTCACACCTACTGCGGAATCAGTCCTCCCGGCACAATCGGAAAGCTCCGGAACGGGCAGCGCAGCAAGCGCGGGCTCCTCTGGCGCTTCCACTATAGCGGCTCGTCCCGATAACATCGCCGATTTGTTCGAGAAAGCCAGCCCAGCGGTTATTAAAATTGAGACGTATGTGCGGGCGTCGCGCTCCAATGGCGGCGGTCTGCTGGACGATCCTTTTTTCCGCCAGTTTTTTGGGGATAATTATCCCGGTGTAACGGAGCAGCAGGAGCCGCAGGGCCAAATGCAGCAATCCGGCATCGGCACAGGCTTTTTCTTCGATTCCACAGGCTACATTCTGACCAACCAGCATGTTATCGGAGATTCGGATGAAATTCGCGTAACCGTACAGGGCTATGACGAGCCGTTTACCGCCAAGCTGCTGGGCTCCAGCTATGAGCTGGATCTCGCGGTCATCAAGATTGAAGGCGAGAAGGAATTCCCGACGCTGCCGCTGGGAAGCTCCGATGATATTGAGATTGGCGATTGGGTTGTTGCGATCGGCAACCCGTACGGCTTCGACCATACGATAACTGCTGGCGTGCTCAGCGCCAAGGAGCGTCCGATCGACATTCAGGACGCCAACGGCGAAAGAAACTACAAGCACCTGCTGCAGACGGACGCTTCCATTAACCCTGGCAACTCGGGAGGTCCGCTGCTGAACGTTAACGGAGAGGTTATCGGCATTAACACGGCCGTCAGCTCTCAGGCGCAAGGCATCGGCTTCGCGATTCCGACTAGCACGATCAACGAGGTGCTGGACAGCTTGAAGAACAACACGGAGGTGCCGAAGGAGCCGGCGCCGTTCATCGGCGCAGAGCTGGGCGAGATGACGGAGCAATTCGCTCAGCAGCTGGGCATTGAGAAGGCGGAGGGCTCGCTCGTTCGAAGCGTGTATTACAATTCGCCTGCGTATCTTGCAGGACTGAAGCAATATGACGTCATCGTTGGCGTGGAAGGCAAGAATATGAACACGACAACGGAATTGATCAAGGAGATTCAGTCGCGCAAGGTAGGCGACGAGGTAGAATTCAACATTATCCGCCAAGGCCAGAATATGAGCCTGACGGTGACCATCGGCGACAAAAATGAATTTGGCCTGGAATAACCCACATTAGCCAACCTGCGGGAAGCGCAGAGCGCAGACGCTCTGCGCTTCTTGACTGTAGAGAAGGAGACTGCCGTTCCTATGAGACCTCATATTGTAGTGGTAGATGACGATGACAAAATCATATCCATGCTGCGCCGGAGCCTTGCGTTCGAGGGCTATGATGTTACGACCGCCTCGAACGGCGCGGAGGGGCTGAAGACGCTATTGACGGTGGAGCCCGACCTGTTAATCCTCGATGTGATGATGCCTCAGATTGACGGCTGGGAGGTATGCCGGCGCGTGCGGGAGGGCGGCAGCAACGTTCCAATCCTGATGCTGACAGCGAAGGATGATATCAGCGACCGCGTGAAGGGCTTGGATCTCGGGGCAGACGACTATTTGGTGAAGCCGTTCGCGCTGGAGGAGCTGCTGGCGAGAGCTAGAGCGCTGCTTCGCAGGAAAAGCGACAAACTGGAGGAGGCCGGCAGTCAGCTCGCCTTCGACGATCTCGTGCTGGACATGGACGCTCGAGAGGCCATTCGAGCGGGCAGACGGATCGAGCTTACGAGCAAGGAATACGATCTGCTGCTGCTGTTCATGAACAATCCGAAGCGGGTGCTGACTCGTGACGCCATCATGGAGAAAATATGGGGCTATGATTTCAGCGGCGAATCCAATGTGCTGGAGGTCTATATCGCCATGCTGCGCCAAAAGCTGGAGGATGGCGGGGCCAGACGGATCATACAGACGGTTCGCGGCACGGGTTATGTGCTGAGAGGAGAGGCGGGGTAAGAGCATGTCCATACGGCTTCGTCTGACGTTATGGTATTCGGGACTATTGGCTGTGACGCTTCTTGCGTTCGGAGTCGCCGTCTATATGTTTATCAATTGGAATACGTACGATGACTTGAAGGGCCAAGTGAAACGGGAGAGCGAAAATCTGCGCATCAATTATGACTCCGTTTCGTTGATGTTTTTTGATACGCTGGATTTGAATGTGGATACAAGAACGGTTGTCGGCAATGACATCTTCGTGCAATTAATTAATTACAAGGAAGGCAACGTCATTAAGAGGTCCCGCAATCTCATAGCCGAAAATGTGTTGATTCCTTACCCTGAGAATTCGGCAGATTTAAAAAATGCCTTCAATAGGCACAAGCTGAAGTTCGGCAATGAAACCTATAATATGATCGTCTACGAGCGTCCCATCCCGCTGAAGGACGGAACTGTTGTGGGACTGCTGCAGGTAGGCGCCATTCCTTACAATGAGGAGAAGTTTATGGACGGCCTCCGCACGACGCTTATTTTCTCGTCTCTCGCCGTTGTGCTGATCGCTTTCTCCGTAGGGATGCTCATTGCCCGTCAGGCGCTGCGTCCGATCGGAGCCGTCATTCAAGCGACGAAGCAGATTGAGAACGGAGCGGATCTCAGCGTCCGTATTCCTGCCGGAGGTCCGAAGGATGAGATTCGCCAGCTTGCCGACACGCTGAACTCTATGCTGTCGAGGCTGGAGCTGGCGTATAATGAGCTCGATGACGCGTACAAGGCGCAGCGGCGCTTCGTCTCGGATGCCTCGCATGAGCTTCGGACCCCGCTTACGACGATTCGCGGCAATATTGATCTGCTGGAGAAAATGTGGAGCCGCGCAGCTGAAGCGGGCGGGAGCAGCGCCCCGCACGGGCTGCAGCTGACATCCGACCACTGGCAAATGTCGAACGAAGCGATGTCCGACATCGCGGCGGAAGCGAAACGAATGAGCACGCTTGTCGGCGACCTGCTTGCCCTGGCAAGAGCGGATGCGGGATATGCCATGGAGAAGCGTGTGCTACCTCTCCTGCCGCTGACGGAGGAGGTTGTACGCAAGGCGCAGCTGCTGCCTCGGACCGCCATTTGGCAGGTTGGCGACTTGTCGAAGCTGGGGGACGCGCGTGTATACGGCAATCACGACTACTTGCAGCAGCTGCTGTTTATTTTCATCGAGAACGCCTTCAAATACACGCCTGAGGGTTATGTCGAGCTGAGCGCTGTCCGCAGGGAGGAGCATATCGGATGGAGGCTCCAGGATACGGGCATCGGCATGAATCCAGACGAAATACCGCATATCTTCGATCGCTTCTATCGAGCGGACGAATCTCGCGGCGTAACAGTAGGCACGGGCCTGGGTCTGTCGATCGCCAAGTGGATTCTGGATGAGCATGGAGGCTCGGTTGAGGTTGTAACACGGGAGGACGAGGGCTCGACATTCACGATCTGGCTGCCCTTGGACTTTTCCGAGCGGCCCGATTCGACTATAATGGTAGAAGCAGACCAAGATGAAGGCCATTCCATTCATTGAGTTGCTGTCTGCCAGAAAGCAGGTGCCTGAACATGGAAATAGTGAAAATATCGCCAAGAGGGTATTGCTACGGCGTTGTCGACGCGATGGTGCTCGCCTTGCAAACCGCCAAAAACCTGGAGCTGCCGCGTCCCATCTATATACTGGGAATGATCGTTCATAACGCCCATGTCACGGAGGCGTTCGAGAAGGAAGGCGTTATTACGCTGGACGGAGCGAACCGCCTCGAAATTCTGGACCGGATTGATGAGGGAACGGTGATCTTCACGGCTCACGGCGTATCGCCGGAGGTGCGAGAGCGCGCGAGACAGAAGGGGCTGTCCGTTGTGGACGCCACCTGTCCGGATGTGACGAAGACTCATGATCTGATTCGTGAGAAGACGGCGGACGGCTATCATATTATTTATATCGGCAAGAAGGGTCACCCGGAGCCGGAGGGCGCTGTAGGCGTCGCGCCGTCGTTTGTCCACCTCATCGAGAAGGAGGAGGAAATCGAGGGGCTGCAGGTGCCGGAGGGCCGTCTGATCATTACGAATCAGACCACGATGTCTCAGTGGGATATCCGTCATATTATACAGAGGCTGCAGGAAAAATATCCGCATGCCGAGGTGCACAACGAGATCTGCCTCGCGACGCAGGTGCGCCAAGAGGCGGTAGCGGAGCAGGCAGGAACGGCCCAGCTGTGCATTGTCGTCGGCGATCCGCGCAGCAACAACTCCAACCGTCTCGCCCAGGTATCGGAGGAGATTGCTGGCGTCAAGGCGTACCGCGTATCCGACGTGACGGAGATTAAACGGGAATGGCTGGAAGGGATCGACCGCGTAGCGGTTACGTCGGGCGCATCTACCCCAACTCCGATTACGAAGGAAGTAATCGCCTATTTGGAGCAATATGATTACCGGGATCCATCCACCTGGGAAATGAACCGGTCTATTAATATGAACAAGCTTCTGCCCAATGTAAAGGTGAAGACGGCGGCTGGTGCGGAGAACGCGACGTAAGCCATAACCCAACAAGAGAGCACAGGATGAACGTTGTTACTTATTTCGGGGGGAATCGCGAAAAAAGGTATTGACGTTCATCCTGACTTTTTGTATATTTACTTTAGCAGTTAAAAGCATAAAAGCTTAAAAGCCAAAAAGCTTAAAAGTGCGAAAGCGAAGCGCCGTACAGAAGCGCTGATTCTAATAGACAGAGGAGAGATCGATATGATCGTCATTACGAAAAACAACATTGCGGATGAAAGACTGAATGAAATTGTGAAGGTGATTGAGAATGGAGGCGTTCAGGCTCACGTGTCGCGCGGAACCGATCGTACGGTGATCGGCATCATCGGCAAAGCGGAGCCTTCCCTTGCCGAGCATCTCCGCTCCATGAAGGATGTAGAGAACGTCATCAAAATTTCAAAGTCCTATAAGCTGGCCAGCCGTGACTTCCATCCGGACGACACCATCATCGAAATCAAGGGGGTCAAAATCGGCGGCAGCAATCTGGTCGTAATGGGCGGACCTTGCGCGGTTGAGACGCCGGAGCAGATCGACGAGATCGCTCGACTGGTCAAAGCGGCGGGCGGCCAGGTGCTCCGCGGGGGTGCGTTTAAGCCAAGAACGGGTCCTTACAGCTTCCAGGGCATCGGCGTTGAAGGGCTTGCCATGATGGCGGAGGCCGGCAAGAAGCACGGGTTACTGACGATTACGGAGGTTATGACGCCGGAATACGTGGATGTTTGCGCGGAATATGCCGATATTCTTCAGGTGGGAACGCGCAATATGCAGAACTTCGATCTGCTGCGCAAGCTAGGCACCATCCAGACGCCTGTGCTGCTGAAGCGCGGCTTCAGTTCAACCTACGACGAGTTCCTGAACGCGGCGGAATACATCCTGGCGGGCGGCAATCCGAACGTTATGCTCTGCGAGCGCGGAATCCGAACGTTCGAGACTTACACAAGAAACACGCTTGACCTGAGCGCCATTCCGGTGCTGCAATCCCTCAGCCATCTGCCGGTGATCTCGGATCCGAGCCACGGTACGGGCCGCAGGGAATTAGTAGAGCCGATGGCCAAAGCTTCGGTCGCCGCAGGCGCAAACGGGTTGATTGTCGAGATGCATACCGACCCGGACAACTCCATGACAGGCGATGGCGTGCAGTCGCTGTTCCCAGACCAATTCGCAGCTTTGTTGAAGGACCTGGCGCTGCTTGCGCCTATCGTCGGCAAGCAGTTCGACACGCCGAAGGAGCCTGCTGAAGCCTTTAAAGAATGGAAGGTCGTATAACGGTTTCTTATAGCCCCGGCATCCTCAAATGGGATGTCGGGGCTTCACTTTGCAGCGGGAAAACGCTACCAATGTGAACAGATGTTCAAACTTGTAAGTATACCTAACATAGTGATAAAAAATACCTGACATAGCTATTGACGGAGTGGAAACGGTAGTTTTATAATAACAACAAGATTTGGAGCAATTATTGAACATTCGATGTTCAAATACCAGTTAATGTTCGGAAATGGAGGAAGTTTAGAATGTCAGTTCAAAAGGTTTTGGAAACAATCAAAGAAAACAACATTCAGTTTGTGGATTTCCGTTTCGTAGGTCTCGACGGTGCAGCTCATCACATCACGTTGCCTGCTACAGAGGTGGACGCTGATACTTTCGTAAATGGCGTTGCATTCGACGGTTCCTCGATTCCTGGCTTCCGCGGCATCGAAGAGTCCGATATGGTTATGATGCCAGATACAGAGACGGCTTATGTTGATCCTTTCACAAGCCATCCAACCTTGAACGTTATGTGTAACATCCACACGCCGGACGGCGATCGTTATGACCGCGATCCGCGCAGCATCGCTCAAAGAGCTGAAGAGTACCTGCAAACGACAGGAATCGGCACAACGGCATTCTTCGCTCCTGAATCCGAGTTCTTCATCTTCGACGATGTTCGCTACGAGAGCTCGATGAACACTTCCTTCTTCTCGGTGGATTCCGAGGAAGGCGCTTGGAACACAAACCGCAAAGAAGAAGGCGGCAACCTGGGCTTCAAGGTTCCAGTCAAAGGCGGTTACGTGCCAGTTGCTCCGGTTGACTCCCAACAAGACATCCGCAGCGAGATGGTTCGCCTGATGCAAGAGTCCGGCCTTCGCGTAGAGCGTCATCACCATGAGGTTGCTACTGCTGGCCAAGCGGAAATCAACTTCCGTTTCGATACGCTGACTAAGACTGCCGACAACCTTCTGAAATACAAATATATCGTTCACAACGTTGCTCGCCAATGGGGCAAAGTTGCAACATTTATGCCTAAACCGCTCTTCGGCGACAACGGAAGCGGCATGCACGTTCATACGTCCATCTTCAACGGCGACACTCCGTTGTTCTATGACAACAAGGAGTACGCGAACCTGAGCAAGCTGGCTATGAGCTACATCGCGGGCATTCTGTACCATGCTCCGGCTCTGATCGCTATCACGAACCCTTCGACGAACTCGTTCAAACGTCTGGTTCCTGGCTATGAAGCACCGGTTAACCTGGTATTCTCCAAAGGCAACCGTTCCGCTGCGGTTCGTATTCCAATCGCTGCTGTTACGCCAAAAGGCTGCCGTATCGAGTTCCGTACACCGGACTCCACTGCTAACCCATACCTGGCATTCGCAGCTATGCTGCTTGCAGGTCTGGACGGCATCAAGAAAGGTCTTGACCCGGTTGCTCTGGGCTATGGACCGTTCGACAAAAACATCTACGATCTGCCAGAAGAAGAGAAAAGAGAAATCCGCAGCGTTCCAGGCACACTGGACGAAGCGCTTGACGCTCTTGAAGCTGATTCCAGCTTCCTGACAGAAAGCGGCGTATTCTCCCAAGACTTCATCGACAACTATGTGGCTTTCAAACGCGCAGAAGCAAAAGCGGTATCCATCCGCGTGCATCCGCACGAATACAGCCTCTACTTCGGTTGCTAATAGCAGCTCCAATAAACAATGGAACGAGCCCTCTGGGCTCGTTCTTTTTGGTATAAATAATGGATCGGATACATTTGCAAAAAACCGAATATTTATTGAAGATTATTATAAATATGTTCGACTTTTCAATGATTTTCTTCCTATTCCCCTTGATGCAGGCGTTCAAAATTGCTATCATAGCCATATCATGTACAAAGAATGAGGGAGTGGGACGACAGGATGGCCAGAGCATTTAATTTTAACGCGGGACCGGCGGCAATTCCATTAGAGGTGCTGCAGCAAGCCCAGGAGCAATTTGTCGATTACCATGGCGCGGGCATGTCGATTATGGAGATGTCGCATCGCAGCGCATTGTACGAGGACGTCAATAATGAAGCACAAGCTTTGATGCGGGAGCTTCTCGGCATTCCGAGCCATTATGAAATTATGTTCCTTCAGGGCGGAGCAAGCACGCAATTCGCGATGCTGCCAATGAACCTGCTGCGCGAAGGGCAGCCTGCAGCCTACGTACAGACGGGCGCATGGGCGGACAAGGCGATTAAGGAAGCGAAGCTGATCGGAGAGACGGTCATCGCCGCATCCACAGCAGAAGACAAGTTCATGCGGATGCCTAACCTGGCTGAAATCGCGGTTCCGGCGAATGCTTCCTATCTTCACCTGACCTCCAACGAGACAATCGGAGGCACGCAATTCCACGAGTTCCCTGACACGGGCAGCGTTCCGCTTGTTGCGGATATGTCCAGCGATATTCTGAGCCGCCCCATTGACGTCAGCAAGTTCGGCGTGATCTACGCCGGCGCACAAAAAAATCTTGGTCCATCTGGCGCAACGGTTGTTATTATGCGCGAAGATCTGGTCAAGGATAACCCGAAGACCATTCCAGCGATGTTCCGCTATGAGACGCATGCCAAAGCAAAATCGTTATACAATACACCGCCGTCCTTCGCGGTCTATATGGTTAGTCTTGTTCTGAAGTGGATTCAAGCCAAAGGCGGCGTCGCGGAGATGGAGCAGTACAACCGCGACAAAACGAAGCTGATCTACGATGTAATCGACGGCAGCGGCGGCTACTACAAGGGCTGCGCTCACGAGGGAAGCCGTTCCCTCATGAACATTACGTTCCGACTGGGCAGCGAGGAGCTGGAGAAGCAGTTCGTGAAGGAATCCGAGAAGGAAGGTTTTATCGGATTGAAGGGGCACCGTGATGTAGGCGGCCTGCGCGCTTCCACGTACAATGCCGTGCCGCTTGAAAGCTGCCAGGCGCTTGCGCAGTTCATGAAGGACTTCCAGCAGCGTAACGGCTAATGAACGACAAAACCGCCCTAACCTTCGAGGTCTGTCGAAGGCAGGGCGGTCTTTCGTCATCGGAGCCTATGCCAGAGACGACTCATTCGCCATGGCTGGGCCGTTCAGCTTGTAGCCGACATTTCTAACTGTCATAATATATTCAGGTGTTCTTGCGTTTTTCTCAATCTTATCCCTGAGATGGCTAATATGAACGTCGACTATACGAGTGTCGCCGAGGAAATGATAGTCCCAGACGCCATGCAGCAGCTGCTGGCGGCTTAACACCTTTCCTTTGTGCTTGCAGAGGAAGAGGAGCAGCTCGAATTCCTTGGGTGTCAGCTCGACCTGGTTGCCGTCCAGATACACCTCGCGTTGATCGGCATGCACCTGCAGTCTGCCGATGGAGAAGATGATATCATCAGTTCCGCCCGGCAGCGATTGAAGACGGCGGAAGATGGCTTGAATACGCGAGATCAGCTCCTGCGGGCTGAATGGCTTCGTCATATAATCGTCGGCGCCATTATCAAGTCCGGCGATTTTATCTGTTACATCCTGTAGCGCGGTTAGCATAATAATCGGTACAGCATTGTTCTGCTTGCGAAGCTCTCTGCACACTTGAATTCCGTCCATCTTGGGCAGCATGAGGTCAAGCACAATTAAGTCGGGGCGGAACGGCTTAAGCATATCGAATACGGCTTCGCCGTCGCTGACGCATCTGACATCGTACCCCGCGAGCTTCAAGTTGAATTCAATTAGCATGGAGATCGATGGCTCGTCATCCACGACCAGAATTTTTTTACGCATGCGGTAATCTCCTTTACCTGCTAGTTTAAACCTATTATGAAGGCGTACATTATTCCTGAGATTAACGGTGCGTTAAGCGAATGTAAAATATTAAAAGGAAGCAACGTAAGGAGCAGTCAATTATGGCCTTTCATATCGTGCTGGTTGAACCGGAAATACCGGCCAATACCGGCAATATCGCAAGAACCTGCGCCGCAACAGGCGCGCATCTGCATCTTGTCAGACCGCTTGGCTTTGATACGGACGACCGTACGCTGAAGCGCGCGGGACTGGACTATTGGCATGCGGTGCATGTCCATTATTATGATTCGTTCCAGGAGCTGAGGGACCAGTACCCGGAATCGCGTTTTTATTTTGCCAGCACACGGGCGACTAAGGTTTATTCCGAGTTTCGTTATGAGGATGGGGATTTCTTCGTATTCGGCAAGGAGACGAAAGGCCTGCCTCAAGAGCTGATCGACAGCAATCTTGAGACCTGTATTCGGATGCCGATGACCAGTGATGTGCGTTCGCTGAATTTATCCAATTCGGCGGCCATCGTTATTTATGAGGCGTTTCGACAAAATGGCTTTGTTGGGCTTCGATAAATTGCGTGAAAATTAGAATTTAATGTTGTCGGAAGGAATTGTGAAGTGGGCGTCGAAACACTATTACTGCATAGGTTTCTCAAGCTACTTACAAAATAGACATAATAAAGAGGTGAATCATCTGATGAAACCAGCGGGAGTGGTAAGAAAGGTAGATCAGCTTGGACGCATTGTGCTTCCGAAATCATTGCGCAAACGATATTTGATGAACGAGGGCGACCCTGTTGAAATATTCGTTCAAGGCGATCATATTATTTTAGAGCGTTATCGTCCAAAATGCGTTTTCTGCGGATCGATGTCTGATGTGCGCGAATTCAAAGAGCGTTACGTATGCGGCGTTTGCATGGACGAGATGGGATATCTGAAGCGTTAGTCGGAATGATGGCTTGACCGGGCATCGGTCGAGTCTCCTCTAACGAAATGAAGCTTCCATGTACTAAGCATTCGCTTAGCATGGAAGCTTCATTTGTTTTATAGGCCGCTAGTTTTGTCGTCGTTATACGAGCTGGTCAGGATTGCTGCGATAAACAGAACCAATACGGTCATGACAATGATGAAGTTCACGGTTTCGACACCTCCAGTTAGCTATTTTTATTATAACCAACAAGTTTCAAAAAGAAAACTTTAAATGTTGTGAACACATTGTTAACATATAGGATATGAGTATGATGAGGAGGAAGGAAACAATGGAATACCGGTTTTCGACAAGCGTATCGCAGCTGAAGTCATCGGCGGTGCGGGATATATTGAAGCTTACGCAAGGGAAGGATATGATCTCCTTCGCAGGGGGATTGCCGGCGGAGGAATTATTCCCTGTGGAGGCGGTTCGCGCCGCGGCGGACAGCGTGTTTCAAGGCGGTCCGGGAGCGCTCCAATATGGATTGACTGAGGGCTACTTGCCGCTGAGGGAGCAGATCTGTGCCCGGATGGCCGTCAAGGGCATGCATGTCACTCCTGATGAGATGATTCTGACAACTGGCTCTCAGCAGGCGATTGATCTGCTGGTGCAGGTGCTGATGGAGCCGGGAGACGTTATTCTGGTGGAACGTCCTACTTATCTGGCAAGCCTGCAGGTGTTCGCTATGCGCGGCGTCAAGGTTATTGCTGCGGAAAGTGACGAATTCGGCATCATACCGGAGTCGGCGGAGGAGCTGATTCGACAGCATCAGCCTAAGCTGCTGTATGCGGTGCCAACCTTCGGCAATCCGACAGGGCGCGTATGGAGCCTGGAGCGTCGAAAGCGGATGCTCGAGCTTTGTCGCCAGCATAACATGCTTATTATTGAAGACGATCCATACGGAGATATTCAGTTCGACAAAACCGAGCAGTTTCCGTCGCTGTTCTCCCTGGGCGGCAAAGCGGAGGGCGGCCATGTCCTGTATACAAGCACGTTCTCGAAGACGGTTGCTCCGGCGCTTCGAACAGGCTGGGCGATCGGCGACAGCCGCGTAATCCGTATGGTTGCCAAAGCGAAGCAGGCTGCCGATCTTCATTCCAGCACGATGGATCAGCAGGTTCTCAGCCAGCTGCTTAAGCAGTTTGATCTGGACGCTCATATCGACCTCATCTCCAGGGAATACGGCGCGCGTATGCTGGAGATGGAGAGCCTGCTGAGAAAAGCGGCGCTGCCTGATCTTCACTGGGTAACGCCCAAGGGCGGCATGTTCATCTGGGTGGAGCTTCCGGACGGGATGGAGGCGGAAGCATTGCTCCGCTGCGCGGTGCAGAAGGGTGTCGCGTTTGTACCGGGCAGCTCCTTCTATGCGGATGATGCCATGCGTAATACGATGCGCCTGAATTATACGCACAACAAAGGCGCGCGCACAGAGCAGGGCGTCGCGCGCCTTGTGGAAGCGATTGGCGAGTTTACAGTTCGCAGCTAAGGGTCCATTCGGCCAGCACATCGCGGTATTGCTCCAGCGCTGCAGCGCCTTGTGGCACCAAGGCATACCTGCCGCGCTCCAGACGCTGGAACCAGCCGTAATGATTGGTTCGCATCAGCTCGCCGCTTCTGGCAAAGCCCGTCGCGGCGGCAACCTCCCGCGGAGCGGAGGGGCCGCGCTTGCTCAGGACGTAGGCGCAGCGCAGCGCCTTCTCCCGGTAAGCGGTGACCAGCTTGCGTCCGCTGCTGCCGCCGACGTTGTAATCGCCGCTGCGTTCCCGGAACTCCATCAGCAGCCGTTCGCGCTTGCGATGGCGCGCGCCTCTGATGGGAGGGTCGCCGGGCTCACAGAGCCATTCCACGACCGGCGCCTTTGTTTGGTAGAAGGTCACGGTCATCAGGCCGAGCCCAAGCATGCGGCACAGCTCGGTCAAATCGCCGAAGCGCTGGTTGTGCGCGCCCTTCTTCCTGCGGTTGCGCTCAACTGCCAGCACGACATGATCATTGATTCGCAGGCGTTCAATCCCTTGCAGCAGCAAGGCGAGATTGAACGTCTTTTTCATTTCGACTATGATCGTCTCTTCCTTTAGAGGATGCATGGCAACTAGATCGCAATGCTTGACCTCGCTTTTGACCTGGTAGCCTCTGTCTTCATAATATCGTTTGATCGGTTCGTATAATTCTTCTTCTCGTTTGACTGCCACGCTGACGTCTCTCCTCTCCCGCTCGACTGGGCGTCGTTACACTATTATAACAAAGGACTGACAGGGCTTGGCCCTGATTTGCGGCTGTCCACAATAAATTTGTGGGCAATTTCCGGTTGGAATAAGCATAGGTATGTAATACTTCACAAATCAGTTAGGACCATGAGGTCATTGTTTGAGTTCGTCATTCCCGTGCGGAGTAGGCAAAATGCGGAAAGCGGAAGCGATGGGAGGAGGCACAGCATGGACATTTTTAAACGGATATCGGAATACCAGGCAGAAGGCGAGAGGCTGGCGTGGACAGGGACCTTCAAGGAGTATATCGAGCTGCTGAGAAAGGATCCCTCCCCTGCCATGACCGCACACGCGCGCGTCTACGAAATGATCGAGTCTTATGGCATCGAAGAGGTCGGAGGCCGCAAAACGTATAAGTTTTTCGAGCAGGAAATCTTCGGTTTAGATCGAGCTGTAGAAAAGCTGGTGGAGGAATACTTTCATTCGGCGGCTCGAAGGCTTGATGTCCGCAAGCGGATATTGCTGCTGATGGGACCCGTCAGCGGGGGCAAATCGACGATTGTGACCATGCTCAAAAAAGGGCTGGAGAAGTTCTCGCGAACCCAACGCGGCGCCGTCTATGCGATAAAAGGCTGTCCCATGCATGAAGATCCGCTTCACTTGATCCCTCATGAGCTGAGGCCCGAGATCGAGAAGGAGCTGGGGGTAAGAATCGAAGGCAATCTGTGCCCGTCCTGCCAGCTGAGGCTGCAGACGGAGTTCGGCGGCAATATCGAAAATGTTATGGTGGAGCGGGTATTTATCTCCGAGGACAATCGCGTGGGCATCGGCACGTTCAGTCCATCCGATCCGAAGTCTCAGGACATCGCGGACCTGACCGGAAGCATCGACTTCTCCACGATTACGGAATTCGGTTCGGAATCCGATCCCAGAGCTTACCGGTTCGATGGAGAGCTTAATAAGGCGAACCGCGGCTTAATGGAATTCCAGGAGATGCTGAAGTGCGACGAGAAGTTTCTGTGGAATTTGCTGTCCTTGACGCAGGAGGGCAATTTCAAGGCTGGGCGGTTCGCGCTCATCAGCGCGGATGAGCTCATCATCGCGCATACGAATGAATCCGAGTACAAATCGTTTATCAGCAATAAGAAAAACGAGGCGCTGCAGTCCCGGATGATCGTTATGCCGATTCCTTATAACCTTAAGGTGTCCGAGGAAGAAAAAATTTATGAAAAGTTGATTGCGCAAAGCGACATGCGGCATATTCATATTGCCCCTCACGCTTTGAAGGCTGCGGCGATATTCTCCATATTGACCCGCCTGAAGGAAACAAAAAAGCAAGGCATGGATCTTGTGAAGAAGATGCGCATGTATGACGGGCAAGAGGTAGAGGGCTTCAAGGAAGCGGACCTTAAGGAAATGCAGAATGAGTATATCGAAGAGGGCATGACCGGCATCGATCCGCGTTACGTTATAAACCGGATTTCCAGCGCCCTTATCAAGCATGATATGCAGTGTATTAACGCTCTGGATGTGCTAAGAGCGCTTAAGGATGGTCTCGACCAGCATCCTTCCATTACGAAGGAGGAGCGGGAGCGCTATCTCAACTTCATCTCCATTGCGCGCAAGGAGTACGACAGCCTGGCCAAGAAAGAAATCCAGAAGGCATTCGTCTATTCGTTCGAGGAGTCGGCGCGCACGCTGTTCGAGAACTATCTGGATAATATCGAGGCGTATTGCAACTGGGCCAAAATTAAGGATCCGCTTACAGGCGAGGAGATGGATCCGGACGAAAGGCTGATGCGTTCGATCGAGGAGCAGATCGGCGTGTCGGAAAATGCAAAAAAAGCGTTTCGCGAAGAAATTCTTATTCGTATCTCCTCTTATTCGCGCAAAGGCAAAAAATTTGACTTTACGAGCCACGAGCGTTTGCGGGAAGCCGTAGAGAAGAAGCTGTTCGCGGACTTGAAGGACATCGTTAAAATCACAACATCGACCAAGACGCCGGATGAAAGCCAGCTGAAGCGAATTAACGAAGTCACGAAGCGGCTGATCGACGAGCATGGGTATTGCCCGGTATGCGCCAACGAATTGCTGCGTTACGTTGGAAGCCTGCTTAACCGGTAATGAGCCGGAGAGTCAGAAGAAGCCTTCGCGAGCAAGCTTTGCGAAGGCTTTATTCGCTCTTTTGCCATAGTTTGCGGAATTAAGGCCATAAGCTTCCTAGTGATTCGCGTTATAATAGGGATAGACTTACATATCTCTTAAGGAGCTGCATTCCTATTGATTAACGTATCCGAAGCACGCCAGAAACAGCTAGATTATACCGGGATCCGGGAACATGACCTGCGGCTGCTAGCCGAGCATAAGGCCATATTCAGCGCGGTTGTTGATGAAGTTGTCAATCGATTCTATGACAGGATTGAGCAGCAGCCTGAGCTTGTTGCGATTATCGATAATGTAAGTAATGTTGAGAGATTGAAAGAAACGCAGCGGGTATACTGGATGTCGCTGACTAACGGCTTGATTGATGAGGCCTTTATCCAAAATCGGATTCGGATCGGAGCTGTTCATTCGCGCATCGGCTTAACAACCAGCTGGTACCTTGGCGCTTATCTGAATTATTTGGACATCGCGGCTGATGT
Source organism: Paenibacillus sp. PL2-23 (assembly GCF_040834005.1). Taxonomy (NCBI): domain Bacteria; kingdom Bacillati; phylum Bacillota; class Bacilli; order Caryophanales; family Paenibacillaceae; genus Paenibacillus; species Paenibacillus sp. PL2-23. Next base: position 1,740,515 of record NZ_CP162129.1, read on the forward strand.
GCTGAAGCGGGTCATACCGGAGACGTGGCAGTCTGTCCTTCATGCTCTGTCCAAGATGTTCAATCTCGACTCCCAATACGTCCTTGAGGCGTATAATGAATTCGAGCAGCAGCGCATTCAGGAGCTTGCGGACAGCCGTTCCGCCATGCTGCATACCGTTACGAACGCCGTCCAGCAATTGGCTGGACTGATGGTTGAGCTGGATGAGGGAGCTAGATCCATTGCGGCTACGGCGGTTTCGACCTCCCAATCCCAGGATAAGACGCATATGCTGTTGGGAGAGCTGAGACACGAGCTGGAAGGTATACATGAGATGGGGGCGCTTATCCGCGGTTTGTCTGATCAGACGCATCTGCTGGGCTTGAACGCGGCCATTGAGGCGGCTCGGGCAGGCGAGCATGGCCGCGGCTTCGAGGTCGTAGCCAATGAAGTGCGCAAGCTGGCCTCCTCCTCCCGCCAAGCGCTGGAGGGCATTGGGGGCAAGGTGGTTGAGATTGAGAAGAAGCTGCGCGCTGTTCGCAGCGAGTCGGAGCTCACGTCTCAGGAGGCTCGCAATCAGGCAGGCCGTTCCCAGGAGCTGGCGGCATTTGTGCAGATGGTAGAGAAGGTGACTCAGGATTTGCAGCAATTGCATTCATCGGATCAATAGACAGGGCATTATCTGAAGCAGGGGATCTCGGAAAAGCAGAGATGTCTCTGCTTCTTTTATGTAATATAAGTTGACACTAAAAATTGGATTATAGTATGATAATCCTAACATTAACCTGCTACTGTGTCATTAATGTTAAGAAATATAACCTATATATGACACAAGAGAGGGTATTGGGGAAGCTGTAAGCGGCAAAACGCTTACATAGAGCAGAAGGAGGCGGTTGTCCATGTCGACGGCCAAACAGTCGCAATCGCATTATTACGATGCCGGGTCCTTTTATGACGAGATGTTCGACAAGGATTGTTCCATTCGACCGCATTACGGGAGTGTACACCGCTTGTTCGATCGGATGAAGCCACAGGAGCTTGCGTTCAAGGCGCAGGCCTTCCACCAACGCATGCTGGAGGAGGGCATCACGTTCACGCTGTATAGTGAATCGCAATCTGATCCGCTGGAGAGGACGATTCCCTTCGACTACATCCCGAGGGTCATACCGCAGCATGAATGGCAGTTGATTGACCATGGTGTAAAGCAGCGGACGAAGGCGCTGAACGCCTTTGTGCAGGACGTGTACCATAAGGCGCGGATAGTCAAGGATGGTATTATCCCGAGGGGGATGATCCTGTCGAATACGTACTTCCGACCGGAGATGGCTGGTCTTGAGGTTCCTGGAGGCGTCTATGTCACGGCTTCGGGCATCGATCTGATCCGCGACGAGAAGGGAAGGTATTTCGTCCTGGAGGACAATCTGCGATCGCCGTCCGGCTTCTCCTATCTCTTCAAAGGCCGGACCTTGATGAGCGAGCTGTTCCATGAGCTTTACCTCTCCTGCTCTGTGCAAAGCGTTGACCGCAGTCTGAATTGCTTCCTCAGTGCCTTACGTCATCTGTGCCCCAATGGCAAACGCGACCCGCTTATCGTGCTGCTCACGCCGGGGGCCTTCAACTCCGCCTACTACGAGCATGCCTTCCTGGCACAGCAGATGGGGATTCAGCTTGTAGAAGGAAGAGATCTAGTATATAAGGATCATAAAATTTATTTGCGCGGCATCGGGGGCATGCGGCAAGTGGACGTCATCTATAGAAGGATCGACGACAGCTTCCTTGATCCGCTTGCGTTCCAGCCTGATTCGATGCTTGGCGTTCCTGGCCTGATGAACGCGTACCGCGCAGGCAATGTAGCCATAGCGAATGCGCCGGGAACGGGCATTGCGGACGATAAGGCGATATATGCTTACGTTCCGGATATGATCCGGTATTATTTGGGCGAGGAGCCGATCCTCCATAATGTGCCTACCTATATCCTGACCCGAGATGAGGAGAGGGAGTTTGTGCTGGCCAACCTGGATCAGCTGGTCGTCAAGGAAACGTCGCTTTCGGGCGGCTACGGCATGCTGATCGGCCCCTCTGCCAGCTCCAAGGAGCTGAAGGCATTCGCCGAGGCGATTCAGAGGGAGCCGTCGCGTTATATTGCCCAGACGACAATGAAGCTGTCACAGGCGCCTGTTATGCTGGATGGGCAGATGAGTCCGAGGCATATCGACTTGCGCGCATTCGCGCTAATGGGCCAGGATACGCATGTCATTCCCGGCGGACTGACGCGGGTGGCTATGCAGGAGGGTTCCTTGGTCGTTAATTCCTCGCAAGGCGGAGGAGTGAAGGATACGTGGGTTCTTAATCGATAATTGAGGGAGGGCTTTTGCCATGCTGAATCGCAATGCGGAGGCTTTGTTCTGGATCGGGAGATATATGGAGCGTGCGGAGAACCATGCTAGACTGATCGATGTGCATTACCATCTTCAGCTTGATAAGGATGCGGCGGCGGATGAGGAATCTGGAGGAGCGGGAGGCTCTGCCAAGTGGGTGAGAATTGTGGATGCCCTGGGCAGCCGGGAGGCGTATGAAGCGCAGTATGGCGTGTACAATGAGCAAAATGTGCTTCATTATACGACGCTCGACCGCGATAATCCCAATTCCCTTGTGTCCTGCGTCAGTCATGCCAGAAGCAATGTCCGCACGCTAAGAGAGCGGCTTCCTAGCGAAATGTGGGACACGGCCAACGGCTTCTATCTCTGGCTCAGGGAGAAAAGCCCGGAGGAGCTGCTGAAGGAATCGCCGCATCTGTTCTACGGCAGAATCAAGGAGTGGACAGCGCTGTTCCTGGGCGTCAGCGGCTCTGTCATGCCCCGGGAGAATGAATGGCATCTCATGGAGTGCGGTCGTTACCTGGAGCGCGGCGAAAATACGCTGCGGATTATCCGATCCGCGATATGGACCTCGTCGCAGGAAGGCTGGGACGCCGCCACCGCATACCCGTATCTTCAAGCCGTACTGCGCTCCCTCAGCGGCTTCCAGCCCTTCAGGCGATATTATGCGGACGGCATGTCAGTGGAAGCGATTATGGAATTTGTAGTGCTGAGCAACACCTTCCCTCGCTCCCTGCACTTCGCGCTGGATAAGCTCGATGATCATCTGAAGCAGATTGAGCTGTACGACAAAACGATGCGGGCGGATCATGACCGGATGATCAGGCAGGTGGGCAAAATGCGGGCGGATATGGGCTGCATGGAGCGGGAGGATCTTGTTATTGATCCAGAGGGCATGATCCTAACTCACCTGCTGAAGGCGTGCCAGCAGCTCGGCGGCTCCTTCGCCAAAACCTTTTTTCGTATGGGGGAGGCAACCGCATGAAGCTCAGCATTACGCATCATACCCAATACGAATATGCAGAGGCGGTTACGGACAGTGTCAATGAGCTAAGGCTAACGCCCAGCACGAATGAGAGGCAGTCCTGCTATCAGCAGTCTATTACTGTTGAGCCCAATGCGCCCCTGTTCAGCTATGAGGATTATTTCGGCAACCGCGTGCACGCCTTCTCCGTTAATCAGCCCCATCGCAAGCTTTCCATTCGCACCTCGATGGTTGTTGTCACCAAGAGAGCGCCATCAGCGGAGGAGCGGGAAGCGTATTTGACGGGGCGTACTCCAGAGCAGGGGTGGGCGTGGCTTACATCGGAGGAGGCAGGCAATCGCTTCGCCGAGTTTCTGCTGGAGACGGATTATACAACGATAACGGATGATGTGCGGTCCTTCGCGGCGGCAGCTGACAACCCTGACACGGTGAATCAGCCAACTGCGAGCTCTATGAAGGTGAGTGTGCTGGATTGGCTCAGCTCCCTAAGCTCGCGCATTCGAAGCGAATTTCAATACGATCCAGAAGCGACCACAGTGGAGACAACAACGTCGGAGATGTTCGAGCGGAAGCGTGGCGTATGCCAGGATTTTGCGCATTTGATGATTGCTTGCGCCCGGTCGGAGGGCGTGCCGGCAAGATACGTAAGCGGATATCACTTTGTGGGAGATCTACAGGGGGGAAGTGCGGACTTCGAGCAGGCGTCTCACGCCTGGGTAGAGGCTTACGTGCCGACGCTTGGCTGGTGCAGCTTCGATCCCACCAATGCGGACCCCGTCGGGGAGAGGTATGTGAAGCTTGGCCATGGCCGTGATTACAAGGATATAGTCCCGGTCAAGGGAGTCTATCGCGGCACCGGAGAGCAGCGGCTGAAGGTGACGGTGGATGTTCGGAACATCGAGGAATAATCTTCATTCTTATATGTATATTTCAAATGCCTTCGCACATGTTATACACATGGACGGAGGTGTTTGTGATGAGATCAAAATGGATGGTGTCGCTGTCCGCGCTTCTGTTGACGGGAGCATTGGCGGGCGGCTGCGGCCATTATGACGGAAATCGAAGCGACAGCGATAATGAGCTGAGGCAGAACAAGCGCGGCGAAGCGGAGATGTTGTCTTCGGGAGATTACCCGCCGCGACCGGCTGATTCCGTTAGGACTCCGGGTGTGATGGAGAGCGGACAGGGTGAGAGGATTAACGCGGAGCAGTTGGCCCATATCGCAGAGCAGGTGCCTGGTGTGGAGCGGGCGGCTGTCGCCATGAATACGACCGATGTATTGGTCGGCATTGAGGTCGACAATACAGGCAAGCGCCGTATTCTGGAGAAGCAGGTTATGTCCGCTTTGCATTGGCAATACCCTGAATATCGTTATCACGTGACATCCGACGAAATGTATTGCGGCAAAATTAAAGCGACCGCTTCCAGAAAAAACGGAATTGAGGCGCAGATGTACAATCAGGATATTGAGATTCTGTCTCGCTCCATCGACCGATTGAACTTACCGTAGCCTCAATACGTGTGAAGCAGAGAAAACCTTCAGGAGAGGCTCCTGAAGGTTTTTCCGCTTCAATAGGTTTCGATCGTCATTATGCGCGGTCGCGGTCTCTGCTTCTCATACCGGCAAGACCAAGCAAGCCGAGCAGACCAAGCCAGCCCCAGCTGAAGCCGTCGTTATCATCAGCAGCCGTTGTAGCGGCATTGGCGCGGTAATTCGCTTGATTCATTGTGCGGACGCGATTGGCATCCATTGCGTTGTTCGTGTTGTAGCTGTCATTGTCGCGGACTCCGAAGGTGCGGGTCATGCCATTCTCTGTGCGGTTGGCGGCACGATCCACACCGTTCTCCATCCGGTTGGCAGCGCGATTCACGCCGTTTTCTACACGGTTCGCAGCGCGCTCCATGCCGTTCTCCATACGGTTCCAGCCACGCTCCAGATCATTTTCCAGTCGGGACTCGCCAGGAGTAATGACGACATTGCCGCGTGGTGCGATAACCTCGCCTCGTTCAGCGCTTGCTGTTGGGACGGTGCCTGCTAAAGCGAGAGAAGTGAAAATAACGGCCATCAAACCTGCTTTTTTCATGCGTTGTGTCCATTCCCTTCACATATTGATTTGACTTCCGGCTTATGTTTGTCAAAATCCGCGAGCGGTATGCGGGAAGTCGCCTCCATGAGGGCTGGTAAGTTTTAAGCTGGATTCATTCGTCACGTTGATCGATAAAAAGGCTGTCCCCCGACAGCCTTAACCATTTGCCTATACAAATTTCCGGGTAACCTTCTTCCCGTCATACATAAACAATAACGCCTTATCCTCCACAACCGTCTCCAAATAAATGGTCTTCCCCCACAGCTGATAGACATAAGGCAGCGTCCGCTCGACATACTTCAAATCCAGCTCAACGCCTTCAAATTGATGGTACAAATACAGCTCGCCATTGTTCAGATAATCGCCGTTTTTGACAACGAGGTAGGGGAACCCGCCGTTTACTCGTGCGTAAGCCAGCTGATCGCGGATGTTCTCCCAAGATTTATCCGTTATTTTCCACTCGGGACCTTTCTTCTCGAATACGTACAGATCCAGCTCCTTCACCAGCTCCTTGGTCAAATAATTGCGAATGAACGAGATGTCGGCATCGTTTTCACGAACCTCGAACATCTTCTCTCTGCCGCGACCGGGCACCCGTCCGAACCGTTCCCTTTCCTCCGGCGTGGGGTTATCCCAGCGCTTCTCGATATCCTCGAATATTTTCACGCCAAGATAATAGGGGTTTAAGGTATGCCGGGAAGGCTGGACGACGGAAGCATTCAGCGTGGCGTATTCCACCGTCTCCTCCGAGGTTAAGTCGAGCTCTCTCATGATGCGCTGGTGAAAAAAGCTTGCCCAGCCCTCGTTCATGATTTTGGTCTCGATTTGCGGCCAGAAGTATAACATTTCATCGCGAAGCATCGTTAGGATATCTCGCTGCCAAGGTTCCAGTATGGGTGAATATTCCTCAATAAACCATAAAATATCCTTTTCCGGATGAGGGGGAAAGGCGATGGTCGGCTCCTTCTCCTCCTGTGAAGCATCCTTCTCCAATGACCATAGATCGTCATATGGCGATGAGGGCTTAGCCGGTTTAACCGGCGCTGATCGCTTCTGCATAGAGGAGACGTAATCGTCCTTGGACATTCGATATGGCTTGACAATGGAAGGGTCCACATGCTCCTGTATGGCAAGCACGGCGTCAATAAATTGCTCCACGACAAGCGAGCCATGGATCATGCTGTATTCGCTGATGCGTTCCGCTGTGGCGGTCATGCTTTCGACCATATTCCGGTTGGTCTTGGAGAAGCGGGCATTGTTCTTGAAGAAGTCGCAGTGAGCGAGCACGTGAGCGACAATCAGCTTGTTCTGTACAAGGGAGTTGCTGTCGAGCAGGAAGGCGTAGCAAGGATTGGAGTTAATAACAAGCTCATAAATTTTGCTGAGGCCAAAATCGTATTGCATCTTCATCTTATTAAACGTCTTCCCGAAGCTCCAATGGCTGAAGCGGGTAGGCATGCCATACGCACCGAAGGTGTAAATAATATCTGATGGGCAGATCTCGTATCGCATGGGGTAGAAGTCCAGTCCAAGCCCCGTCGCTATCTCCGTAATTTCATCAATCGCATATTCCAGCTTTTTTATATCTGTAGACGGCATATTGCATTCCTCCAGTCGTTAGGTGAGGATGACAGCTCAGCGTTAAGAAATTGATGTGATACATATGTATGAGCCCCATACCCAGAACATACGCGGTAAGGATATTTCGCTTCTGTTCAGCCTTGTGAAATAAAACCTCACAGCAGGTATCGCTCGATTTATGTCGAATTACAAAAACGAACTGGAAATCGATGTTAATCAAGTGACGCTGAAGGGATGACGTTCATTGATTCAATCGGTAGGGATTCCACTGTTGCAAGGATGGCTGTTTATTTCCGGCATTTGCTTCCTATATCTGATCCTCTTGTCCAAGCTGAAGCTTGGCTATCGGCAGAATCAACTGCTGTTCGCGGGGCTTGGCACGCTAATGTTCCAGCTGTATATGATCACTGTAAAGCCAGGACCAGAAATGTATGCGCTTATCATTGTGCCGACATGCCTGCTCTGCGTCATGTTTCTGGAGGGCTGGACGATCAGCCTCTATACTTATGTCGTGATAGCCGCCAGCGGGTTCGCCCTCCTGGGCTATGATCCTTGGCCTCCGATTGCCGGGGGAGCGCTGTTGACAGCACTCGGTTTATTCTATGCGCGCAGGCTGCTATGGGATGCGACATGGCGGATATATGTATTTGCGCTGAGCGGGGTGGTTGTATATATTGCCGCCAGCTTCATAACTAGCGGGGTAGCGGGCACCTCCGATTTGCTTCGGCTGCCAATCCCAGAACTGGGCATTATTCTATTAACCTCGCTCCTCAGCTCGCAATACGTCCCCTTCGTCTATCAATTTGTCAAGCTGCAAGTCAAGCTTCAACGGGAGCTGATTCTTTCGGAAAAATATCAATCCGTCGGTCAGATGGCTGCTTCCATATCCCATGAAATTCGTAATCCGCTGACGACTGCCAGGGGGTTTCTGCAGCTCATGGATATAGATAAGCTGTCTAAAGAAAACTTTGAGCGTTATCGCAAATATGCCTTCGAGGGGCTTGACCATGCCAACAATGTGATTACTGAATATTTGAATTATACAAAGCCTTCCGTGGAGGCTGCGAAATTGCTGGATGTGAAGGGAGAGATCGAAAGCGTGGTTCAATGGCTGCAGCCCTACTCCGTGCAGCAGAACGTCACAATCGTGACGCATCATATGTCGGAAGAGAAGCCTTATGTGTACGCGCAGCCCAAGCACTTTCAGCAATGTATGCTGAACATCATGAAAAATGCGATCGAAGCGATGGTCGACGGTGGATTGCTGACGGTTCAAACACAGATCGAGCAGGGGCAGGTGCAAATATTAATCCGCGACACAGGAACCGGCATGAGCAGGGAGCAGTTGAAGCGTATCGGAAAACCGTACTTTTCCACCAAGGAAACCGGAACGGGTCTGGGGCTCATGGTTGTGATGAGTCTCGTCAAAGCGATGAAGGGGAAAATCATATTTCGCAGCAAGTTGAATCAAGGGACGATATGCGAGATTCATCTGCAGAGATATCCCCAGTCGATCGAAAACAGCCATTAAAGTGCGATTAGCTTTGATGGCTTTATTTTACCAAAGTGATTAATTAAAACATTAATTCATATAAAGTTAAAATAATTGTTGAATTAATCTAAAGTTTCATGTTAAATAAAAGCTAATGGGATGCCATTCTATTCAGCTAAGGAGTGTTTGCGAATGACGCTGCAGGCGAAGATGACTGTGGACAAGGATTTTGTAATTGGTGAAGTGGATGAACGAATTTACGGCTCCTTTATCGAACATTTGGGCAGGGCTGTCTATGGGGGAATATACGAGGCTGATCACCCTTCCTCCGATGAGCAGGGGTTTCGGGAAGATGTGCTGGCGCTTGTGAAGGAGCTTCAGGTTCCTATTGTTCGTTATCCAGGCGGCAACTTCGTGTCCGGCTATAATTGGGAGGATGGAGTCGGACCGGTAGAGAGCCGTCCCAGAAGATTGGAATTGGCGTGGCGTACAATCGAGCCGAACTGGATTGGCTTTAATGAATTTATGGACTGGTGCCGTAAGGCGGGCACAGATGCGATGATGGCCATTAATCTCGGCACACGCGGGATTGATGAAGCCAGAAGCCTGATTGAATATGCGAACCATCCTTCCGGCTCCTACTGGAGTGATCTGCGAAGAGCTCATGGCTACGAGAAGCCGCATGGAGTCAAAACCTGGTGCCTGGGCAACGAGATGGACGGTCCTTGGCAGATCGGCCACAAGACGGCTGTAGAATACGGCCGATTGGCGAATGAAGCGGGTAAAGCGATGAAGTGGGTCGATCCCACTATTGAGCTTGTCGCCTGCGGCAGCTCCGCAAGAGGCATGCAGACATTCCCGGAGTGGGAAGCTACGGTGCTGGACCTGGCTTATGACACGGCGGATTATATCTCTATCCATCAATATTACGGCAACCCGAAGAGGGATACACCCAACTTCCTTGCCCAGACGGTGGGCATGGATCAGTTCATTAACACGGTTATCGCGACCTGCGATTATGTGCAAGCCAAGAAGCGAAGCAAGAAGCAGATGCATCTCTCCTTCGACGAATGGAATGTATGGTTCCACTCCAATGAGCAGGATCGCAAGCTTGAGCCCTGGACAATCGCTCCCCCTCAGCTGGAGGATGTGTATACACATGAAGACGCGCTTGTCGTCGGCTGTATGCTGATCAGTCTGCTGAAGCGCGCCGATCGTGTGAAGATGGCGTGCCTGGCGCAGCTCGTCAACGTCATTGCTCCAATCATGACGAGGAATGGAGGTCCGGCTTGGAAGCAAACAATCTTCTATCCCTTCCTGCATGCCAGCGTATTCGGAAGGGGCAAGGTGCTGGTGCCGCTTGTGAAATCGCCGAAATATGACAGCAGCGAATATACCGATGTCCCCTATCTGGAATCCATTGCGGTCTATCGAGAGGACAAGGCGGAGATTACGCTATTCGCGGTGAACCGCCACACGGAAGAAGCGCTGCCGCTTGAAATTGACCTGCGCAGCTTCGGCTCGGGCCGAATTCTTGAGCATATTGTATTGGAGCATGAGGATCTGATGGCAACGAATACGGAGGAGTTCCCGGACCGCGTGAAGCCGCACAGCAGAGGCAACGCAGTGTGGAGCGACACTGGTCGAATCAGCGCAAAGCTGGGCAAGGCCTCGTGGAACGTTATACGCATTCAGCTTCAATAATAGAGAACAAGCTTTACGCCGGAGGGCGCCGCAAGCGGCATTGCTGCTTTTGCTGCGCCCTCCTTTTGTATTATGATGAGGATAGAGAGAAAGGAAGTGCGTAATGATTCAAGCAAATACGGATAAAAGGTGGCTCCCGCTCTATGAAGCGCTTGCCAGCGAGGTTCGCTTGTCTATTCTCGACCTGCTGGCCAAGCGAACGCTTAATGTCAAGGAAATTGCGGCTTCGCTAGGACTTAGCAGCGCGATTGTGACGATGCATGTGCGCAAGCTGGAGACGGCGGGGCTCGTCTCCACGCGTATGGTCCGCAAGGACGGAGGCACTCATAAGATGTGCGAGCTGTCGCAGGAAGCTGTCCATATCGAGCTGCCGCGGCTTTCCTCCTCGCTCAAGTCGCATGAGATCAGTGTTCCGATTGGACATTATACGTCGTTCGATGTCTATCCTACCTGCGGCATTGCAACGAAGGAGAAGATCATCGGCCAATTCGATGATCCAAGATTTTTTCTGGAGCCAGAACGAATGAACGCGGGCATTCTGTGGTTCGGTCACGGGTATGTGGAATACAAATTCCCCAATTATCTGGTGCCTGGGCAGCGTCCGGCCGCCATTGAGATTGCGATGGAGCTGGGCTCTGAAGCGCCAGGCACAAATGAGCATTGGCCTTCGGACATTAGCTTCGAGCTGAACGGCAAGGCGCTGGGCACATGGACCAGTCCCGGCGATTTCGGCCAATCGCGCGGCAGGTATAGTCCGGACTGGTGGCCGGAGTGGGTGAATCAGTACGGCCTCCTCAAGATGATTCGCATTCAGAGTGATGGCACCTATATGGACGGCCAGTTGCTATCGTCCGTCGTCATCGACGATATTATGCCTGACCGCAACGTGTGGACCTTCCGAATCGCTGTGCAGGAAGGCGCGGAGCATGTTGGAGGCGCTACTCTATTCGGAAGCGGCTTCGGCAATTATAATCAGGATATTTTGTTCAAAATCATGTACCAATCATCGAATGGGTGAGAAAGAGGTGCCTGAGCCATGCGAAATATTTTTAAGTATTTGCGTACTTATCGGGCTGCTGCGTTTGTGGCCATTGGCCTGATGTTTGTGGAGCTGCTGCTGGAGCTGCTTCAGCCCTTCCTGATGGCCAGAATGATTGATGAAGGCATTCAGGAGCGAGACCTTGGTGTCGTTATGCAATGGGGAGGCTTTCTGCTTGGGTTTTCAATCGTTGCCTTCGGCGCTGGTATACTGAGCTCTTTTTTCTCCGCGCATGTCAGTCAAAGCTTTGGCTTCGACCTGAGAGAGAAGCTGTACAGCAAGGTGCAATCATTCTCCTTCGCCAACTTCAATCGTTTCCCGGAGTCGTCCCTGATTACGAGAATAACAAATGATGTGACGCAGCTTCAGAATACGGTATTTATGGGGCTTCGTATTATGTTAAGGGCGCCGCTGCTGGTCGTGGGCAGCGTGCTGATGGCATTTGTTGTGAATCCGTCGCTGGCCGTATGGTTTGCCGCGTCGATTCCTTTTTTGGGGTTATTCCTATTATGGGTGCTTAAGAGGGGCGAGCGGTTGTTCCGTTCCGTACAGCAAGGCGTAGACGATGTCAATGCGGTCATGCAGCAAAATTTGATCGGCATGCGTCTTGTTCGCGTTTTTGTCCGGATGGCGCATGAGTCTCGCCGCTTCTCCTCTCACAGCACAGAACTGATGAATCGCACGGTGGCCGCTCTAAGGCTGACAGAGCTTACGATGCCGGTCATTATGCTCGTCATTAACGCTAGCGTCATCGCTGTATTATGGTTCGGCCGCGGGCTTCTGGATACCTCCGGCGCTACGGTGGGAGAGATTGTCGCTATCGTCAATTATGCGACTCGGACCTCGGGAGCGCTTTCATTAATGTCAATGATCGTCGTCAATTTCTCAAGGGCCAAGGCATCGGCGCAGCGCATGGACGAGGTGCTGTCAACAGAGGTTGATCTGAAAGATACAACGGAAGAACGAGCGGCTGAGGCTAAAGCTGCAGGCAGCGTAAGGTTCGAGGGGGTCAGCTTCCGTTACCCTGATACGGAAGCTCCGATTCTTAGAGGGATCAGCTTCGAAGCCTCGCCAGGTGAGACAATCGCTATTATGGGGGCAACCGGCTCGGGCAAAACCTCGCTGCTGCAGCTCATTCCGAGGCTCTACGAGGCGGCGGAAGGCGTGGTGCGGGTAGGCGGCGTTGATACCCGATTATGGAAGCTTGAACGGCTGCGCCAAGGTATTGGGTATGTTCCGCAGGATATTATGCTGTTCACGGGAAGTGTGGCCGACAATTTGCGCTGGGGCAAGGAGGAAGCCTCGCTCGATGAGCTGATGCAAGCGGCAAAGCTGGCACAGATTCACGATACAATCATGTCGCTTCCTCAGCAATATGACACCATCGTGGGACAGAAGGGCGTAAATCTGTCGGGCGGGCAGAAGCAGCGGTTGACGATCGCCAGGGCGCTTGTCCGCAAGCCCAACATCCTTCTGCTTGACGATTGCACCAGCGCGCTTGATGTGCAGACGGAGAACGCGCTGCTGAATGCGCTTCGCGAAGTAAGGTGTACAACGTTCCTTGTCACCCAGAAGATCAGCTCCACTTATGGCTCCGATCGCATCCTGCTGCTGGATGACGGTGAGCTTCTAGCCAGCGGCACGCATGAGGAGCTGCTGGAAAGCTCTATTTTGTACCAAAAAATTTGCGAGTCTCAGCTCCGGAAGGCAGGTGTGTCCCATGCTTGACAGCTTGAAAGCGCCCTTCCGTTATGAGCGGCCGGGCGTTCTCGGAGGAGAAGGAGGGGGCGCCCAAGCCGCGCATGACGGCGGCCAAGGGAAGAAGCCCAAGGCCAAAGCCAAGGATACGATAGGCACACTTAGACGGCTGTGGTCTTATTTGATTGCGTACAAGGGGAAGCTGTTTGGCGTTATGGCGATGATTGTATGCAGCTCCTCGTTGTCTCTTCTTGGACCGTACCTCGCTGGGACGGCGGTGGATCATTATTTGACGCAGCCTGGTTCCGGCTTTATAACGTTTCTAATGGGGATGGCTGCTGTCTACGCGCTCCACGCCTTGACGACCTGGCTGCAGAACGTGTGGATGATTCGGGTGTCCCAGAACACTGTTCTCAGGCTTCGGGGGGATTTGTTCGAGCATTTGCATAAGCTCCCAATCCCATTCTTCGCGAAACGCCAGCATGGCGAGCTGATGAGCCGGGTAACCAATGATATTGAGAATGTGAGCTCCTCCTTGAACAGCTCCTTTATCCAAGTGGCCTCAAGCGCGCTTCTGCTGGTTGGAATTGTGGGGGTCATGCTGTCGCTTAGTCCGCTGCTCACTCTGCTTACGTTTCTCGTGATTCCGTTTATGCTGCTTGGGATGAAATGGATCACATCCCGCACGAGCGTATTGTTCAGGGCTCAGCAAAAAAACCTGGGAGCCTTAAACGGCTTTGTAGAGGAAACCTTATCCGGTCAGCGCATTGTCAAAACCTTCTCCCGCGAGGAGGCGGTCATCGCGCAATTCGGGAGGCTGAACGGGCGTATACATCTGTCCGGCTTCTGGGCTCAGGCCATCTCCGGGTTTATTCCGAAGCTGATGAACGGGTTGAACAACTTAAGCTTTGCGCTGATCGCCGGTGTTGGCGCGATTCTCATTATTTCGGACAGCTCCAGCGTTACGGTAGGGGTCATTGTCATCTTCGCGGAATTCGCGCGCCAATTTACTCGTCCGCTTAATGACTTGGCCAACCAGTGGAATACCTTGCTGTCAGCGGTTGCGGGAGCGGAGCGGGTATTCGCCATTCTTGATGAGAAAACGGAGGCTTCGGATGAGCAGGCAGCGCGAGAAATAACAACGCTGGAGGGCCATGTGGCGTTCAAATCCGTGACATTTGGTTATGGTGAGGGTGACCCGGTCCTTCGTGAGATCAGCTTTGAGTCCAGGCCAGGTGAAACAACGGCGTTCGTAGGGCCCACAGGAGCGGGCAAAACGACGCTGATCGGCTTGCTCTGCAGATTCTATGAGCCAGCCTCGGGCGTCATTGCTATTGACGGCCGTGATATCCGTGGCCTGAAGCGGGACAGCCTGCGCGCTCATATGGCGTTTGTGCTGCAGGATCCATTCCTGTTCGAGGGCACCATCCGCGACAATATTCGGTATGGGCGCTTGCATGCAACCGATCAAGAGGTGGAGGAGGCGGCCAAGCTGGCGAATGCGCACTCCTTCATTACGAGGCTGCGTGGCGGTTATGACCACAGGCTCAAGCTTGACGGAGGGGGCATAAGCCAGGGCCAGAAGCAGCTGCTGGCAATCGCCAGAGCCATTCTGGCCGATCCAGCCATTCTTGTCCTCGACGAGGCGACGAGCAGCATTGATACGGTAACGGAGATTAAAATCCAAGAAGCGCTGCAGCGGCTGATGAAGGGGAGAACGTGCTTCGTCATCGCCCATCGACTCAATACGATCAGGCAGGCCGATCAGATTGTTGTGCTGCAGAATGGAAGAGTTGCAGAGCGCGGCTCCCATGAAGCGCTCGCAGCCAATGATGGATTTTACGCTAAGCTTGTTAATGGGCAAGTCGAGCTTCAGTCCTCATAATGCTGGACCCTTTAATTACCGCTAGGAGCCGGCTCCGTAATTTGATATCCTTTCGACTTGTAGGCGGTCGGACCGATACAAGTGAAGGGAGAGAGCTTGATGAGGAGAGGATATGCTGCGTTTATTATGCTCCTGGCTGCGGCGCTGATCGTATCGCCAATGGCAATGAAGCCACTGCAGGCTGCGGAAGCGACGGATATGGGCATGTATTTTCCCATAGATATAGAGGGGCATTGGGCATATGAGGAGCTGGACAACTTTGTGATGGCGGATCTTCTGAAGGGCTACCTGGATGCGAGCGGACAGGTTGCCGTCAGGCCGGACCACCCTATTACAAGAGCCGAATTTGTTGCGCTGCTGGTTCGCGTGCTGGGATTGACGGGTGTCCATTCCGGCAAATCGTTTACGGATGTGCAGGCGGACAAATGGTATAATGAGCCGATCCGTATTGCCAGCTCGTTAGGTATTGTGAACGGTCAAAACGAATATGAATTTGGTCCCAATAAGCTCATCGAGAGAGGCGACATCGCCACGATGATTATGCGCGCTTTTCAGGGCACACTCACATATGTTCCTTATACGAATAAGCTGCCGTTTCATGACGTTCCGCCATACTATGCTTCGCCTTATATTCTGGAAGCTTACAATGCAGTTATCGTAAACGGTATAACAGAGCAGTCCTTCAAACCCTTCGCCAACGCCAAACGCTCCGAGGCCATTGTCATGCTGAAGCGCGCGCTGGATGCCCAGCAGACTGACATGCCGAACGGAGAGCTGCTGAAATCGGTGATTACGGCTTCAGACACGTTGGAATACAACGCAATTAATGGGCAGGAATTGGGGTCGCTGACGGAGGGCTATTCGAAGCATTATACCGCTTTCCAACTGGCGGCTAACCAAGCTTATGGGGAAGTGCTGCAAGCTATTGCGGACGAGGGGTATGCCATGAGCATGGAAGAGACATCGCCACGAAATATGAATGTTGTGATGAGCACCAATCGATTTGCGATAGTGGAATCCTTCGGCGGCGCTGCGCGGTTCACGTATTCCATTGACGGCGAAGAATCGGTGGATACGCAATCCAATGACGGGTTGTATTATTTGAAAAAGGTGGAAGACGGCACGTGGAAAATATATGCCGTCTACCAATAGGGGCTATATGTCGTTCAGGTTAGCGGGACCGGGAGGGCTCTATGGCTGCTGGACTGCAGGGCTGACTGTGTGATTATTAGAACAGGCTCCAGTCCAGCTCCTTGGATAAGGTCTCCAGCAAATGAACGCCTGCGATGCTGTTTCCCTTAGGATTAAGCGCGGGGCCATACACACCAATGCCATAACGACCCGGAACCAGAGTGAGGATGCCGCCGGCAACTCCGCTTTTGGCGGGCAGTCCAACATCAATGGCGAATTCGCCGGACGCGTTGTACATGCCGCAGGTTACCATAAACGTTTTGGCGATCTGGACATACCGGCGCGGAATGTGACGAATTCCCGTAATGGGATCCCTTCCGTCGAAGGCGAGCACAAGCGCCATTCGGGCGAGGTCTTCACACCGGACTTGAATGGAGCAGTGGCGGAAATACACATCGAGCACGTCGTTAACCTTGCCGGTCAGCACACCGTTATCCCTGAGGAAATAAGCCATTGACCGGTTCAGGTCGGCGCTTTCTGCTTCTGAACGGTATACGTCGAGATCAACCTGGAGCTTATCGTTGTGCGCAAGCTTGCGGAAAAATTGCAGCGTCCGCTCAGCCTTTTCCTCGGGACCGTTCCCCCCGATCAGCGAAGAGATGACAATCGCGCCCGCGTTAATGAGCGGATTAAACGGAATACCTGGCTGAACAAGCTCAAGCTTGAGCATCGAATTGAAATTATCCCCGGTCGGCTCCATGCCAACCTTGTCGAATACAATCTTCTCGCCGTTATCCATTAACGCAAGCAGTAATGTAAACACCTTGGATATGCTCTGCATCGTAAAGGAAAGTCCGCAATCTCCAGCCGTGATGCCGCCGCCCTTCTGGTCCATAATATGTATGCCCAGCGCGCTCTGGGGCGCCTTGGACAGCTCGGGGATATACGAGGCAACAGTTCCTTCCGAGCAGAGCGCCTTGCTTGCTGCCAGCCATTCGGGCAGTTTTTGGCTCCATTGGTCGTTCTC